>DASTDD010000170.1:0-14237 GCA_035710545.1 Steroidobacteraceae bacterium
GAGAGGCGCCAGGTCACCGCTCGCTCCCAGGGATCCCTGCAGCGGAACGAGAGGACAGATGCCGCGATTCAGCATCTCGACGAGTCGATCGACGATCTCTGCGCGCAAGCCTGACACACCCAGGCAGAACGCGTTGATGCGGATCGCGATCATGGCTCGAACCACATCCTGCGGCGCCGGCTCACCGAGCCCACTGCAATGAGACAGAACGAGGTTCAGCTGAAAACGATCATTGTCGGCCGGGGAAATGGGGTAGTCCTTGAGTTTGCCAACCCCGGTGTTGAAGCCATATATTGGCGGCGCGCCAGCGGTGAGCCAATGAGTGTCGATGTAGTGGCGCACCCGGACGATTTCTTCGCGGCAGGCGGGGTCCAGCTCCACGTGCGCGCCGTTGCGGGCAATCTCCACGATCGCGGCGACAGTCAGGGTCTGACCATCCAGGCGCACGACTTGCATTCTCCCTGCTCCCTTGCCCGCGAGGTGTAGCACGCAGGTCTGGTATGAGGATCTCAAGACTACCGATTCGTTCGCGCGCCGGTAAGTGTTTTCGAGGGAGGCCAATGTGGCGGCAGCAATCTATTTGCGTTACCTCAATCATGAGGATGTCGCGGCTCTGGAACTGACCGATGCGGAGATCCTCGGTGCGGTAGAGGGAGCGCTTCGCGCCCAGGGACTGGGGCAGGTACAGATCGAGCCGCGCGTGCACCTGGTGCCGGAAAGGGACTACCCGGGGCATTTCAACGTGCTGCGTGGCTTCGTACGGCCGCTGAGACTCGCCGGGGTGAAGGTGGTCGGCGACTTCTATCGCAATTTCGAGGTGGGTCTGCCTTCCGAACTGGGTTTGCTGCAGCTCTTCGATCCACAGAGCGGCGCGCCGGTCGCCATCGTGGATGCCGCGGATCTCACCGACATGCGCACCGGGGCTGTCACGGCCATCGGTGCAAAGTATCTCGCGCGCCGGGATTCGAGGGTACTCGGCCATATTGGTGCCCGCGGAACCGCCTACTGGAACGTGCGGTTGCTACACCGGGTCTTCGGCTTCGAGGAAATCCGCGTGCATTCGCGGCGTCCTGAGAGTCGCGATGCGTTCGCGGCGCGACTGCGGCGCGATCTGGATGCCCGAATCACGGTGACGGAGGACTGGGAGTCCTGCGTGCGCGATGCGGACATCGTGGTCGAAGCATCCCGACTGGAGAAGCCCGCGCCGCTGCTCAGGACCGAGTGGATCAGGAAGGGTGCCTGCGTCATTCCCTACGGCACGATGAGTGCGGTGGAGCTGTCGCTGACCGACGTTATGGACAAAATGGTGGTTGATGACTGGGGGCAGGCCCGAGCCGGACCGCTCGGCGCACTACGTGCGCACGTGGATTCCGGGCGGCTCTCCGAGGCCACGCTGTACGCCGAGCTTGGTCAGATAGTCGCCGGACTCAAGGCGGGGCGTGAGCGAGCGGAGGAAACCAACCTGTTCTGGCATCGGGGGCTGTCGCTTTCGGACATCGCGCTTGGCGCGGCAATGGTCGAGAAAGCGCGCGCGCTGGGAATCGGCCAGGAGCTGTTGTATCGCGCGCGCTGAATCTCGCTCGATATCGCCAAGTATTCCCGGCCTCCGGGGACACTCATTGAGCGAGCCGGCTGCGATGGTCGAGGAAAGCGCCGCCAGATGGCCGCGGCTGTGCTATGCGTCCCGGCGCCCGCTCATGTACGCGTCCGCGAAACCGCAGGCACGCTCGATGAGGAAGGGAGTCATCTGCAGCGCGGTCTCGGTCCCCTGTCGAGTGTGAACCCAGCCCAGATAAGTCGTACCGCGCGCAGCGAGGAACAGCGATAATCGCGAGAGCGCCTCGTCAGGGAGGGCGCGTTCGCTGCGATAGCCGTCGATGAGCGCATTGCGAGCGAGCTGGAAGGCCTCCTCGTCCGTAATGAAATAGAGCGAGGTCGCGAGCTCGAACAAGTGCCAGCCGAAGCCGGCATCGTCGAAGTCGATCACGCAGACGCGACCGCCGTCCACCAGGAGATTCTCTGGCACGAGATCAGCGTGGATGAGGCCGTAGCGATCGGGCCCAAGGCCGTAGGCCTCGAGATCCGCGGCGATCGCGCCCCGTGTGCGCTCGAGCAACCGCCGCTGCTCAGGCTGCAGCGCTTCGAGTTCCCAGAAGCGGCCCCACAACGGCTGCTCTCCCATCAGACCGGTCGTGTTCCACGCGTGGCGGTGAAAACCGGGCGGCGCCGGCCAGCGCTGGCCATGATTGTGCATGCGGGCGGCGATGATCCCGATCTGCGAGTACTGGCCGGCGATGGAGCCCGCACCGCCGGCAATTCCCTGCTCGAGAGACCCGAGCTGGCTGCCCTCGATCCACTCGAACACATCGATCTGCCGCGAGTGCCGCGGCGAGAGCCTCTCATCGGCCTCGACGTCCGCCCTCGAGCCGGTTGAGACCAGCTCGAAATCACGCCCGGACCGTGAGCGGATCACCCGCGGCACACGGATGCCTGCGGACTCGAGGGCGCGCAGCCAGGCAAACTCCGATTCGAGCGCGGCGTTTGAGTGATAGCCGTGCCGATGAACCCGCAGCACAGCCCTGCGGCCTCCGGCGAGATCGAGCCGGAAGACGGCATTTTCCCGCACTTTGATGGCCTCGATCCGGACCACCTCGAGCGGCCAGCGCTCGAGGGCCCGCTCGGCGAGCCTCTGCATCTCGCGCAGAAATGTCGGAGGATCCATCGTGACGCTCACGAGCGGCCCTGCACGCTGACCCCGGTCATAGCGAGGCCAGCGCCTGGTCGAGCGTCTCGACGAGAAGGTCCGCGTGCTGCTTCGCGAAGGGCATCGGGGGGCGGATCTTGAGGATGTTGTCGTGGGGACCGATGCGGCTCAGCAGAACCCCGCGCTCGCGCATGCTATTCACCAGACGCTTGGTCTCGGCAGTCGCTGGCGTCTTTGCGGACCGGTCGGTCACCAGATCGACGGCGAAGAAGAGTCCCGCACCGCGGACGTCGCCGATGAGTGCATGCCGATCCTTGAGTGCGGCGAGGCGTTCCAGGGTGTAGTTGCCCACGAGCAGCGCGTTCGACACCAGCTGCTCGTCCTCGAGCACATCGAGCACTGCGTTACCCACGGCGGCCGATACGGGATTTCCCCCGAAGGTGTTGAAATACATGTTGTGCCCGGTAAAGCCGGTGATGAGCGATGGGCGCGCGATGAGGCCGGCGAGCGGATGTCCGTTGCCCATGGGCTTGCCCAGGGTGACGACGTCGGGTACCACACCGAGCTTCCGGTGGCCCCACATGTGACTGCCGAGACGGCCGAATCCCGCCTGTACTTCGTCGGCAATGAACAAGCCGCCCGCGGCGTGCACGTGCGTGAGCGCCTTCGCCATGAAGCCGGCGGGCACCGTCGGCAGTCCTTCGCTCGAGAAGGCAGTGCAGAGCAGAAGTCCCGCGAGGCGCACGCCATCGGCAGCGAACGCATCGATCGCGTGTTTAACCTCATCTGCATAGGCGGTGGCCAGCTCCTCGTCGCTGCGTGCGCCCCGATCCCGGTATGGGTCCATCACAGGCACGGTACGTACGTGAGGTCCGCGTTGTGCCGCAGGGGTGAACAGGGAACTCACCTGCATCACCGCAGCGGTGTTTCCGTGATAGGCCCAGTCAGTGACGATGATGCCTTCGCCCTTGGTGGCATCGCGGACGATACGCAAGGCCAGCTCGTTCGCCTCGCTGCCGGTGCAGCAGAAGACCGCCATCGAGAGTTGTGGATCGAATAGCGCGGTAAGCCGCTCGGCGTAGGCGACGATGTTCTCGTCGAGATAACGAGTGTGCGTGTTGAGCAGGGCTGCTTGCCGGCTCAGCGCGGCGACCACTCGCGGGTGGCAGTGCCCTACGTGCGGAACGTTGTTGTAGGTATCCAGGTAGCGCTTTCCGTCGGCGTCGTAGACCCATACACCCTCGCCCCGAACCAGATGCAAGGGGGCATCGTAGAAGAGAGGCGAGTGAGGACCGAGGACGCGATAGCGCCGTTCGAGTAAGGATCGAGCCGCCATCAGTCACTGCCCCTGGTAGAAGGCGTCGAGCACGACCGGACTCTCCGGCAAGGTCGAGCCGCCGTCCACCACGATCGTCTGGCCGGTGATGTAGGCGGCCGCGTCGGAGGCGAGGAACAGCATGGCGTTGGCGATGTCGAGCGGATCGCCCAGCTTGCCGAGCGGAATCTGCCTGGCCATCTCGGCGAGCGCCTCCGGCCCTCCAAGCGCTTCCATCGCCGGAGTGCGGATGTAACCCGGCTCGACACCGTTCACCGTGATGTTCTGGCGCGCGTATTCGAGGGCGGCGGTACGGATGAGACCGTTCATCCCTCCCTTGGAGGCGGCATAGTGAGCAGTGCCCGGCATGGCGACGTTCGGTCCGGTCACCGAGGAGGTGAACAGGATTCTGCCGCCGCCCTGCTTGCGCAGATACGGGAGCGATTCCTGGATCAGCCAGAAGCCCGCCTTCAGATTTACAGCGAGCGTCCGATCCAGATCCTCGTCGGAGAGCTGCTCGATCGCAATCACCGGGTACACCGCGGCGTTGTGGACCACGATGTCGAGTCGACCGAAGTGTGCGACGGTCTCCTCGACTACGCGCTTCACCTCGCTTCGCCGTCCGACGTCCGTCCGGTTGAGCCAGGCGACATGGCCGGCTTTGACGATGGAGTCGGCCACCGCGCGTCCGTTGCCTTCGCTGCGTGTCGCGATGACCACCTTGGCACCGGCGCGGGCAAAGACACGCGCGATCCCCTCGCCGATCCCCTGACCGGAGCCTGTGACGATGGCCACCTTGCTGGACAGATCCACTTTCATTCGACTCTCCAGCCCCGCAGCCGCTCGGGTTTCCACCAGTAGAACTGCGCCATCAACAACGCCAGTACAACGATAGCGATCTGCAGCGCGCGCACCTCGAGGCGATAGCAGGACACCATGACCGCGATCGAGAGTAGCAGAGCAACCAGCGCAACCGGTTGTCCGCCGCGGGCGCGATACGAGCGGGGCAGCTCGGGCTCCCTGCGGCGCAGGCGGATGAAGGCGACGAGCAGCATCGCATGCGACACGCTGATCAGGAAAATGAACACCACCATTGCGCTGTTGGGCGGGAAGGCCGCGGTCACGAGCGCGATGGCGGCGACCAGGCAGACCGCGGCGGCGGGTGCCTGACGGCGGTTGACGCGGCTGAGGGCCGCCGGAAGGAATCCGGCCTGGGAGAGGTGATAGAACTGCCGCGAGCCGGCGTAGCCGAGCGAGAAGAACGTACCCAGAATCGCGACGAGCGCGCCGGCACCCACCAGACGCGCCATGAACCCCGCGCCCGCGCGGCTCGCCTCGACGCTGACCGCCGCAAACAGGGGATCATCCACGCTCGCAAGCCGGTCCGCGCCGGCGCCGCCGGTGGCGATGAACAGCACGCACAGGCCGATCACGAACGCGACACCGATGGCGGTGGCGAGCGCCTTGGGCATGTTGCGTGGCATGTCACGCATCTCGGCGGCGGCGTGCGCCGCCTGCTCCACCCCGAGGAACAGGAACAGCGCGAAGGGTATGCAGCCCGCAGCACCGGCGAGCCCGTGTGGCAGGAGGCTCGGTGCCGCTCCCGGCGAGGTGCTGTAGAGCCGCGATACCTCGAACTCCGGAGCCATGTACACGCAGAACGCGACCAATATGAGAAGCGCGGCCCCACCCACGAGCACGGTGAGGCCCACCGCCTCGCCCGCCCCGCGCAGCTGCGGGCCCATGACCAGCACCAGGATCGCGATCTTGACGGGCCAGCCGCCCGTGCCGAGCCACGCCGACACGTAGGCCTCGCCGAAAGAGATGGCAAGACCGGCGCCCACGGCGAGCGCGATCGCGACCGACATCCCGGTCAAATAGGCACCCGCGGGACCGAGCGCATGGCGCGCGTATCCGTCGAACCCGCCCGCCTGGGGAAGCGCCGCGGCGAGCTCCGCGAGGCTCTGTGTGAGGCACCAGAACAACGCCGCCATGGCGAGCGCTGCAATCAGCATCCCGCCCCAGCCGCCGACGCCGAGCCCGTAGTTCCAGCCGGCTGCGTTTCCGGAGATGGCAATTGCAATGCCGAGGAGGGCCACCTGCAGCCAATGCAGCGCACCGGCCCTGAGGGCTGCCGGCGCGGCTTTGTTGGCGGGAGTGTCGCTCACGTTTGGTTTCCTGCCGGACAGCGCGACGAAAGTGCTGCGCGAAAACCCCCTAGTCGACCTGGGTCGAGTATCATGAGGCGCCGTCCACGTGTCAACCCGCGGAGCCTGGTTGGGCCGATTGCCAAACGCATCGTTTCGAGCACCCGGCATAGTCCGCCGCAAGCGGCTGCTCGCGGCGGCACGTGTGCTGCTGACGCGACGCGATCTCGATCAGATCAGCCTCGCGGACGTGGCGCGGGCGGCGCGCATTCCGAAAGGCTCGGCCTATCACTATTACGGTGACATTCTCGATCTGTACGTCGCGCTCATCGGCGTGCTCGGCGAGGAAATGCTGGAGGATGTGCGCCGGCCGCTGCGCGGCCCGGCCCGCACGTCCTGGCATGATATCGTGGCCGCGCTGGTGCGGCGCGGGGCCCGATATTTCAACGACCACCGTGCCGCGCGGCAGCTGCTCATCAGCCCTAAGACCCCCCCGGAGCTCAAGCTCCGGGATCGCCAGAGCGACAAGCGCATCGCCCGCCTGTTCGAGGAGCAGATCGAGCGTCGCTTCGTGCTGCCGCGGTGGCCAGGGAGAACCGAGACGTTCTTTCGCGCAGTCGAGATCGCCGATCTGATGTTCAGCCTGTCGATGCTCGAGCACGGTTGCATCACCGCGCAGATGACCGAGGAGGCGATCCGTGGCGTGACCGGCTATCTGCGCTCGCACCTGGCCACCCGGCTGCCACGCCGCGCCGCGACTGCACTGGCGCGCCGCACGCATGTTTGAGCCTCGAGGCTCCTAACTACGGTATATAGTCCAGCGGTCGAAAAATACCTGCATGAAGCGCACCATTTCCAGCCGGCGCAAGGCGTCCGGTCGCGGGCCGAATGCATCGCTCATCGGCAAGCCGGGCTCGCGCCAGGCGCTCGGCACCCCGGCGCTCATCCTCGATCTCGATGCCCTCGAGCACAACCTCCTCGCGATGGCCAGGCTCTGCAGGCGGGCCGGCCTCGAGCTGCGTCCTCACGCCAAGACGCACAAGTCGATCGAGCTGGCGCGGCGCCAGATTCGCGCCGGGGCGATCGGGACTTCGGTGGCGACCTTGCGCGAGGCAACCGTGATGGTCGGTGCGAACATACCCGGTGTGCTGCTGACCACACCGGTCGTGGGCGCCCTCAAGGTGGAGGCGCTCAGCCGTCTGGTCGGCAGAAGCCCCGGTTTCATGGCGGCTGTCGATGATCCCGGGTACGTGGCCGCGCTCGAGCGCGCCGTAGGGCGTCGAGGCGCGAAACTTCCGGTGCTGGTCGATATCGATATCGGCATGCAGCGGACCGGCGTCCCGTCGGTTGCGGCAGCTCTCGAGCTGATTCGCCGCGTGCAGCGCTCGAAAGTGCTCGAGCTTGCCGGACTTCAGGCCTATTCCGGTCGGGTACAACACATCACGCGCGCAGCCGACCGTGCCCGAGTCTACTGCCGACAGCTCGAGCATCTGGCGCGCGTCATCGCGGCGGCCGCAAAGATCGGCTACGTGCCCGGAATCGTCTCGGGTGGCGGGACCGGCACCTTCGATATCGACCGGCGCGCGGGCCTTTTCACGGAATGTCAGTGTGGCTCGTATGCGGTGATGGACGTCGAGTATCAGGATGTCGAGCTGTTTGCGCACGGACCTCATCCCTTCCGGACGGCGCTCTTCGTGCAATTATCCGTGGTGAGCAACCACCATCCACGCCGGCCGACCCTGGATGGCGGCTTCAAATGCTTCTCGATGGACGGTCCGGTTCCGCAGCTCGCCCGGGGGGCCCCGCCCGGAGCCACTTACGAGTTCTACGGCGACGAGTTCGGCAAGATCAAGCTCGCAGGGCAGTCCCGTCCGATGAAGCTCGGCGACAAGGTCGAGATCGTCACGCCGCATTGCGACCCGACGATCAACATGCACGACTACTACCATTGTGTGCGCGGCAACCGGCTGGTGGATATCTGGCCGGTTGACGCGCGCGGCTCGCTTTGATGCGCCTGTATCGCTACATCGTCCCCGGTCTGGTCGTTCAGGCGGTGATGGTCGGGGGAGGCTATGCGACCGGCCGGGAGCTGGTCGAGTTCTTTCTGTCGAAGGGCCCGGCCACCGCGCTCGCGGGTCTGGCGCTGACGGCGCTCCTGATCAGCACCGGCGCAGTGGTGTCGTTCGAGCTCGCGCGGCAGTACCTCGCGTTCGACTACAAGAGCTTCTGTCGCGTCTTCCTCGGCCGCTTCTGGGTACTGTTCGAGATCGGTTACTACGCCTTGCTCGTGCTGGTCCTGTCGGTGCTGTCGGCCGCCGCCGGAAAGCTGCTGGCCCAGATGGCGGGCCTTCCCGAGCTCACGAACTCGATCCTGTTCATCGTCGTGGTGGCTTTCGTGGTGTTCTTCGGCAACACCGTGATCGAGAAGGTCATCTCGGCGTGGTCGGTCCTGTTCTATGCCACCTACGGCGCCATGTTCGCGATGGTGCTGCTCAAGTTCGGCCCCGAGCTGCGCACAGCACTTCACGCCTCGGCGTTCGACTGGCCGGAAGCCGTCCGCGACAGCTTCAGCTACACTGGCTACAACGTGGTGATCCTGCCGATCCTGATTTTCGTCGCGCGCAACTTCGAGTCGCGCGCGGACGCGCTGATCGCGGGTATGGTGGCGGGCCCGCTCATCCTGCTGCCGGGTCTTGCGTCGCTCCTGGCGCTCTCGGCATTCTATCCCTCCATTCTCAACGAGCCGTTGCCGATCTCGGTCGTGCTCGGCAACATCGGACACCCGGTGCTTGCAACCTGCGTTCAGCTCGTGATTCTCGGGGCCTTCGTCAAGACCGGGGTCGGCTTGTTGCATGGCTTGAACGAGCGAATCGCCCGTGCGGCGACGGATCGCGGCAGGACGCTGCCGCGCGCGTTCCGGCCCATCGCCGCGCTCGTCATCCTGGTCGTGACGGTGTTCGTCGCTTCCGCGGTCGGAATCATCGATCTGATCGGGCGGGGCTATCGCTACAGCTCGTACTTCTTCCTGCTGATCTTTTTCTTCCCGCTCCTGCTGCGCGGTACCTGGCTCGTGGTCCGCGGCTCGGGTGGTGCGCGGGTACGTCCGGAGGTGATTCCTTCATGACTGCGAAATCCGCCTCGCCGCGCTCGTTGAAATCGATCGCGCGTGCTGCCGCGAGCATGGCCGTTGGCCTTGCCGTCTGTGTGCTCCTGCGCGTGGCCTACGCGCATCCAGCCCCCGCCCAGCCGCAAGCCCGGCCATCGGCAGTCTCTCAGGCGGTTGCCACGCCACTATCCGCTGAGGAGATCGAGCGCCGGCTCGCGCGGATGCCGAAATCGAGGCGCGATGCCCTCATCATGTCGAGCGGTCAGGTCCCCGGGCCGGACTTCTCGCCGCTGTTCGAAAAGCAAGTGGCCGAGATTCCGATGCGCGATGGCGTCACGCTGCACACCGAGATCTACACGCCGCGAAAGCGCACCGAGTCCTTGCCGATCATCTATGAGCGGACCCCGTATGGCTTGAGTCCTGATGCCAAGGGTTACTCGGCGCACCTGCGCATGTACCCCGAGCTGGTCGCCGACGGCTACATTTTCGCGCTGCAAGACGTGCGCGGGACGGGTGGCTCGCACGGTGAGTTCGTGACTGGGGGGCCAATGCGCGACCGCTCGAAGCCGCGTTCGATCGACCCGTCGACCGACGCGTACGATTCCATCGACTGGCTGGTCAAGCACGTCGCGGGCAACAACGGCAAGGTCGGTACGGTCGGCATTTCGTATGGCGGATTCATGGTCACGCGCGCGCTCATCGACCCGCATCCGGCACTCAAGGCTGCCTCGCCGCAGGCCACCTGCGCTGACATGTTCGTGGGCGATGACTGGCATCACAACGGCGCGTTTCGCCTGAGCTATAGCTTCGATTGGATCGGGGAGATGGAGGCGGAGCGGCACGCGGGGAGCGGCTCCGCGTTGCAGGCGCTCAAGCGCCATGACAGTTACGAGGAGTTCCTGGCGCTGGGGCCTTTGTCCAACGTGAACGCGCTGTACTTTCACGGCAACGCGCCGAGCTGGAACGCCTTCGCGGAGCACCCCAACGATGACCAGTTCTGGACCCACGAAATGTGCGGCGTGCTGCCTTTCACGCAGAAGGTGACCGTGCCCACACTCGAGATTGCGGGATACTTCGACGCCGAGGACTTCTACGGTCCGCTCGAGCTCTATCACAAGTACGAAACGCAGGATCCGAAGCACCTGGTGAGCCTGGTGATCGGGCCCTGGTATCACGGCGAGTGGAGCCGCAGTCCCGACGGCCGATCCATCGGACTGATCGACTTCGGCCAGGACACCGCGAGCTGGTACCGCGATCACGTCCAGGCGCCGTGGTTTGCCCACTGGCTCAAAGGCCGCACAGCACCGGATCTGCCCCCGGTGCTGGCGTTCAGAACCGGCACCAATCGGTGGGAGCCTTACGAGGCGTGGCCACCGCGCGAAGGCATCGAGGAACGCAGGCTGTACCTGTCGGCGGGCGGCAAGCTGTCGTTCGGGGCCCCTGGCGCGGGCGATGCTACGGCTTCCCGCGGCGCGAGCGAGCACGACGATTACGTCTCCGATCCGGCAAAGCCGGTGCCGTACTTTCCGCGTCCGATCACTGACGAGTACTGGGCGGAGTGGCAGCTCGCCGACCAGCGCTTCGCGGGGGGCCGGCCCGACGTGCTCACCTACGAAAGTGATCCGCTCGAGCAGGATCTCACCGTCTCCGGTGACCCCGTCGCGCATCTATTCGCCTCGACCACGGGCTCGGACAGCGACTGGGTCGTGAAGCTCATCGATGTCTATCCCGAGAGCGAGGCCAATCCGCAGTTGCGCGGCTTCGAGCTGATGGTCGCGGGGGAGGTGTTCCGGGCTCGTTATCGCAACAGCTTTACGACACCCCAGCCACTGGTGCCAGGAGAGGTGACCGCGTACGCGATCGCGCTGCGCGACCGGAACCACACCTTCAAGGCGGGCCACCGCATCATGGTTCAGGTCCAGAGCACTCTGTTCCCGGTGATCGACCGCAATCCGCAGCGCTATGTGCCGAATATCTACGCGGCCACGCAGGCGGACTTCACGGTCGCGACGCAGAGCGTGTTCCGTTCGGCTCAGTATCCTTCGTACCTCGCCCTGCCGGTCAATTCACGACCGGTGCGCGCCCTGCCGGCGGGATTCCCTCAGTAGCGCATCTGCAGGTCGATGCCGATGGTCCGCGGCTGTTCCGTCACCCAGCGGTTGAGAGACGGAATGTTGACCGTCTGCGCAACGTTGTTCGTCAGGATCACCATCCGGTTGGTCACGTTGTCGCAGAAGAGGAATGCCGAGAACCGGTCCGAGCTGACGCCCGCGCGCGCATTCAGCAGCGAATAGCCCGCCAGGTTGTTGCGCACGAAGGTGATGTCCTGCATCGGCCCGACGTAGGAGTAGGTGCCCCGCGCACTGAAGTTCAGGCCGGCCGCCACCGGGGTAGAGTAGATGAGCGAGGTGCTCGAGGTCACATCCGGCACGTCGAGCAGTTTCTGGCCCTTGACGGTGTTGGTCGCCTTCACGCTCTCGTTGAACGTTGCATGCGTGTAGCCCGCGCTCTCGGTTACCGTGACAGACGGACCCAGGTTCGCGGCAAGCTCGATCTCGGAGCCGTAGACGCCAGCAGTTCCCGCATTGGCCGTGAAACCGAAGCCGCAGGACGGATCCACCAGCTGCTGCACGTTGGTCCAGCGCTCGTAGTAGACGGCGCTGTTGATCTGGAAGGTGTTTTCGAGCGCGCGTGCCTTCTCGCCGACCTCGTAGCTCCAGACGTTGTCGGGCGCGAACTGGTCAGGCGCGGAGCTCAGGCCGAGAGACTGCAGATTGCCCGGTCCCGTCAAGCACTGCGCCGGACCGGTGAGCGGCACGGGCGTGTTCGGACCGCCGGGCCGGAAGCCCTTTGCCGCGGTGGTGTATACCAGCAGATTGTCGGTCGGCGTGTATGACAGGTTCACCTTCGGGTTGAACCCCTTGTTTTCGGCGCGGCCGAACTCCAGAACCGTGCCGGGGCCGCCGGCAATCGAGGCGATGCCGCCGTTGACGGCCTCCTCGGTACTCGAGTAGCGGTAGTACCGCAACCCGAGGGTCGCCTTGAGGGGATCCAGCAGCTTGTAAGAAGCCTCGCCGAACAGGGCGCGCTGGCTGATCGCGATCGGCTCGCCCACGTCGATCAGGTCGTCCGTGCCGAAGAAGGGGATGAGTCCCTCGTACAAGGAGAGCGACGTCGTGTTGGAGTTGAACTTGCTATAGAACGCGCCGGCGAGCCATTGGAACCGCCCCTCGCCGTTCGAGGCGAGGCGCAGCTCCTCGCTGATCTGGTCGCTGAAATCGGTCTCCTCCTGGGTGCCCCCGCCGATGCCCTCAGGCGGATAGAAGCTCGGGAGCCCGAGCAGGGCCTGGATGGTCTCGGAGATATCCTGGGTCTGCTCGTCGTGGCGATTCCACTTGGCAGTCGCGGAGGTGAGGTCGGCAAAGTCGAAGTGATACTTGACGGTCAGGGTGTAGAGAGAGAAGTTGTCCTCGAGCGGCTCGGCGAGATCGAACGGCTGATAGTGGGCGTAGATGTTGCCCGGCGGATCGTCGATGGTGAACGGACCGCCCGTGGAGATCCGCTGATGCATCATGCCGGCCTGGACGGTCAAGTCATCGCTGAGCTTGAGCAATACGCTGACCCGGCCACCCCACAGCGCCTCCGAGTTGACGTTGGGGTAGCGTTTCTGAACGGGGGCGGCGAGCACATCCCCGCGTGTCGCGCCGCCGTTGGTCTCGAGGGGAAACGGATTCAGCACGATGCGGTCGATCCAGCCCGAGGTGTACTTGTACGTGCCGATGAAGCGGATCGCGGCGATGTCCGCGGCGATCGGCAGATTGAGCATGGCGCTGCCGCCATAATTGAACCCACCGCCGTCGGTGCCGGACTCCTTGGTTTGAGCGGTCACCGCCAGGGTATTGAGCTGCGGTGCGTTGGTGACCAGCTTGATGGTGCCTCCCATCGAGCCGGCGCCGTACAGGGTGCCCTGCGGACCGCGCAGCACCTCGACGCGGTTCAGGTCATAAAGGTCGGGGTCGACAACCACTTTTCCCTGGGCGGCCTGCGCGGGCGCGGTCAGCGGCGCATCGTCCACATAGAAACCGACAGTCGGAGAGAAGCCGCCGGTGGCATCCAGTCCGCGCATCTCGAATTCGCTCTGGCCCGGTCCACTGGTCTTCATGGAGACGCCCGGTGTCTCTTGCGCGATCGAGCGAAAATCCTCCAGGCCGCGTGATTGGATCTCGGCCTCGGACAGAGCGGTCATGCTGATCGGTGTCTTCTGCACCGTCGACTCGCGCTTCTCCGCGGTCACCACGACCTCCTCGAGCCCGGTCTCCTTGCCCCCGGCGGCACTTGGGGCAGGCGGCGGTGCCGTTTGCGCGAGCGCGCAATGAGCGGTCAAGCCGAGTAGTGCCACCAGCGGCGTCGAATTTCTCATGATGATTTGATCCCCGTCACTGCGTCGTTCTGCGGCCGTCATCCGGGCAGCCCATTCTGTGAGGGCTTCTCGCTGAGCATGATAGCACGCGACGCGCTGGCGCGCCGCAGGCTTCGGCGCGGAACCGGTGCTCAGCATAGTCGACTCCGGTCGACTTGCGACAGTTCGAGCACTGCGTGGAAAATTGTCGGTGATTTCGTTGATCGCTGCCGCGCCTGTAGCTGCGCGCGCTGCTCTGGGGTATCCAATGCCAGAATGTTTCGCGGGCCCCGAGGCGGATATTTGTTACAAACGAGCGAGGGGCGGGCCGGCCTATCACCGGCTCGCCCCGCTCATCCGTGGAATAGGGCGTGAGCCGGCAAGTGCGGCCGTCGAGCCCCAGGCTCTCATGCGATAATCGCCCCAAGCAGAAGCGCAGGA
Source organism: Steroidobacteraceae bacterium (assembly GCA_035710545.1). Lineage (GTDB taxonomy): Bacteria > Pseudomonadota > Gammaproteobacteria > Steroidobacterales > Steroidobacteraceae > 13-2-20CM-66-19. The sequence goes on from DASTDD010000170.1 coordinate 14,113, forward strand.
TCACATCGTGCCGATCGATCCCCGAGATGCCGCCGATCTGCGCGCATGGGAGCGTTGGAGTGCACATGCCGGATACGTGTCCGAAGGCGTCCTCTATTTGTTGATCGGCACCTTTGCTCTGCTCT
>DASTDD010000171.1:0-2901 GCA_035710545.1 Steroidobacteraceae bacterium
AGTCCGGCTCATGCGTGCGCACAAGCGAGGCCTCCAGCATCTTCTCGAGCCGATCAGTGATGCCTGTGACAGCCGAATGCACCAGCAACACGCGCGCACCGGTGGCCAGCCGCTCGCGCGTGACGGCGGCGATGTTGCGCCAGTTCGGCAGCGAGGAGACGCTGGTGCCACCGAACTTCAGAACGATCCACGGGGAGGCCGCGCGCGTCACTGACTGGTCCCTTGGGCGGCGAGGAGCGGCGCCCGGTTGCTGGCTGTGAAGAGAGCCTCCGGGGGATCAGGGCTCTTCGTCGAAGTCCAGCAGGTCCTTCTCGAGCTTCTTGTCTGCCAGGACTTCCTCGAGCCGGCTCCAGGCGGCCTTGCCGCGCTTACCCTGGTTGCGGACGCGCTTGTCCACCCGGTCGAGCAGGCGGTCGTAATCGGTGCCGTCCTCGGTCGGCCCGTTCAGGAATTCATCGTCGAGATCGAAGCTCCCGTTGTCGCGTTCCGACATGGCTCGAGGACTAATTTTGTAGGTAGATCAAGGACTAACGTACCACTTGCGTGTCACGCAAGGCAGCGAACTATAGCCGATTCGCGCTGCGGATCAACCCCGGCAGCTCCGCACCGCTCAATTGCGCCGGGTTCCCTCGCGCACCACCACTGGCGCGCCCCGACTCAGGCCCAAGCCCTCGGCCGCGCTTTGCTCCGCGCGGGCGATTTCCAGTACGCCAAAGGAGTTGACCAGCGCCAGGTACTCACCGGGCTGGGCATCGCCGTAGGTCCGCAGCAGCGGGAAGGTGTGATTGCCCGCCTGCACCAGCGGCTGGCGAAAGCGTCCGACCAGAGGGCCGTCGATATTGGTGATCAGGTTGCCGAAGTGATCGATCGTGATCACGACACCCGAGACACTGCCGGCATCCACCGTTGGCTCGTCGACCCACGCGGGCACGAGGTTGCCCGCCGGAGGCCCGAGATCGGACGGCTGGCAACGTCCGGCTGCCAGCTCCGCGGCAATCGGTGCGAAGATGTCGCGTCCGTGGAAGGTCGCGCTCGGCCGGTGCACGCCGAAGCGCGCCAGCCGCGGCGCATCGAAACGAACGACCTCCGCATCGGGATGCCGCGCCACGATGGGTGCCAGCAGTCCGTTGTCGGGTGCCAGAAAAAGGTGGTTTTGCGCCGCAACGGCGACGATGTCGCGCGAGGTGCCGACGCCCGGATCGATGACCGCGACGTGCACGGTGCCGGCCGGGAAGTAGGCGAACGCGCGCGCGAGCCAGAAGCCCGCTTCCGCCGGCCAGTGCACCACGATCTCGTGCGTCAGGTCGATGATCCGGGCAGCCGGAAAGCGGGTCAGAATGCAACCCTTCATGACACCGACGAACGGACCCTGGTGCCCGAAATCGGTGGTGATGGTGATCACCCCGGAGGCTGGGAAGATGGCGCTCATTGCAGAGAAAACCATGTTCGCATCCGCTACATCTGTCAACTACGGGGTGGGCGCCTGGGGCCAGCGCTCCATGGGGAGTCGCCCCCTGGAAGCGAGCGCCGGCGCAAGGGGGCTTCCTCCCCATGGAGCGCTTGCCCCGAGGGCGGTCGGGTGAGTTCCGCCTACGATCGCCTGCCCCTGAATGCCCTGCGGGTATTCGAGGCGGTCGCCACCCGGCTGAGCTTCGGCGAGGCCGCCGAGGCGCTGCATGTCACTCCGGCGGCGGTGAGCCAGCAGATCAAGTCGCTCGAAGACTACCTGCAGACTCCATTGTTCCGCCGCGATGGTCGCCGGGTGCAGCTCACGCCCGAGGGTGTGCAGCTCCTGCCCGGAGTCCGGCACGGCCTCGACGAGCTGGAGGCGACGCTGCAACGGATCCGGCAGGAGCGCCACAAGGGCGCCGTCAACGTGAGCATGCTTTCCTCCTTCCTGCAGCGCTGGCTCATGCCCCGGCTGAGTGATCTGAACGCGCGCCACCCGGACATCGAGCTGCGGCTGCACACCTCACCCGACGCGGTGGATTTTGCCCGGTCGGACTTTCACGCCGCGCTCCGATTCGGGCTTGGTCGCTATGGCGATCTGTACGCCGAGAAGTTTCTGAGCGAGTGGCTGGTGGCCGTCGCGGCGCCGCAGGTGATCCGGAAGCACGGTCGGTTGCCCGATACCGGCGATCTCGCGGCGTATCCCCTGCTGCACGGCGATGAGCTGGACTGGGCCAACTGGTCCACCGGCGACACCCGCTCCATGAGCGCGCTGCGGGGCGCTTTCATCGATGACTCGGCCAGCCTGCTGAGTGCCGTGCTCGAGGGCCTGGGATTTGGCCTTTTGCGCTGGACGCTCGCCGCCTGTGAAGTGCAGGCAGGACGGATCGTGCTGGCAAGCAGTCACATCGTGAAACACCGATTCTCATATTTCTTTGTGTGTCCGAAGCCGTACGCCACCTTTCCCAAAGTCGCCGCTCTGCGCGAGTGGCTGCTGGGGCAGGCACGCAACTTCTCGCCGCCGCCCGAGCCCGCTCGCGACCTCACGGCCAGGAGAATCCGGCCCCGACGCTAGAGCTGTCACATCCCTCGTGCACAGTGTCGCCATAGGTACAGTTCTTGCGAATTGGCCCGCAACGTGAACTCGAGGAATCAAACGGGACGGGGCCCGGCAGGTGAGACTCTGGCGCTCGTCCTGGCGGGCGGCAACGGGACGCGGCTCGGTGAGCTCACCCGGCGAGAGTGCAAGCCGGCGATACCGTTCGGGGCGCACTTTCGCAACATCGACTTCACGCTCTCCAACTGCGTGAACTCTGGCGTGCGTCGGATCGCCGTGCTCACGCAATACAAGTCTCAGACGCTGATCACGCACCTCGCCGGCGGCTGGAATTTTCTCCCGAAACCGCTGGGAGAGTTCGTCGAGGTATGGCCGGCACAACAGCGTCTGCATTC
>DASTDD010000172.1:0-14527 GCA_035710545.1 Steroidobacteraceae bacterium
CGGACTCGGGTTCGAGGCGGCTTGCGTCGAGTTCCATCGGACCGAGCGCAGCGTCCGCACGGCGAGCTCCGAGCAGGTGCGCCAGCCCCTGTTTCGCGACGGCCTCGATCAGTGGAGGCATTATGAGCCCTGGCTCGGACCGCTCAAGGACGCGCTTGGCGACGCATTGACCCGCTATCGTCAATAGGCGGCCACCGCTGCGGTCGACATCGCCGGCTTCAGCGCATCTTGAGATAGATCGTCCTGGCCGCTGCCAGCTCCGCCAGGACGTGTGCCTTCTCGTCCGCGTTGTTCCAGTCCGGATAGGCGGCTGTCGCTTCAGTCACGCGATCGATCCAGGCGACGAAGAACTGCGCATCCTCCGCTGAGCGGAGCCGGGCTCCGCCAACCTGTACGTACACCGGGCTCGTCGTCGCATAGACATACGTATCGAGCACAGGATACTTTGCGACGGCGGTCCAAGCTCGCAACAGGCACCATGCGGAGCGGTCGATCGGCATCTCACCCGAGAAGTCCGCACGTGCTGCGGGTGAATGCAGGAAAGAACGGACCACCCGCCCGTTGCAGACCAGATCGAGATGATCCACGGGCACTATCGAGCGCACTCGCGCGACGAAAGTAACGCGCCGCGGGCCCTCGGAGTGGAGCTCTTCGCCCGGCTGCATTCCGCCGAGACTGAACCCGAGTAATGGGCCGTTGGTTGCAAACGTGCGCCCCTGCCGGATCGCCTCTACGAAGTCCTTCTGGGTAAGACGCCCCTCCGGTACGAGGGCATAGACCCGGTTCATCCCCACTGGCCCGCGCAGGGATGCGAAGTTGGCCATGGCATCGGTGCCAGCGGCGGCGGGAATCCGGAAACCCAGATTGAGCAGGCGATACCATACGTCCGCGGTCGCGCGATGATCGCTGAAGCCGAGTATTTCCATGTAGTCCACTTTTCCGAGGGCTACATCGATGGGCAACTCGTCCGTGAGCTTCTCCGCCGAATTGAACGGATGCGGAGGCTCGTCGAAAGGATGCACGTACCCCACGAGCGCTCCGCGCCTGCGCGCGATGTCGGCGACATCGGCATTGGTTGGATACAGACTCGAAGCCGCCGTGTTGGGGTAGCCGACATAGCCGGGCAGGATGATTCCGCCCGAGATGCCGAGAAGACCGAGATGTCCCCAGTAGCTGGTGTGGTACTCCTGACCATGGACGATGAGCGTATCCGCTGTCGAGGCCGGGTCCAGCTGCAACCCGTTATAGGCGATGTCGGGAAAGCGTTGCTCCTTGTTGACGATCAGCGCTTCCACGACGTCGAGATTCTCGGCGCGCGCCTGCAGTACCAGGTGCGTCGGGGTGTTGCGATAGGCCCCGCCGTAGTTCATGTGGACATGCACATCGCCGCTGACCCAGTGTCCCTGCGCCGGCACGCCCCACGCGCCCTGGTCCGCCCCAACTGCTACCTCGACTGTCCCGGCCGCGGTCACCTTCACGTCGCGCTGCTGCAGAGGACCCTCGAAACCCCTCAGGATCTCGACGTGCGCGACTCCGACCGGAGCCTCCAGAGTTGCCTCTCCCAGGGCATGAAAATAATGCGCTTCGAATGGCCGCTCCTTCCGGTTGAACCCGTCGTCGGCATGAATCCAGGCATCGGCCGGAGCGTGGAAGATCCCCGCCGAATCGGTGACGCTGATTCGCGCCGCCGCCGGCTGCCCCCGTCGATCGGTGAGCACGATGTGCAGACGGCCCACGGGCTCCAGATATTCCCGCTGCGTGATCTGCAGGAAACGGACCTCGCCGCCCGGTATCGGCACGATGGCCGCAGCCGTGTTGCCATCGCGATTGGTGATGAAAGCGATCTGCTTGCCGTCGGGGGCCCAGCGCGGATTCAGCTGATCCCAGTCGCCGAACGTGATCGCGAACGGATCACCCCCCTGCGCGGGCATCACCCACAGGTTGTGCCAGGATCGGCCGAGATACGAGGCGTACACGAGGCGACTGCCGTCGGGAGAGAATTCCGGCCGCGCGCGCCAGTTCGTCTCTTCGTAGTGAATCTCGCGCGCCTGCGCTCCCGGCTCGGCGGGCATTCGCCAGAAACCACCGGTCCCGTAGATATGGTTACGATTGGAGACGAACAGGATCTCCCGGCCATCCCTCGACCAGACCGGGTTGATCTCATGATCCACGGCGCTGTAGTAGTAGCGTGGCAGATCGCTCCTGTGCTCTTCTGTCAGCTGCCGAACGTTGGTGAGCCTGCCGGCGGAGAAATCTCCCACGAACAGGTGGAAGTGCCCGTGGAAGGCGCTGGAGACGAACACCAGGCGCCGTCCATCCGGCGAGAATCGCGGCTCGACGTTGACTGCTCCATTGTGCAGGAGCGGCTGCGTGCGGCCGGTCGTGGCGTCGAGCACCCACAGCTCGATCGCATCGTTGCGGTAGGAGCTGTAGACGATCCAGCGTCCGTCGCCCGACCAGTCTGGCTGATAATCGTACGACACCGATGCGGTGAGCTGGTGCGCCACGCCGGAAGCGATGTCCTGCTTCCACAGCGAGCCGGACATCGAGTACACGAGCTCGCGCGAGTCCGGCGACCACGCGAGGCTCGAGGGACCGCTCGTCAGTTGCGGCAGATACATCTCGCGAAAGTAGTAAGGGTGAGGCAGATCGATCTGGCCGAGCACCGGTAACCGCTGTGCGAGGCACGGTGCGGCAAGGGCGGCCAGCAGCATCGCTGCAAGCGCCCCGAGGACTTCTCTGTTCATTGATTGTTCGGCTCTTCGGCGGCCCCCGCAGGCGGCTAATCTAGGGCCTGATCATGGCTGCCGCAATGGAGGCGCGCAGAGCCACCGGGCAGCTGTCGCCCGGGCCTGCGGCGCACGCTTGCATGCCGAGGCGTGCGGGCGGAGCAGGATACCTGCTCCCTGCGGACGCTATCGGGCAGCCGGCTCCGGAATTCCTTCCGGGGCACCGCGATGCAATACGTCCGGAAGCGGCTTGCCGGCTTCCGTGAAGCCCAGCGAGACAGAGTTGAGGCAGTGACGCTCCCCCGTAGGCGGCGGGCCGTCGGGAAACACATGTCCGAGGTGGCTTCCGCAACGCGCACAGACCTCCTCGACCCGGATCATTCCATAGCTCGAGTCGCGCAGGCGTCGGATGTGCGCTTCGTCGAAGGGCCGGAAAAAGCTGGGCCATCCCGTCCCCGAATCGAACTTCGCGCTCGAGCGGAACAGCGGCAAACCGCAGAAGCGGCAGGTGTAGATACCGTCCTTCTTGTTATCCAGAAACACGCCGCAAAAGGCGGCCTCGGTGCCGTGCTCGAGCAGGACGCGCCGTTCGTCGCGATCGAGCCCGGCAGTGATCACGCCTCGCTGCGCTTCGGTCGGTGCCGTCAGATCGAAATTGCTCATGAGCTGCCCCGGGCGAAAAATCCAAGATTAATGCTTGTGGGCGATATTTGCCGCAATTGCTTATATTGGCGCTCATGGACCTGCCACAAGCGTTCACCAGAGCCATCGTGCGGCCGCCCGGGGCGAACTACGCGACGGGAATCACGAGCGCAACCGAGGGTGTGCCGGACCTCGACAAAGCGCTGGAGCAACATCGGCAATACTGCGAAGCCCTGCGGCGGTGCGGCCTGGTCGTGCACGCCACTGCGGCCGACACGCGCTACCCGGATGGCACATTCGTAGAGGACACCGCCGTGATTGCCGGCAACCTGGCGGTAGTTACTCGTCCCGGAGCGCCCACGCGTCGTGGCGAGATCGAAGGCCTCGCACCGCTGCTGCAAAGCCTCGACCTGTCCGTGCAGCGGATCGAGGCGCCCGGTATGCTGGACGGCGGGGACATCTGCCAGGTCGACCGGCATTTCCTCATCGGCCTGTCCCACCGCACGAACGCCGAAGGCGCCAGTCAGCTCGCGCAGATTCTCGGCCGTCACGGCTACGGCTCCTCCGTCATCGACATCCGTGCCAGCCGCTCGCTTCTGCACCTGAAGTCCGGTCTCGCTTACGCCGGGGACCGGCGCCTCGTTGCGATCTCCCAGCTGTCGCTTCCCGAGGAGCTGCGCGACTACGAGATCCTGGAAGTAGCTCCCGCCGAGCTGTATGCCGCCAACTGCGTGCGCGTGAACGATCACGTCCTGGTGGCTGCCGGATACCCGCAGGTCCACGACAGGCTCGAGCGGCTGGGCTATTCGATCCTCTCGCTCGACATGTCCGAATTCCGCAAGATGGACGGCGGACTGAGCTGCCTGTCGCTGCGGTTCTGAGCTTCAGCAGATCTCGGGCACCAGCATGCTCGCGGGTACCGCCCCGACCCGAGGTGAGTGATCAGCTGGGAAGCAAGCCCATGACTGCGCGGTTCACGAGGTAGCCGCCGACGATCAGGAAGCAGAAGAGAGTCCCGGCCAGCAATAACGGTCGCACCCCTGCCTCGCGGAAGGCTCGCACGTGCGTGCGAAGTCCCAGCGCGGCCATCGCGGTCGCCAGCAGCAGTGTGTCCACCTCGTTCAGGCGGTTCACGAATCCAGCCGGGAAGAAGCCCAGGGAGTTGACGGCACAGACAGCCACGAACGTGAGGGCAAACCACGGGATCAGCAGGCGCGGTCGTCCAGCGCTCCCGGCAGTCTGCGTGTCGCCCAGGCGTTGCGCTTGTGACAGCAGCAGCAGAAAGGGCGCAAGCAGCATCACCCGCAGCATTTTCTCGATCACCGCCGCCGCGGCCGCCGAATCGCTCACCGCCTTGCCCGCTGCCACGACCTGCGCAACTTCGTGAATGGTCGATCCGGCATAGATGCCGTAGGTCTGCGGTGTCAAGCCAAGATGGGGATATAACAGTGGATACAGGAACATGCCGAGTGTTCCGAATATCACGACGGTCGCTACCGCGACGGAGACTCGGTGGGGCTGAGCACGTACCACCGGTTCCGTGGCCAGCACGGCCGCCGCCCCGCAGATCGCGCTGCCGACTCCTATGAGCAGAGCAGTATCGCGCTCCAGTTTGAAGACACGCGTGCCCACCTGCAGGGCGATCGTGAACACCAGGGTGATCATGATGAGGTCGATGGCAACGCCCGCCCAGCCGATCTCGGCCAGTTGACCGAAGCTGAGTCGGAAACCGTACAGAATCACCCCGGTGCGCAGCAGGGCGCCCTTCGAGAAATCCACCCCCGCCGCTACCGCCGGCGCCATGCGCGCCAGGACGGTATTGCCCACGAGCATGCCCAGGATGATCGAAAGCGTGAGTGCGCTGAGTCCGAGGCCTCTCGCCCAGGGCAGCGCCGCTGCCATCGTGCCCGCGCCGGCAACCCCGCCCGCCAGGGCAAGCCCGGGCAACCTCGCACCCAACGGCATGATGAGAGCCCACGCCTTGCGGGGCATGGTATCACCCGCGGCACGCGGCGCGGGATTGTGTGAGCTGGTGCTCATTCGGCCTTTGGCGGCAGCGCAGGAGTTGGCGCATGACAGGGTATCGGCCGGGCAAGGCATGAGTACAATACATATATCTCACGTCTGCATGAGTTTTAGTTATGCACCTGAACCTGCACCTGCTGCGCATCTTCTTCACGGTTGCCGGGCAGAGGAGCTTCTCGGAGGCTGCGCGCGTGCTGCGCATCAGCCAGCCGGCGGTCTCCAAGGCGGTGCGCGAGCTGGAGCGTCGACTCGATCTGCCGCTGTTGGAGCGCTCGGCATCCGGCGCCCGCGGAGTGCATCTCACAGCGAACGGTGGGGCGCTCTTCGAGCACGCTCGCGGCATCTTTGCGCTCGAACGCGCGGCCAGCGAGGATATTCGCGCGAGGGTGGGCCTGCAGCGCGGGCAGCTCTCGGTCGGTGCGAGCACCACCGTCGCTGCTTACTGGCTCCCCGCGTACGCGGCGGCGTTCTCACTGCGCTTTCCCGGCATCGATCTGAAGATCGGCGTGGGTAACACGCAGATGGTCTGTGACGGGCTCATCGGCTGCGAGTTCGACATTGCGCTGGTGGAAGGAGCCATACACGATTCACGAATCATCAGCACACACTGGCGCGACGACGAGTTGCGCATCATCGCGAGCCCGAACGCGCCGGTTGCCCGCCGCCGGCGGCCGTCCCTCGCCGAGCTCAACTCTGAAATCTGGCTGTTGCGGGAGCCTGGCTCGGGCACACGCGACGTGACCGAACGGCTGATGCGCAACAACGGGATCGCCCCGCGGCGCACGATCGAGATCGGCAGCAACGAAGGTATAGCCCGCGCGGTCGCCTCCGGCCTCGGGGTCGCGATGCTGCCAACATGCGTGCTCGGCGAGTTGATCGTCCTGCAGCAGGTGAAGCCGTTGCCGTTTCCCGATGAAGCGGCGCTGGTGCGCCCATTGCTGCTGCTGCAGTTGAAAGAGCGGCCGCCCTCGCCTCTGCTGCGCGCGTTTCGCGACGCGCTGCGTCAGCCGCCGCCGGCCGGGTCCGACGAGGCTGTTAAGCGAGTGCGTCGATGATAGTATCCGGCGCTTCGATTTCCGCCGGTCCGGTCACTCGCTGAAGGGGCAAACGCATGGACGAGGCAGGCACTTTCGATGCAGGCAGACGCGAATTCGTGCAGGGCGCCGTATCGGGCCTGGCGGTGGCGGCCGCCGCGCCCGGCATCGCGCTGGGCGCGGCTGGCGGCCGGGAGGCCGACAAAGCGGCGGTGCTGGCGCAGATACCCGGCATGCACGCCGAGAACGTGAAGCGCCTGCAGGAGTGGATCGCGCTGCCATCGATCGCCGCCGAGAATCGCAACTATCCGCAGGGACCGGAGTACATGGCGAAACTGGCCACCGAGGCCGGCTTCACGGATGTCAAGCTGATCCCCAGCGCCGGCAAGCCCGGTGTATTCGGCCGGATCGATGCCGGGGCGCGCACCACGATGGGTATCTACTTCATGTACGACGTGAAGCAGTTCGTGCCCTCGGAGTGGAGCTCGCCGCCGCTCGAGGCGCGCCTGGTGCAGAAGGAAGGACTCGGGACCGTGTGCATGGGCCGTGGCGCCGTCAACCAGAAGGGCCCTGAGAATTCCTTCCTCAGCGCACTGCACGCCTTCAAGGCGGCCGGCCGGAAGCTGCCGGTGAATCTCGTGCTGATCTGCGAAGGCGAGGAGGAGATCGCCTCCCCCCATTTCCACGAGATCGTCACCAACCCCCAGGTGCTGCCCGAGTTGCGCAAGTGCGCGGGCATCTTCATTCCCGAGGCGGCCCAGGATCGCGATGGCGGAGTGCAGGTATCGCTCGGCGCCAAGGGAGTGGTGGAGCTCGAGTTGGTCTCCAGCGGCGAGAAGTGGGGGCGCGGCCCGGCACACGATATCCATTCGAGCCTGGAGGCCCAGGTGGACTCCCCGAGCTGGCATCTCGTGCAGGCCCTGAACACGCTCATCGAGGCGGACGGGCACACGCCCTCGGTGGCGGGCTTCTTCGAAAAGGCGAAGCCTCTCACGGCGGAGCAGGAGAGGATGATCCGCGAGCACGCTGCCAAGACCTCCGAGAGCACCGTCAAGCAGGTGCTCGGCGTGCAGCGCTGGGTGCATGACGCCAGCTGGGTGGACTCCCTGCTGCTGCTCGAAGCCAAGCCGACGATCAACATCGAAGGACTGGTCGGCGGCTACACCGGCCCGGGCGGCAAGACCGTGCTGCCGCATCGCGCCGTGGCCAAGATCGACATGCGGCTGGTGCCGGAGATGACCGCGGCGGATACGCTGGCCAAGCTGAAGGCGCACCTGCAGCGGCACGGTTTCGGCGACATCGAAGTCAACATGAGCGGCGGTTATGACCCGACGCAGACGGACCCCAAGAGCCGGCTCATCCAGGCGCAGCTCTCGACCTATCGCAAGCTCGGCCTGGATCCGCAGCTGTGGCCGCGCTCGGCGGGCTCATGGCCGGGATTCGTCTTCACCGATGCTCCATTGCACCTGCCAGCCGGGCATTTTGGACTGGGGCACGGAACCGGCGCGCATGCTCCGGATGAGTATTACCTGATCGACTCGACGAACCCGAAGGTGCAGGGTCTGGACGGGGCCATTGCCTCGTTCGTCGCATATCTGTACGCCCTGGCCTAGGGACCCGGGGGCCATTGAGGCCGCCCGGTTCGCCCTCATGAAGGGGCGATGGCTCAGGGGCTGCTTTTTCCGCCCGCTGGCAGCGCATTCGCGGCAGGCTTCAGGTATGAATGCGATTTCCTCCCGGAGCAGGAGGAACAGGCGCTGCTGGAGCGTATCCAGCCCCTGCCGTTCGCCCAGGCGCACTACCGGCAGTATCTCGCCAAGCGGCGCATCATCAGCTACGGGGGCCGATATGATTTCACCGCCCGCCGGCTGGGCGAGGGCGAGCCGCTGGCGCCCTTCCTGCTCCCTCTGCGAGACCGTGCCGCAGCCTGGATCGGCTGCGATCCGCAGCTGCTGACGCATGCCCTGATCGCCGAATACGCTCCCGGCGTTCAGCTGGGGTGGCATCGCGACGTGCCCGATTTCGAGCTCGTCGTGGGAATCTCGTTGCTCAGCGAGTGCCGGATCCGCTTCAGGCCCTACCCGCCCCGGCCACGCGAGAAATCCATCGCGCACAACCTGGCGCCGCGCTCCATCTACGGGCTGCAGGGAGATGCGCGCTGGAATTGGCAGCACGCCGTCCCCCCGGTGCCCGCCCTGCGCTACTCCATCACGTTCCGATCGCTCAGACGCACATAGAGGTCGCGGATCGCACCGCCGCGAGTCGTGTGCTCGTCACGACGGTTCTATCAGCGATACGTGTTGTTGGAGGTGTGGTCCCCTGCCATCCAGCGTTTCAAATCCGCGTGCGCAGTCTGCCGGCGGGCCTGTCCGATCTTCTCGACGTCCGGATGATCGCGCGTGAATTCCACGATCATCCCGTTGGGGTCGACTGCGTAGACCGAGCGACAATAGCCGTGCTCGAGGACGAATGTGCGCGGCTCCTTGTAGCCAGCCTCCGTGAGCCGGCGCTCGATACCCTTCTGCACTTCGTCGTCCACCTTCAGCGCGATGTGATGGAAGGGCGTATCCGGCATCTTGGGGCCGAACTGCGCTTCGTCCTCGGGCTTGGCGAACTTGAAGAACGCGAGCGCTCCGCCGTCGCCCAGCTCGAAAAACAGGTGGCAATAAACGCGCTCGGCGCCGAAGAGCTCGTCCTTCTCGCACCAGGTCGCCACGAGCGGCAGTCCGATGATCTCCTCGTAGAACTTGCGCGTGGCCTCCAGATCCCGCGTGACGTACGCGTTGTGATGCAGGCGGGACGGCAGCTTGGATTTGCTAGCCATGGCAGATGCCCTCCAGGTCAGAAGCGGTAATTGAACTCGACGCCGTAGCGGCGCGGCGGCGCACGCCACAGGAATCCCCCCGGGGAGAATTCGGCATTGTATATCTTGTTGGTGAGATTCTTGGACCAGGCATCGACGGACCAGTTGCCGCTTTGCAGCCCGACTCGCATGTCGAGCAGCGACACGGGGTCGCGCGAGGTGCTGTTCTGTGGGTCCCACCACGTGCGGCCGATGTTCTGGAAGTCGAGCCGGATCGTGCCGTTGAGATCGTTCACGAGCGGCTGCCGGTACTGGATTCCCGTGTTGAACGTGGTACGCGAGACCAGAGGCGCCTGGTTGCCGATGACCCGCGGGTCCTCCATGGCGGTGATCCGGCTGTCCGTATAGCCGAAGTTCGCGTACACGTCGATCCGGTCCGTCGGGCGTGCGCTCAACTCGATCTCGCCGCCCTTGTACGTCGCGTTCAGATTGCCCAGGTTCTGGGTGGAGTTCGCCGCCAGGAACACGAAGAAATAGCCGTTGGTGGATTTCGTGTGGTACAGGCTCAGGCCCGCGTTGAGGCGGTGGTCGAGGAAGTCACCCTTCATGCCTACCTCGAACGTATCGGCCACCTCGGCATTGAATAGATCGTTCACGCCGAGGATGCCAGCAGCGTGGGCCACTGCGCCGACCCCCGTCTGATTGAATCCGCCGCTGCGGAAACCGCGGCTCCAGCCGCCGTACAACGTCAGGTCGTCCGTGGGCTTGTAGCGCAGCGTGCCCTTGGGCTGCACCTCGTCCCAGGTGTGCTTGCGGACCTCCCCCGTGAATGCCGTCGGGTCCAGCAGCAACGCCAGGAAGGCGGGCGGAGTGTCGGTTCTGTTGCGCCGCGTGTCCTCGTCATAGCGCACTGCCGCATCCAGCTCCCACTGGCTGGTGAAGTCGTAGGTCGCATCGGCGAACAGCGCCCAGGCATTGTTGTTCTGCGAGTCGGCCAGGAAAGTGGCGCTCGGGTTGGGGCCCGTGAGGCGCGGCTGCTGGTAGACGGGAAACACGCCGGCACCGGTATCGACCATGTTGCCGGTCGAGATGAAGCGCTCCGTGTGCACATAGTAAGCGCCCGCGATCCACGAGAAGCCCCCGACGCTCGGAGCCGTGAAGCGCAGCTCCTGGCTCCACGCCTGCACGTCGATGAACTGGCTCTGGTTCAGGTCCACGCCGAACCCCCCCAGTGCCGGCGGCAGGTGGAAGAACGAGGTGTCGATCGGCCGGAAGTCGAAGGCATCGCCCGTGTCGATCTCGCGCGTGCGGTCCCAGTTCGTGATGCCCGTGATCGTGCCCGCGCCGGTGTTGTAGTCGAGCTTCACCGCGCTGTTCCAGATGTCGCGGTTGTCTTCGCCGGGGTTGTTGACCTGAATCGGCGAGGTGATGTTGTTGGCATCGGGAGGCGTGGTGAAGTCCGAGAACGGATTCGACTCGTCGTTGCGCGGAATCACGAAGTAAAATGCATGTGTCTCGAGCCTGTCCAGGTAGACGCGAAAATCGGCCGTGAAGTCGTCCGCGGGCTTCCACAGCAGGCGCATCCGGCCCGAGTAGTTGCGGTCCGGATCCGCCTTCTGGTGCAGGTACACGTTCTCCAGGTAGCCGTCCGTGTTGTAGAAATTGAGCGACGCCCGGTAGCGGAGCGTGGCCGCCTCGTCGATCGGCCCGCTGACCGCGACCTGCGCGCGCTCGGAGGTACCGTTGCCGACGCCGACGCGCGCCGATCCCTCGAACTGGTCCGCAGGGTCCTTGGTCCTGATGATGATCGCGCCGCCGATCGCGTTGCGGCCGTAGAGGGCGCCCTGGGGGCCCTTCAGCACCTCGATCTGCTGCACGTCGAACAGTTCCTGGTCGAACTCGTACGGATTGGTCTCGAGCACCCCGTCGACCAGCACCGCCACGGACGGCTCGCTGTTGCGCGCCTGCGAGATGCCCCGCACCGTGATGAACGAGTTGCCGGCGTTCTGTGTCTCCACCAGCGTCATGTTGGGAATCATCGCGACGTAGTCGCGGGTGCTCTCGATTCCCGCCTGCTGCAGCGTCTGCTCCGTCAGGACGCTCATGGTGATCGGCACATCGCGGAAGGACTCGTCGCGTTTGCGCGCGGTGACGACCACCTCTTCCAGGTCCGCGGTCTGGCCCCAGATCGGCAACGCGACGAGCTCCGCGAGCAGCGCGGCCCCGAGCATTGCCACCCATCTCCCCGGTGATGTGTGCACGTGGATCTCCGATGTCGGTATTGTCAGTGTTGGAGGCTCATGTCCTGCCCGATCGCTCCCGGCTGCCCCGCGGCAGCCAGCTGAGCGCGCACGATCTGCGCGCCCGCCACCATCGCCTGCAGTTTCGCGAAGGCGGTGGCGCGCGGCAGATACTTCATGCCGCAATCCGGTGCGACGATGAGGTTGCTGGCCGGAACGTGCGGCAGCGCGCGCCGGATGCGCTCGGCCACCTGTTCCGGTGACTCGACGTGCGGGCTGGCGAGATCCAGCACGCCGAGAATGACTTTCTTCGCGGCCAGGGTCTTCAGAACCGAGCAGTCCAGGTTCGACTGCGCGGTCTCCACCGACACCTGCGCACAGCTGCAGTCGGCCAGCTCGGAAAGAAACGAGTAGCCCGAGGGGCGCGAGTGGATGATGGCGGCGTAGCCGAAGCAGATGTGCACCGCGGTCGGGGAGCAGATTCCCTGCAGCGCGCGATTCAGCGCCCGCAACCCGAACTCCCGCGCCGCTTCGGGCCGCGCCTGCATGTAGGGCTCATCGATCTGCACCACATCGGCGCCGGCCGCGAACAGGTCGCGGATCTCTTCGTTCACCGCGGCCGCATAATCCATGGCGGCCAGCTCGCGGCTGCCGCCGTAATGATCGATCTGGGCCTGTTGCGCCATCGTGAATGGACCGGGCACGGTCACCTTGACGCGCCGGCGCGTGTGGCGCAGCAGGAACTGCAGGTCGGTCACGCCCACCGCGTGCTTGCGCCGGATCGGGCCGACGACCCGCGGCACGGGATTCGGATGGCCGCTGCGATCGAGCGCGGTGCCCGGATTATCGAGGTCGACTCCACCCAGGGCGGTGGCGAAGCGATTGGAATAACTTTCCCGGCGGATCTCGCCATCCGTCACGATGTCGATGCCCGCATCCTCCTGCGCCTTGATCGCAACGATCGTCGCATCGTTCTGCGCCTCCTCGAGCAGCGGCTCGGCGACCCGCCAGAGCTCGCGCGCGCGCACGCGCGGCGGAAAGCGACCCGACAGGCGCTGGCGATCGATCAGCCATTCCGGCTGCGGATAACTTCCTACGAGTGTCGTCGGAAGCAGCATGTCCCCCTCCCCTGCGTGCGCCGCCTCAGTTGCCTGCTCCCTGGGCGTCGGTTTCCGGATCCGGCCATGGCGCCCCGCGCGCCAGACAACCGCGGATCGTGGCACCGTGCTCATCGAGCGCGGGCGCGGCCCGTACCGAGCCGGCGCGCCGGCCGCCGAACTGCACGGGCGGTCGCACCGCATGAGCCCCGGAGCGCGGCTCGAGAACCGGGACAATCAGACCCAGGTGCGCCACCTGTGGATCCGCGATGACCTCGCCGATCCCGTTGATGGGCGCGTACGGGACATCGTGGCGGCCGAGATGCTCGACCCAGTGCGCGAGGCTGCGCCTTGCAAAATGTTTGTTGAGCTCCAGCGCGAGCGGCTCGTAGTGCGCAATCCTGCCCTGGCGCGTGCTGAACCGCTGATCGCGCGCCAGCTCGGCGCTGTCGAGCGCGGCCAGCAGGCCCTCCCAGAACTTCTCCAGGGACGAGAGGTGGATCGCGATCAGGCGCGCATCGCTGGTCCTGAGAATGTAGGCCTGCGCAAGGCGCGGGCGGTCGCTCGAGGTCGGAGCCTGGCCGAGGGCGAAGTAGGCCGCAAAGGGCTCCACGGCAAAGTGCGCCATGGCTTCCAGCATCGATACCTCGACCAGCCCGCCTGCGCCGGTCCGGCCCCGCTGCACGAGTGCGCCGAGTGTGCCGTACGCAGCGTAGATTCCCGTGATCGCATCGGCGAGCGCAGGCCCCAGGAATTTCGGACGCTCGGAGTCGACCACCACGCTCAGGAAGCCGCTCAGTGCCTGGGCAACCGAGTCGTAGCTGGGACGATCCACGTAGGGCCCGCTCGAGCCGAAACCGCTGATGGAGCAGTAGACCAGTCGCGGGTTGAGCTCGCGCAGGCGTCGCTCCCCGGCGCCGAGACGCTCGGCCGTGCCCGGTCTGAAATTCTGGATGAACACATCCGCCGCGCCGATGAGCGCGTCGAACAGGCTCCGGTCGGCGGCCTGCTTCAGATCCAGGGCGATGCTGCGCTTGTTGCGGTTGTAGGCCTGGAAATGCGGGGAGTAGCGCTCACCCTGGTAGCTGCGATAGGGGTCGCCCTCGGGACTCTCGATCTTCACCACATCGGCGCCCAGGTCCGCCAGCATCATCCCGGCGCAGGGACCGGTGATGAAGGTCCCCTGCTCGATGACTCGTATGCCGCTCAAGACTCCCGACATGCTGCGCTCCGCTCTCCTCAGGCGTCGTCCGGCTCGAAGCCGGCCGGGCGCGGGCCGTCATAGTCGATTGCGGCCGCCGCGGCATGCGACATCACGAAACCGATCGGCCGGAGCTGCTCCTCGAGCAGATGCGCGATGAGTCCCGCGGTGCGCGCGAGAATCGGCACGCCCTTCAGCGCGAGCAGCGGAAAGCCCGCATCCAGGAGAACTGCCGGAATCGCGCCCGAGACATTCAGCGGCAGACTCTTGCCAAGATACTTCGGCAGCGCCTGCTCGACCTGGCGCGCCAGGGCGCAGAAGGCACCCGCGCAGCCGCAATCGGCCGCAATCTGCAGCAGCCGCTGCGCCCGGGGGTCGGCGCCGGTGTGCAGCGGATGGCCGTACCCGGGGATAGCGCGGCGCTGCCCGCGATACTCCGCAATGACCGCCGCGATGGAGTCCTCAGGCGAACCTGCCGCGCCGCAACGCTCATGGACTTCGCTGAGAAACCGGCCGGCCACCTCCGAGGAGCCGAGCACGACCGAGCCGCAACCCAGAATTCCGGCCGCTACGGCACCCTGCAGCGCCTCGGGCGCCGCGGCCAGCGTCATGCGGCTCGCTTGAACGCTGGGCACCAGGCCGTGCTCGGCAATCGCTACCAGCGTGGCATCGAGTATGCGGCGCTGCGCCGCGGACGGTCGCGCGCCCGTGAGGAGCAGCCAGAAATGATCCGTGAAGCTCACCTGCCCCATGAGC
>DASTDD010000173.1:0-12279 GCA_035710545.1 Steroidobacteraceae bacterium
ACGCTGCGGTATTTCTCGATGGCGAATGAGGGCGATGCGGTGGCGCTCATTGCCGGTGTCGCGCTCGCGGGCCGGCGCGGCGGCCAGACCCGCGGGATCGCCATGATGCAAAACTCGGGACTGGGCAATGCGGTCAGCCCGCTTACGTCCCTGACGTGGACCTTCAGGTTGCCGCAATTGCTGATCGTGACCTGGCGGGGTCAGCCGGGCAGTACCGATGAGCCGCAGCACGCGCTGATGGGTCCGATCACGCCGGCCGTGCTCGAGGCCATGGAGATTCCCTGGGAACTGTTCCCGGCCGAGACGCAGGCCATCAGTCCGGCTTTGCAGCGCGCCACGTCACATATGGAGGGGACCGGGCGGCCCTACGCCCTGGTAATGCAGAAAGGCAGCGTCGGCGAATACGCGCTCAAGCCCGGAGCGCAATCAATCGGAGTACGCGACCCGAAAGTGCAGCCTGACGTGCGAGTGCGCGGGACCGGGTCCGAAGCGAGGCCGTCGCGAACCGAGGCTCTGCGCGAAATCATCACGCACACCCCGACAGGTTCCACGGCCGTACTCGCCTCGACTGGGTACTGCGGGCGTGAGCTCTATGCAATCGAGGACCGGCCCAACCAACTGTACATGGTCGGTTCCATGGGGTGTGTCGTTCCGCTTGCCCTGGGACTGGCCCTGGCGCGGCCGGACCTGACAGTGCTCGCCATCGACGGCGACGGTGCCGCATTGATGCGCATGGGGGCCTTCGGCACCGTCGGCGTGTACGGGCCTGCGAATTTCCGTCACCTTCTGTTGGACAACGGTGTCCATGAGTCCACGGGAGGCCAGGCCACGGTGTCCCCGGGCATCTCGTTTGCGGGCGTGGCCGCATCCTGCGGCTATGCTGAGGCGCTCGAGACGGACGATCTTGCCGAGATCCGGGCGTGGCTGCGATCCGGCCGCCTCGATGGTCCACGCTTTGCGTGTCTGCAGACCCGCCGGGGCAGTCCCGGGGTGCTGCCGCGGCCCTCCGTGACTCCAGTCGACGTCAAGATGCGCCTGATGCAACACTTCTCGTCCAGGGGATAGAGCGGGTTGATGCCATGCTGAAATCCGGCCGCGCCATGCTCACTGTCTGCGGGGCAGCCTGCTGCGGCCTGCTCCATGCCAGCAAGTGAGCAGTCGACGGCCAACCTTGACCGATTGAGCCCGTGTTTCGCTCTGTTGCATTGAGACTGATCTGCGGCGGCGGCTTTGCCGTGCTGCTGATGCCGCAGGCCTTGGCCGATACCGCCCCGGATGCCGTCGAGGTGCCGACCCCCGATGCGAGCGGGGTCAAGCCCTCGGCACCCCCGCCCGTGGCCTCGAGCTGGTTCGACCGCCTGCCGTTCATCCCCGTGCCGGACATCGGCAGCGATCCGGACAGCGGCACCACGGTCGGCATTCTGCCGGTCTGGCTCAAGACCGACGATCAGCACGCCATCCGGCGCATCATCGCTCCCGACATCGTCTACAACCCGTTCTTCGGGTACGGTTTCGATGCGCGGTTGTACTCCTACAACTCGGAAGACGAGCAGTGGTCGATCCAGGGCGGGGCGAAAGAGCGGGTCGAGCGGGACTTCGATGCCGAGTACCAGCGCGGCCGGCTGCGTGAGGAACCCTGGTCGTACACCGCCAGCCTGGTCTACAGCCGTGACGGCACGCCGCGCTTCTTCGGCATCGGCAACCACTCCCCCGCCATCGCCGAAACCAACTACACCAACTCGCAGGAGCTGGCGCAGCTTCAGATCGGCCGCAACTTCACTCCGAAGTGGCAGCTTCTCTACACCCTGCGCGTGCGCACGGTGCATGTGCTGCCGGGAACGCTCGCGCGCATCGCATCGATCGAAAGCCGCTTTGCCGACATCCTCGGCATCGGCACCAACAGCGAGCTGCTCAATCGCGTCTCACTCATCTACGACACGCGCGATAGCCTGACCGCACCCCGTCACGGCATGGAGTGGGTAGTCTACGGCGGCATCGCTACCCGCAGCGGCGTGCACGACAGAACGGATGCCGTCTATGACGAAACCGGTGTCGACGGGCGCGGTTACTGGCCGATAGCACCGCAGACCATAGTGGCCGTCCACATGTCCCTGCGGTATCTGCCGAGCGTGCGCCGCCTGCCGTTCTGGGCCCTGAGCAGCATTGGGGGGGGTGACAGCGTGATCGGCGGCGAGCAGCCGTTGCGCGGCTATGGAGCAGGCCGCTTTTACGACCGCAACGCTTTTTCAGCGAGTGCCGAGCTGCGCCACACGGTCTGGTCGTTCGACGCCATGTCCACTCACGTGGACATCGAGCTGACTCCATTCGTTGACGTCGGCCAAGTCTTCTCGCGAAGCAGCACCTGGCCCGTCCAGGATCTGCACAAAGTCGGCGGGATCGGGTTCCGGGGAGTCGCCCGGCCCTCGGTGGTCGGCTTCGTCGACGTGGGTTATGGAAGTGAGGGCGTTGCGGTGTTCACGGGCATCAACTACCCCTTCTGAGGCGGCTCGAAGGGCGCCGCGCTTAACCGGGCAGCGTTGCGGTCAGAGCGTTTTCAGCGTTGCAGCAGGGACCGGGCGATCAGCTCCTTCATGATCTCGTTCGTGCCGCCATAGATCCGCTGCACGCGCGCATCCGCGAACATGCGGCAGACGAGGTATTCGTTCATGTAACCGTAGCCTCCATGCAGCTGAACGCACTCATCCAGTACCTGCTGCTGCATGTCGGTCGTCCACCACTTGGCCATCGAGGCCGTTGCCGTATCGAGCGTGCCCTCCGTCACCCTGGTGACGCAGTCATCCACAAACGTGCGCGCGATCTTCGCGATCGTCGCGACCTCGGCTATCTTGAACCGCGCATTCTGGAACTCGGCCAGCGCATGACCGAATGCCTGGCGCTCCTGGACGTAACGCACCGTCGCCTCGATGGCCCCCTCCATGGCGCCCACGGCGGCGAGCGCGACGATCACGCGCTCGTAGGGGAGGTCGGACATCATCTGCGCGAAGCCGTTACCGGGCTCACCCCCGAGAAGGTTGCTGGCGGGAACGCGGACATCCTCGAAGAAGAGCTCGGCGGTGTCCTGCGATTTCATGCCCATCTTGTCGAGAATGCGGCCCACCCGGTAGCCGGCCAGATTCTTCGTCTCGACCATCAGGATGGAGATACCTCTGGCGCGCTGCGTCGGGTCGGTCTTGACTGCGAGCGCCAGCAGACCCGCGAGGTAGCCGTTGGTAATGAACAGCTTCGAGCCATTGACGATGTAGTCGTCGCCGTCCCGCAGGGCGCGCGTGCGGATTGCCTGCAAGTCGGAGCCCGCGCCCGGCTCGGTCATGGCAATGGCGCCGATCAGCTCGCCCCCGGCCATGCGGGGCAGCCAGCGCTGCTTCTGCTCCTCCTGCCCGTGATTGAACAGGTAGTGTGCACAGATGCTGTGCACGCCTGAGCCGAACCCGGTCATGCCCGCCCGCGCCAGCTCCTCGTGGAGGATGGCCTCATGGCGGAACGAGCCACCCATACCGCCATATTGCGCCGGGATATCCGCGCACAGCAGGCCCAGCTCTCCGGCACGCCGCCAGATGTCGGCCCCGACATGGTGTTGCTCGCGCCACTCGG
The DNA here is from genome assembly GCA_035710545.1 of Steroidobacteraceae bacterium. Lineage (GTDB taxonomy): Bacteria > Pseudomonadota > Gammaproteobacteria > Steroidobacterales > Steroidobacteraceae > 13-2-20CM-66-19. Next base: position 3,613 of record DASTDD010000173.1, read on the forward strand.
CATCGTGCGGTGTCATCTCCGCCCCAATGAATCGAGCGACCGTGTCGCGAAACAGTGCAAGCTCTTCGTCCATGCGCAGCGAGATTAACACGCGCCGCGGTGGTGCACTGTGCGGCCACGCTGGCTGGTGCGCTGGTGCGGCCAGGCGGGCACCGGGCGGTACGGCGGCGGGCGCCGCGGGGCGGTACAGCGATGGACGCAGTGGCATGGTCTGGCGCCGATACGGCCACGGACTCGCCTCAACCCGCAGATTGCCAATGGCGAGGAGCATCCCGTAGGCTGAAATGGTCGTGACTCAGCCGTACAACATTCCGCGTCTGCTGGTCGCTGGCGCGGCCTCCAACGTCGGCAAGACGACTGTCAGCGCCGGACTCATTGCCGCGCTGCGCGCCCGGGGACTCGTGGTTCAGCCCTTCAAATGCGGGCCCGACTACATTGACCCGACCTGGCACACCGCGGCGGCAGGGCGGCCGTGCCGCAGTCTGGACTCCTGGATGCTGGATGAGGCGATGCTGCTGGAGAGCTTCGTGCGCGCCTGCCGCGGTGCCGACGTCGCGATCATCGAGGGCGTGATGGGATTGTTCGACGGCTGCGACTGGGAGGACGCGCGCGGATCGAGCGCGCAGATCGCGAAGCTGCTGGGCGCGCCGATGATGCTGGTGGCCGATATCGCTGCCGCGGCCCGCAGCGCGGCCGTGCCGGTGTTGGGATGCAGGCAGTTCGATCCTGAAGTGCCGCTCGCGGCGGTGGCGCTCAATCTGGCCGGCTCGGAGAGCCATGCGAAGGGCTGTGGAGAGGCCATCTCGAGTCGGTCCGGGTTGCCCGTGGTGGGCTGGCTGCCGCGCGAGGAGCGACTACGCGTGCCGGAGCGGCATCTGGGACTGGTTTCCGGGGAAGAGCATCCCGATCCGCTGGCGTTGGTTACCCGGATCGGCGCGGAAGTCGAGGCGCGGTTCGATATGCAGGCCGTGCTGGGTATCGCGCGTAAGGCGCAGCCCATTGCCGCTACAGAGGGGCTCTGGGCGCAATCTGCGCGCGGCGCCGGTGCCACGGTTACCCCGGGCCGGGTTCTCGCAGTGGCGCGGGATGCTGCGTTCTGCTTCTACTATCCGGAGAATCTCGAGTTGCTGCAGGCAGCCGGCGCGGAGATCGAATTCTTCAGCCCGATTGGCGGCGAGGCGCCCTCGGTGCGTGCGGCCGGTGTGTATCTGGGAGGTGGCTACCCGGAGCTGCATGCGCCTGCGATCGCTGCCAATGCCGCTCTGTGGCAGGCGCTGCGCAGACTACGCGCCAGCGACGCGCCGATCTACGCGGAGTGCGGCGGCTTCATGGCCCTGACGGAGGCTCTGGTCGATCTGGACGGACGCCGCTGGCCGATGGCGGGCCTGATCCCGGGCTGCGTCCGGATGAGTCGCAAGCTCGCGGCACTCGGCTACCGTCATGCCACCGCATTGCGCTCCAACTTGCTCGTGGACACCGGTCAGTCGCTGCGCGGTCACGAGTTCCGCTATAGCACGTGGGAAAACGATGCCGAGGCCACAGGTGCTGCATCGGCTTGGCGAGCGCGCGGTAGTGGGGGCGGGCACGCGGCCTCGGTCGGCTTCGCCGACGGCAACCTGTTGGGCAGCTACGTGCATGTGCATTTCGGGCAGTGCCCCGAGATCGCTGCGCGCTTCGTCGGGCGGCTGAAGGGACCACCTGTCAGGTCATCCCGGGGCGGTTGAAGCGGCTTCGCGATAGCGAGCAGTCCCGAGCTGGCCAGGCGACCGGTCGGCGCCAGACTCGTCGGAAGGATTCTGGCGGGGAACAGGCCGCATCGCTATACTCTCGCCGCTTTTGAAACGTGCAAGGTTCCCCGCAAGGGGATTGGAAAGGGAACGCGGTTTGAATCCGCGGCTGCCCCCGCAACTGTAACCGGTGAGCGGTCGTCCATTTGGCCACTGAGGCGTCAAGCCTCGGGAAGGCGGACGGCGGCGAGGACCCGGTAGCCAGGAGACCTGCCTTGCGCCGTCGTCCTGTTTCCGGCCGGGGTGTGGCGGAAGCTGCGGGGTATCCGTCGTGACGACACGGTTGGAGTCGTCGACGCGGAGCCTCGGTTGAATCTGCCCTGAGCGGCAATCTTCCCTCCGCGTGCCGGCTCCTGGATCCAGGCCAGGAGAAATCTATGCGCGGACCTGTGTTGCTCTCGATGTTTGCTGCAGCTCTCGTGTCGGCCCCGGGACCGTCCCGGGCAGCGGAGGAGGGCGCTCCGGAGACGGTCGTCGTCTCGGCGACCCTGATTCCAACACCGGAGCAGGATGTCGCCAGCAGTGTCTCGGTGATCACGGCGGAGGATATCGCGGCCCGTCAGCAGCAGAGCCTGCCGGATGTCCTGAAGGCTGTACCGGGTCTCAGCCTGGTGCAGCGGGGTGGTCAGGGAGGGTCGACGTCCCTGTTCATGCGCGGCACGAACTCGAATCACACGAAGGTGCTGGTGGACGGTATCGACGTCACCGATCCGAGCAGTGTCGATGCGACGTTCGACTTCTCGCAGTTTCTGAGCCAGGACATCGAGCGAGTGGAGGTCCTGCGCGGTCCGCAGAGCGGGCTGTACGGAGCCGATGCCATTGGAGGCGTCATCAACGTCATCACCCGTAGCGGTCAGGGGCCGGCGCAATTGCGCGCATCGGCGGAGGGCGGATCGTTCGACACATTCAACCAGGCGGTGGGTCTCAGTGGCTCCGCAGGGCACTTCAGCTACGCCGCGAATCTCGAGCATCTGCATGCAGGTGCGACGCCCGTCACCCCGCTGGATCTGCTGCTGCCCGGCGAGAAGCGCAACGATGACTACTACGACAATGTGACGGCGTCCAGCAAGCTCGGTCTGGCGGTAACGGATCATTTCGATCTGGGACTGGTCGCGCGTTACACCGACTCGCATCTGCGTTTCACCGGCGATGACGAGTTCTCCTTTCCGAGCTTTCCGCAGCCGCAGCAGAGCGCGGCAAACACCAGCGAGTACTATGCCCGGGCTACGGCTCATGCGACCACCGAGGACGGCTTCCTCGATCAGACCCTGGGTGTGGGCTATGCACGCAAGCGAACGGCGAACTTCGATCCGGAAAGCCCGACCACTCTGGATACGGGCGAGCGTACAAAGGTGGACTGGCGCGGCGCCTTGAAGCTGTCGGGCGAGCACACGCTGGTCCTCGGCGCCGAGCACGAGCACGACGAGATAAGCGAGCCGCTTTCCGCGGCGGTATCCATCAGCGCGGGCTATGCCGAGCTGCAATCGCGCGTCGGCGAGCACCTGTCATCGGCGCTCAACGTGCGATTCGACGACAACAGTCAGTTTGGCAGCAGGACCACGTATCGGGTGGCCCCGGTATGGCTGATTCCCGAGACGGGGACGAGGCTCAAGGCGAGCGTCGGCAGCGGCTTCAAGGCCCCGACTCTCGGTGAGCTCTACCAGAACTTCCCGCAGTTCTTCTTTTTCGGCAATCCCGACCTGAAGCCCGAGACCAGCACCGGCTACGATGCGGGCTTCGAGCAGTCCCTGGCGAAGGATACGGTCCGCTTCGGTGCCACCTACTTTCACAACAGCATCCGCAACCTGATCGACATCGCCCCGTCGGGGAGCACGTACGCGAACATCGGAAGGGCTACCACCCAGGGCATGGAGAGCTTCGTTGCCTGGTCGCCGGTCAGGTCCCTCGCACTGCGAGTGGACTACACCTACACCGAATCGACGGATGACATCCGGGATCAGGAGCTGCTGCTGCGGCCTCGTCACAAGGGGACGCTGGATGCGCTCTGGCAGCCGACGGATGCGCTGTCGCTCGATCTGAACGTGCTTGCGGCGGGTACCTTCATCGACGGCAACCGGGATTTTTCGATTCCGCGGCTGCAGGCGCCCGGCTATACCGTCGCCAATATCGCCGCCAGCCTGGCAATCAACCCTCATCTCACGGTGTACGCGCGGGTGGAGAATCTGTTCGACCACCACTACGAGGACCCGGTGGGCTTTCTACAGCCCACGCTCGGCGCGTTTGCGGGCCTCAGGGCGAAGCTGTAAGAGCCGCGGACGGGACGCCGGAGGCGGCGGCTTCAGTGGCATGCCAGCCGCCGCCCAGCGCCTTGACCAGGAGCACGGCGGCCGTGAGCCGGCGCACCTGGATGTCGGCCGCGGCGAGCTGCGCGGAGAGGGCCGCATTTTCCGTGGCCACCACCTGCAGGTAGGTGACGATGCCGCCCTGGTACTGGTATTGCGCCTGACTCAGAGCGCCAGCCGTGGCCGTCACGGCTGCCGCCTGACTCGCACTCTCGTTCTCCAGATCCCGCAGTGCGGCGAGGTTGTCCTCCACCTCCTGATAGGCCGTGAGCACCGTATTGCGGTAGTTCGCGACTTGCTCGTCATACGCCGCGTGAGCAGCGGCCGATTGCGCCCGGTAGCGGCCGCCGTCGAAAACGGTCAACAGCGCGGACGGGCCCACCGACCACAGTCGGCTGGGGGCGGTGATCCAGTTGGAGGTGCGCGTGCTCTCGAAGCCGCCCCGGCCGAACAGATCGAAGACTGGAAAATACGCGGCGCGCGCCACGCCGATCCGGGCATTGGCAGCGGCGACCCGGCGCTCGGCGGCCGCGACGTCGGGACGGCGCTCGAGCAGCGCCGAGGGCAGCCCGGGATCGACTCTGGGCGGCAGGACATCGATTTTCAGGGGCTGCGGATCCAGCTGGAACGTCGAGGGAGACTCGCCGATGAGGACGGCAATGGCGTGCTGCGTCTGCACCCGCCGCAACCTGGCATCCGTCGCCTGTGTTCGCGCCGTCTCGAGCTGAGCTCTGGCCTGATCGACATCGGCGAGAGCGGCTGCGCCGCCGTCGTAAAGGTGCTGGGTGAGCTCGAGCGCCTTCGTATAGTCATCGACCGTCCGGTCGAGGAGCTCGCGCTGCGTGTCCTCCCCGCGCAGGGTGAAGTAATCGGCGGCCAGCTCGGCGTGCGTGCTGAGGTCGAGAGTGGCCAGATCGGCCGCGCTGGCCTGCTCACTCGCCCGCGCGGAAGCGACCGCGTTGCGGACGCGGCCCCAGACATCGATTTCGTACGACAGGTCCGCGTCGAGCAGGAAGTCGTTGAATGTCGCCGGGCGCGTGTTGGTGAACAGCGGCGAGTTGACGGACGTACGCGAGCGGGTGGCCGATGGGCCCACGGTCAGGGTTGGAAAGTAGTCTGCCCGGGCGACCCGGGTCTCGGCACGCGCCTGCTGCAGTCGCGCGAAGGCCGCCTTGATGTTCTGATTGGCTGCAGCGACCCGCGTCTCCAGGGAGTCGAGCGTCGGATCACCGAACGCCGTCCACCACGGCCCCCGACCCTGCGTGTCGGCCGGTTGAGCCTGCTTCCAGCCGTCCGCTTCCAGGTAGGCCGGCGGCGGTTTCTCGACGGCGGGCTTTGCATACCTGGGCGCGAATGAGCAGGCGTCCGCGGCGCCACACAGCATGATCGCGAGCAGAGGTGCGCGCACCCTCACGGGGCCCTTGCTGCCGGCCGCGGGGCTGCGCCGCCCTGGGCTGGGGGCTGCCGGATCCTCACAGTGGAGCCGTCGGCGAGCGAATCGGGTGGGTTGACGACGATCTCATCGCTCGCGGACAGGCCGGAGAGCACGTCGACCGAGGTACCGAAGTCGCGTCCTTGGAGAATCTGTTTCATGCGCACGCGGCTGCCATCCTCGATGGTGGCCACCTGCAAGCCCTGCGCGCGAAATACGAGAGCCGTGGCGGGGATGCGTACCGTGCTGGTGCTGCCGGGCAGCTTGAAGTGGACCTCCGCATACGAGCCGGGAAACAGCTCGCCGCTGTTGTTGTCCACCTGAAGTTCCACCTGCAGCGTGCGCAGATTGGGGTTCAAGGCTTGCGCGGTACGCACCAGCGTTGCGGCGTAGACCTTGCCGGGATGCTCGTTGAAGTGAAGGTCTGCCTGCAGACCCACCGTGGTCCGTGCCGCGTAGGACTCCGGTACATCCACGTAGATGCGCAGCTTGTTCGTATCCGCCACCCGAAAAAGCCAGCTCCCGGCGCTCTGGCCGGCATTGATCAGCGCGCCGATATCGGTGTTTCGTCCGGTCACCACCCCGTCGAACGGCGCGACGACCCGTTTGAAGGTCTCGAGCTCCTGCAGCCGCGCGACGTTCGCCTCGGCACCTGCGGCCGCCGCTCGCGAGGCCGCTGCATCGGCAGCACGTGTATCGGCATCCTGCTGGGAGACGGCGTGATTGGCCAACAGACCCTTCCACCGCTGGTGGGTACTCTCGGCCAGTTGAGCGTTGGCGCGTGCTGTGGCGAGATCGGCGCGCGACTGGCGCAACTGCTGATCGACTTCCGGCGTGTCGATCTCCGCCAGCAGCTCACCTTTCTTCACTGGTGTGCCAATATCCGTGTACCACTTGCGCAGGTAGCCGCTCGTGCGCGCATAGATCGGTGCTTCGATGAATGCCTGGACGTTCCCCGGAAGCACGAGCTCTTCCGAGGGCGGGCTGCTCTGCGGGTGCCCGGTGATGACTACCGGGACAGCTTCAGAGCTCGTCAGCTTGTCGAGCTCGCTGCGTGAGTGTACGCGGGTGGCCACTCCCCACACGGCAAGCACCAGCGCCACGATCAACGCAATCCATGCGTATCGCTTGACCTTCTCGATCGAAATCTGCGGCGGTTGCGCGGCGGGTAATGTCATGAAGGGCTCCCGGCGGGGACCGGCGCCCGGTGCTGCCTTCGGCCGTGAATGAGCGCAAAGACGGTTGGCACGAAGAACAGGGTTGCCACGGTTGCGAAGATGAGACCGCCGATCACGGCGCGGCCGAGCGGCGCGTTCTGCTCGCCGCCCTCGCCGAGACTCAGGGCCATCGGAACCATCCCGATGATCATGGCCAAAGCCGTCATCAGCACTGGCCGGAAACGGGTGAATCCCGCGCGCAAAGCCGCGGTGAAGGCGTCATCGCCTGCGTTCATCCGCTCGCGCGCGAAGCTCACGACGAGGACGCTGTTCGCGGTAGCGACTCCCATGCACATGATCGCCCCAGTCAGCGCCGGAACACTCACCGTAGTATGGGTCAGGAACAGCATCCAGACGATCCCCGCCAGGGCCGCGGGCAGGGCCGTAATGATGACGAGGGGATCGAGCCATGACTGGAAATTCACCACGATCAGGAGGTAGACCAGCACGACGGCCGCAAGCAGGCCAAGCAGCAGGCCGTGGAAGGAGGCATTCATCGTCTGCACCTGTCCCCGCACGACGACGTGCGAGCCTCTGGGCACGTGCCCCTTCGTTTCCGCCACGATTCTGTTGACCTGGGTGGAGACGAAGCCGAGATCGGTATCCTGCACCGCCCCATAGATATCCAGCACTGGCGTCGCATCATAGTGGCTCACCACCGCGGGACTCGCGCTGCGCTGGAATGTCGCAACGTTCGCCAGCATCTGGGATGTGCCGCCGCTGCCGTTCGTCAGAGGCGTCGTGGCGAGCGCGTTGATCGACTCCAGTTGGGACTGCGGAGTCTGTGCGACCACGTTGTACTGGGTGCCGGTCCGGGGGTCGATCCAGAACGAGGGCTGCGTCTGGAAGCTGCCCGAGAGCGAGACCAGCATGTTGGATGCGACGTTTTGCTGCGTGAGGCCGAGCTGGCGGGCCTTGGTGCGATCGACGTTCACACCCAGCGTCGGATAGTCGAAGGCCTGCTGGATGTGCAGGTCCACGGCGCCCGGCACGGCGCGCAGCTTCTGCAGCAGCTCGTTGGCGTAGCCACGGTTCGCATCGAGATCGGCGCCCACGATCTGCACGTCTACCGGGCTGGGCAAGCCGAAATTGAGCGTCTGGCTCACGATGTCCGCCGGCGGAAAGGAGAAGCTGACCGAAGGAAAGTTCGTGTGCAGCGCCGAGCGCAAGGTCCGGACGTAGTCCGCGGTCGCATGATGCTTCCTCTGCAGCGCGATGAAGATATCCGCATCGCTCGGCCCTACCGGCGCGGAGGTGCTGTAGGACAGATTGATGCCGCTGTAGGGCAAACCGATGTTGTCCACGATGCTGGCCAGCTCCGCCGGTGGAATCGTCCGCCGGATGAAGCTTTCGACGCGATCGCAGAGCGCGGCCGTCTCCTCGATGCGCAAGCCGGTCCGGGCGCGGAAATGCAGCTTGATCTGACCGGAGTCCACCGCCGGAAAGAAATCCTGCCCCAGCCCGGGCAGCCAGGGTCCGAATGGGAAGGCGAGGATCGCCGAGGCCACCATCGCGCCGAGAAAGATTGCGGCAAAACGGGGACCGCCGCGCAGCGCCATCTCGAGCAAGGCATGATATCGGTCCCGGGTGCGGGTGAAGCCGCGCTCGAAGGCCGCCTGGAAACGTCCGAACGGGCCGACGCGTGCAGCGCTCTCATGCTCATGTGTGGTGAGCCAGTACTTGGAGAGAGTCGGGACCAGTGTGCGCGACAACAGATAGGACGCCAGCATCGCGAACACCACGGCCTCGGCGAGGGGCACGAACAGGAATTTAGCGATCCCGGCCAGCATGAACATGGGCACGAATACGATGCAGATCGAGAGTGTCGAGACCAGCGCCGGCAGTGCAATCTGCTGGGCGCCGTGCATGATCGAGTGCTCGACTTCCTCGCCTTCCTCCAGATGCAGGTTGATGTTCTCGATCGTCAC
>DASTDD010000174.1:0-9049 GCA_035710545.1 Steroidobacteraceae bacterium
GGAACGCAGTAACTTGCGGCTCATGAGCCGCGATAACTATCACCTAAACGAAAGCGGCGCACGCATCGATGCGTGCGCCGGCAAGGGAGCGAGCTCGGCGATCTGCGAGGCGGGTAAGCCCAATTCAGCGCGCAGCTACTGCGAGCGCTCGTCGCCTCTGTCGTTCGTTGCTACACGGGCAGCGCTCTTGACGCTGCGGACGCCGGGCACGGTCTTGATATCCTGGATGGCCCGATCGATCTCGCCCGGATTCTTGGCTACGCCGGACAGGGTGACGTCGCCCTTGTACACATCGATGTTGAAATCCGTTGCAGAGACGGTGCTGTCCTTGACGAGCGCGGCCTTCGCGCGTGTCAGGAGCGTGGCATCATCCACGTACTGCCCGGTGGTCTCCTTGCCTTTGAAGACGCTGCACCCCGAGACGATGAGGGCGGCTGCGGTGCAGGCAATCAGTTGCTTCGAATGTCGCATGGACAGGTGCTCCCGAGTATTTACTTCAATGACCTTGAGGTTGCACATGCAGCAAGCCAGATGCCTGAGTTCACGGCCGACGGGTGCCCCTTTTTGTCTAGAATAGCTCGCGACGGCGCCGCTTATGGGGCATACTATGCCCGGTAAATCAAAACGTTACGGATTGTGTAAAGAATTGACATGAAGCATCGCACCCTTCTGCTGTATCTGCTGCTTGGGCTGGTGTCGCTGCCGTCGGCGGCGACCGTCTATGAGTTGCCGGACAACGGCACGGCGGTGTTCGGCAGCGACGAACGCATCAAGTCCCACTATCAGGACACTCTTCTGGACATCGCCCGCCGGTACAGCCTGGGGTACGAGGAGATCATTCGCGCCAATCCCGGCGTGGACATGTGGCTGCCGGGCGAAGGCACCGACATTCTGTTACCCGGCCGCCGCATCCTGCCGCCCGGGCCGAGGCAGGGCATCGTCGTCAATCTGCCGGAGCACCGCCTCTACTACTTCCCGAAGACAAAAAAGGGGGACAAGCCGGTGGTGATCACCTTTCCGGTGAGCATCGGCAAGATGGACTGGCACACCCCGCTCGGGGAGACCCATGTCATCGCGAAGCTGAAGCACCCGATCTGGTATCCGCCCGAGTCGGTGCGCAAGGAGCACGAAGCCAACGGCGATCCCCTGCCGAAATTCGTGCCGGCCGGGCCCGATAATCCGCTCGGCGATTTTGCGATGCGCCTGGCCGTGGGGGACGGCACTTACCTGATCCACGGAACCAACAACCCGATGGCGGTCGGTATGGCGATCACGCACGGCTGCATCCGCATGTACCCTGAGGATGTCGCGGCGCTTTTCCCGCTCGTTCCGGTCGGCACGCCGGTCTGGCTCATCAACGATCCGGTGAAGATTGCCTACGTGGATGGGGAACTGCTGCTGGAGGCACATCCGCCGGTGGACAGCGAGGGGCAGACGCTGGATCCCAATCTGGATGTGCTTTCACCCATGCTCGACCAGGCTCTCGGCAAGGACACCGTCGCCATTCACTGGGATCTGGCGCGGCAGACGCTGCAGGCTGCGACCGGAATGCCGACGGTGGTCGGTTTGCAGGCGGATCTCGGTGAGCCCGCGGCGCCGGCTGCCGCACCGGGCGCCTCCACTCCCGCCGTGCCTGCCGCTCCGACAGCCAACGCACCCGCGCCTCAGAAGACCACGGCCGTGGCAGCTACGTCCGCACCGCCGACCAAACGCTGAGCGGCCGATCGGATGCGGACCGGCGGACATCCCTCAGCGACGAGGTGATTCCTTGAGGTTGCGGATCAGCGCCCGCAGCTGAGCGAATATGCGCAGGAGGCTCGTTGCGCGCGAGGCGAGGGCGATCAGGCCACTGATCCACGCGACGCCGCTCAACACCTTGCGCGTACGGACCATCAGCAGCAGGCCAATGACCCCGGCGATCCAGGTGAGCGGATGGTTGGCGGCAGCCTGCGGGCTGATGCGGCGTCTCAGCGCGCTCAGCCGCGCCGTGGGCCCCGCTTGCGCGAGGCGGTAGGCGATCTCGAGACGCTGTGCTTCGCAGCGCAGAAGCAGGTCCTGGCGGCGGGCCTCGAGCGCGTGCAAGCGGCTCATGGCGAGCCCCCCGCCTGGTGCGCATCGCTCTCGAGTTGAGCCAGGGTGCCCGAGAGCAGTGGCGGGTGCTGGCGGAAGGTGCGGGCCGCGATGAACGCGCAGACTGCGGCGAGGATGACAAACAGACCCGCCCCGCCGAGCACACCGAGCATCCGGTGCGTGTCCCAGAGCGCGGCCACCAGCGCCACCACCGCGAAGGCGAGTGCCAGGAGCCCACAGGCCAACGCGGCCAGGGCCCACAGAAGCATTCGCACGGCACGCAGCAGGAAGATCTCCGTCTCCACTGCCGCCAGATCCAGCCGCGTGCGGGCCGCAGCGAGCACACTGGCGACCAGACTGCGGAAGACCCCCGTCGGATGTTCCTGTTCCGTCACGTCATCGGTGGCGGACTCTTCGGTCATTTGCGACCCATCAACAGTCCTACGATGAGAGCAATCCCGCCGGCGACCGCGATTGCCTTCCACGGATTGTCCTCGATGTAGTCGCCCATGACGCGTGCCCGGCCACGGAGATCACGCTCCACGGAGGAGAGCCGACTGCGCACGGCGCGCAGCGATTCCTCGGCGCGCTCGCGCGCGTCGGATGCGCGGTCGGTGGCGGAATCTGCGGTGGCGCGCAACAGCTCCTCGGCGTCGCTCACCAGCGTCTGCAGATCGTCAGCCAGTTTGCCAACATTGAACTCGGTCATTTCGGCGCTCCTGTTGATCGATGAAGCTCGTCCCCCTGGGGCAAGCGGCGTGCCCGCCGGTTTCGAGCCGTTGATCGGCAAATTCCCCGGTGCGAACCTCAGGCCGGTCTCAAAACCGACGCCGCGGCACGCACCAGCACACCCTCCTCATCCACGCTCAGCACGTGCACCCTGACCGAGCTGTCAGGAGTGTCGATGCGGGCATCCTGGCCGCGGGCGGCCTCATTGGCCCCGGTATCGATCCGGACACCCGCCCAGTCCATCCCGCTGAGAATACTGCGGCGGACAGCCGGGACGTGCTCGCCGACCCCACCGCCGAAAACGATACCATCGCAGCCCCCGAGCACCGCAAGAAAGGCTCCCAGGCACTTACGCACGCGGTAGCAATATAGTTCCACGGTGAATTGAGCCTGGACGGCCGGATCGGCCGCAAGCCGGCCCAGATCGGTGGCGCCCCCGGAAAGCCCCGTGACCCCGGATTCCGTGTTGAGCAGCTCGATTATTCGATCCGATGTCAGGGCGAGACGTCGCTGCAGATAGGGGACGACGGCCGGATCGACATCGCCACTGCGGGTAGCCATCACCAACCCCTCCAGGGGAGAGAACCCCATGGTGGTATCCAGGGGTCGCCCCGAGGCGATCGCCGCGGCCGAGCAGCCCCCGCCCAGTTGCAGCGTGATCAATCTGCCGCCCCGCGGCAGGGCCGGGTAGAGCTCGCACCAGCGGCGCCACAATGCCTCGTGCGCCAGGCCGTGAAAGCCGTAACGACGCACGGCCTCATCGACGCCGAAACGAGGCGCCAGAGCGTACTCGGCGGCCACGCGCGGCATATCCGAGAAGAACGATGTATCAAAGACCGCGACCTGGGGTACCTGCTCGCCCGTGATCGCCCGCGTCGCGTCGATCCACTCCAGGGCCTTGGGGTTGTGCAGCGGCGCGAGCTCGGAGAGCTGCTGGATGGCCCTCAGGACCTCCCCATCGATCAGGGCCGGGCCCCGGAAGCGTCTGCCGCCATGCACCACGCGATGCGAGACCGCGCCAGGCGGGCCCTCGAGGCTGCCGAGGAACTCCTTGAGCAGCGCAGCAGCCTGCAACGCTTCGCCCGAATGATGTGCGGAGGCGATCCGGGCAGCTGCGCCGGACGGCCTCGTCTTGAAAGCGGCGAGCTTGACCGAGGTACTGCCGCTGTTGACTGTCACGATCATCATGGACACTGGCCGGAATGTTTCCTGCTGAGTGATCGGGTTGCGCGCAGCGGACCAGGAGGAAGCACGCGATGGCCACCACAAGCTCCGCCGACCAGCCTTCGATGCCGCTTCCCGCTGCACAACTGCAGGCCCTCGAGGCGTGGTGGCGGGCTGCCAACTACCTGTCGGTCGGCCAGATCTATCTGCTCGACAACCCGCTCCTGCGCGAGCCGCTGTCCATCGAGCACGTCAAGCCACGCCTGCTGGGTCACTGGGGCACGACGCCGGGCATCAACTTCATCTACGCGCACCTGAACCGCGTCATTATCGCCCGCGATCGCAGCGTGCTCGCAATCATCGGTCCCGGTCACGGCGGCCCGGCGCTCGCGGCCAACACCTGGCTCGAGGGCTCCTACAGCGAGCTGTATCCGGACATCGGCCAGGACGCTCAGGGAATGCAACGCCTGTTCAAGCAGTTCTCCTTTCCGGGGGGAATTCCCAGTCATTGCGCGCCGGAGTTGCCGGGCTCCATCAACGAGGGCGGTGAGCTCGGCTACTCGCTGGCGCATGCTTTCGGGGCTGCCTTCGACAATCCCGAGCTGCTTGTCGTGTGCATCGTCGGAGACGGTGAGGCGGAGACGGGTCCGCTCGCGACGGCGTGGCATTCCAACAAGTTCCTGAACCCTGCACGCGACGGGGCAGTGCTGCCGATCCTGCACCTGAACGGTTACAAGATCGCGAACCCGACCGTGCTGGCGCGCATTCCGCGGGCCGAGCTCGAGAGCCTGCTCACCGGCTACGGCTGGGAGCCGTTTTTCGTGGAAGGTCACGAGCCCAAGGCCATGCACGCACGGATGGCGGCGACCCTCGACCAGGTTCTCGGGCGCATCGAGCGCATCCAGAGGATGGCACGCACGCAGCACCAGGCCCACAGCCGCCCGCGCTGGCCGATGATCGTGCTGCGCAGCCCGAAGGGCTGGACCGGGCCCGGCGTGGTCGATGGCCAGCAGGTCGAGGGGACCTGGCGCGCCCACCAGGTGCCGCTCGCGGGACTGGCGAGCAACCCCCAACATTTACGAATGCTCGAGGAGTGGCTGCGCAGCTACCGCCCGGCGGAGCTGTTCGATGAAAGCGGCGTGCCACGGCCCGTACTGCACGAGCTGCGACCCAGTGGCGAGCGGCGCATGGGCGCGAATCCGCACGCAAACGGGGGTCTGCTGCTGCGGGACCTCGATCTTCCCGAGATGAGCCGGCACGCGGTCTCCGTCACGGGCCCCGGCGCGCAGCGGGCGGAGTCCACGCGGGTGCTGGGTGGGTATCTGCGGGAGGTCTTCGAGCGCAACGCCCGCTGGGCCAATTTCCGGCTCTGGGGTCCGGACGAGACCAGCTCGAACCGGCTCGATGAGGTCTTCGAGGCCACCCAGCGGGCATGGCTCGCCGAGCTGCAGCCCGGCGACAGCCATCTCAGCGCCGACGGCCGCGTCATGGAAGTGCTTTCGGAGCACCAGTGCCAGGGCTGGCTCGAGGGATACCTGCTCTCGGGCCGGCACGGCCTTTTCAACTGCTATGAGGCGTTCATCCACATCGTGGACTCGATGTTCAACCAGCACGCCAAGTGGCTCGAGTCCGCGCGGCGGATCCCGTGGCGACGCAGCGTGGCATCGCTGAACATCCTGCTCACCTCGCATGTGTGGCGGCAGGATCACAACGGCTTCTCGCATCAGGACCCGGGGTTCATCGATGTCGTGTGCAACAAGAAGTCCGACATCGTACGCGTCTACCTGCCGCCCGATGCCAACACGCTGCTGTGCGTTGCGGATCAATGCCTGCGCAGCCGCGATTTCGTGAATGTCATCGTCGCCGGCAAGCAGCCCGAAGCGCAGTGGCTCGACATCGAGGCCGCTTTCCGGCACTGCAGCGCCGGGATCGGCATTTTCGACTGGGCCAGCAATGATGCCGGGTCGGAGCCGGATGTGGTCATGGCCTGCGCCGGAGATGTACCGACGATGGAGACGCTTGCGGCCGTGAGCATTTTGCGCCAGCACGAGCCGGAGTTGCGGGTGCGTGTGGTCAACGTGGTTGATCTGATGACCCTGCAGCCCGCAGAAGAGCACCCGCACGGGCTGAAGCATGGGGAATTCGATGCGCTGTTCACCACCGACAAGCCCATCCTGTTCGCCTTTCACGGCTACCCCTGGCTGATCCACCGGCTGACCTACCGCCGCACGAATCATCCCAACCTGCACGTCCGGGGCTACAAGGAGGAAGGCACGACCACCACGCCCTTCGACATGGTCGTGCGCAATGACCTGGACCGATTTCATCTGGTCATGGATGTGATCGATCGGGTGCCCAGGCTGGGCGCTCGCGCGGCCTATCTTCGCCAGCAGATGCGCGACAAGCTCACGGAGCATGCTCACTACATCACGCGACGCGGCGAGGACCTGCCGGAGGTGCGCGACTGGAGCTGGCAGGCGAGCCGGGATGAGACCCGGAACAGCTGATGCTCGTGCGCGGCTGGCACATACACGGCGCTTTGTGCAGTGTGAGCTGCGCGCCCGAGTACAATTGATCCGTACGACAAGCCGCAGGTGACCGCCGTGTCCACACACAATCCGCTGCAGGATCTTCGCAAGCTCGGCCAGAGCGTCTGGCTCGATGACATCGGCCGCCGCATGCTGGCGGATGGCAGTCTCGCCCGGCTCATGGCCGAGGACGGGATTGCCGGGGTCACCTCCAACCCCTCCATCCTCGCGCACTCGATTACCGGTGATCCGCAATACGCCCAGGCGATCAAGGATCTGCTGCCGAAGGTCAGCAGCAGCATGGCGCTCTACGAGGCGCTCGCCATGGAGGATCTGCGCGCCGCCGCGGATCTGTTCCGGCCTCTTTACGACTCGCTGCAGGGGCGGGATGGGTTCGTCAGTCTCGAGGTGTCTCCGCACCTGGCGTATGACACCGCCGGGAGCATCGCGGAGGCCAAACGCTTGTGGGGCAAGTTGGACCGCATCAATGCGTTCATCAAGATTCCTGGGACCGAGGCCGGCATAGGGGCGATCCGCCAGCTGATCACCGAGGGCATCAACGTCAACGTGACGCTGTTGTTCTCTCCCGAGCGCTATCGTGCCGTGGCCGGAGCCTACTGCGACGGCTTGGAGGCGCGGATCGCCGCCCGTCAGCCGATCGAGCGGGTGGCTTCGGTCGCCAGCTTCTTTCTCAGTCGAATCGACGCCAACGTGGATCCCCAGCTCGACAAGCTGGCCGCGGCCGGCCAACCGGCCGCGCGGACGCTGCGCGGCCGTGCGGCCATCGCGAATGCCAGCCGGGCTTATCAGATCTACGAGGAGCTGGCGGCATCCGGGCGCTGGGAGAAGCTGGCCCAGGCCGGTGCGCGCACCCAGCGGCTCCTGTGGGCCTCGACCTCGACCAAAGACCCGACCTACAGCCCGGTGAAGTACGTCGAGGAGCTCATCGCTCCGGACACGGTCAACACGGCGCCGAAGGAGACCATCGACGCGTATCGGCAGCGGGGCCAGCCTCAGCCGAGGCTTGAGCGGCACCTTGCTGATGCGAACGACATTCGCGATGGGCTCGAGCGGCTCGGGATCGATCTGGAGCAGGTCGCCGAGCAGCTCGAGCGCGAGGGCGTGCGCAAGTTCATCGAGCCCTTCGACAAGCTGCAGGGCTGGCTCGAGGAGCGGCGGGGGTAGCCCTGGAAAAAGCCCGTGGGAGCGGCCCCGCCCGCGGCCTGTTCCCCGCCGTGCGGATTTGGTGCACGCTAGTGCAAAGTCCGCCATCCGGACGGCGACCATGGGGGAGCGCCAAGTGGATATCGAAGCGGTCAGAGAGCGTCTGCTCGGCCGACGCGAGGAGCTGCGCCATCGCGCCACCCAGGCCAGCGCCGATTTGCGGCACGAGTCCGATCCCCTGAGCGCCGATTTCGCCGAGCAGGCTACCCAGCGCGAGAACGACGATGTACTCGGTGCCATCTCGCAGTCCGCGCGCTCGGAGCTCAGCCTTCTCGAGGCCGCGTTGCGCCGGCTCGCGCAGGGACGCTATACGACCTGCGCGTTGTGCGGCGAGCCGATCGATGAGGGACGGCTGCAGGCCGTGCCGTATACCGACAGGTGCTGTGCGTGCGCGGAAGGCTCGGCCAGAGGCGCGCGGCGCTGAGGGCCTGCTCAGGCCACCGATCGAAGCGCATCCGCACCGCGATCGCCAACGAGCTGCGGCACCAGAAGCCGCACTCGGCGCTCGTCCTGCGCCTGCTCGCCCGGGTGGCCGACGATCGTGCCATCCGGGATGTGCATCCCGCTGTCGACAATGACCCGATGAAGTCTGCAGTTCGAGCCAATGCGCACGCCGGGCAGAATCACTGCCTCCTCGACACTCGATCCGGCACCCACTTGCACGTTAGCCGATAGAACGCTGTTGCGGATCCGGGCACCGCGAACGATCACACCGCCACCCAACAGCGAATTGGCGACGCAGCCCTCGTGGGCCGAGTCCACCATCACTCGCGCAGGCGGCAGGGGCTCTGCCAGTGTGAAGATCGGCCAGTTCGGGTCGAACAGATCGATCGGCGGCGCGGCCACCAGCAGCTCCATGTGCGCCTGCCAGTAGGCGTCGAGGGTCCCTACGTCGCGCCAGTAACCAGGGGCGCCCCTGGCGTCGCTGAAGGCGTATGCGCCGACGCGATCCTCGCGGACCGCAACAGGCAGGATGTTGCGCCCGAAATCGTGCGCCGAGTCGGCGTTCGAGGCGTCTTGCCGCAGTCGCTCTGCCAGATATTCCGTCGTGAAGACGTATACGCCCATCGAGGCGAGCACGTTCCGCTGCGTGCTCGCGGGCAGACTTTCCGGTGGGGGCTTCTCGATGAAACTGCGAACGCGCTGCTGTGTATCGACACCCAGCACTCCGAAGGAGCCCGCTTCTTGCGGACAGACCGGCACACAGCCCAGGGTCACATCGGCCCCGGACTGCACGTGCTGCTCGATCAGCGGCCGATAATCCATCTTGTAAATGTGATCGCCCGCGAGCACCAGCGTGTAACGCGTACGCTGTGCGAGTACGAGATCCAGAT
>DASTDD010000175.1:0-2349 GCA_035710545.1 Steroidobacteraceae bacterium
GAACTACGGGTCGGCGCTCAGAGACCTGTTTCGCGGTCCGCTCGGTGGACAGGCTCTGACTCTGATACATCCAGCGGCCTGCCCCTTCCCGGATGCCGCGACGACTGCCGTCGTGACGGCATTCCGGTTCGGAGCCCGCCCGTCCTCGGTCCGCGTGCGGCTCGCAGGCGGCGCTGCAGAGATTGCCGCTGTGAGCGGCGGATGCCTCGTAAGCCGCAGGCGCCTGGAGACACAGCCACGTTGGTCACAGCTGACCGGTGTAGCGCGGCGGCGGCCGTCGGGGTTTGTTGAGCTGGGTGAGCTTTGCGCGGTGCATCGGGGGCAGGCCACTGGGGCCAACGCGGTGTGGATCGCTGACGAGGCCGCGCGGGATCTGCCGCATTCCGTACTTTTCCCGTGCGTAACCCGCGCTCGCGAGCTGATCGCCGCCGGCCGGGTGCTGGAGAATTTGCGTCACCTGCGCAACGTAATCGACCTGCCCGCCGATCTCGACGTGCTCGAGCGCGGCGCGCGTGATTCAGTCGAGCGCTTCCTGGCGCAAGCGCGCCGCAAACGGGTGCATCAGGGGTATCTGGCGCGTCACCGGCGAGCCTGGTGGGCGGTCGGGCTGCCGGCGCCCGCGCCCATCCTCGCCACGTACATGGCCAGGAGGGCACCGGTGTTCTCGCGCAATCCGCTGGGGGCGCGCCATATCAACATTGCTCACGGCCTGTACCCGCGCGAGGCGCTCAGCGAGGCGCAGCTGGCAGGACTCGTGGAGCATCTCTGCGGGAATGTCCGCATGAGCGACGGGCGCACCTATGCGGGCGGTCTGACCAAGTTCGAGCCGCGCGAGATGCAACGCTTGCTCGTGCCGGAACCGCGATTGCTGGGGGAGGGGCTCTTGAGTCGGAGTGTGGCTCTCGACCCTGAGGATAGCTGTGGCGCATGAGTTATGTGCGCGGCTTCGCCCCCTGGTCTGATTGGCCGAAATTGCCTGGGGCAATTCCAGCAGACATCGGGCTCGACCGCCGGCAAAAAACGCGGTTTCTGCCGGCTACGCTGCCGGACACGTCCGTTGCGGCAAGCGCGACAGGTCCTAGTGGGGAATGCGATCGATCTTGGCGGCGCAGATGAAGTCGTTCTCCGATAGGCCCTTGACTGCGTGCGTGGTGAAGAGGATCCGGCAATAGTTGTAGCCGACCTCGAGGTCCGGGTGATGATCCTCGATGTTGGCTATATGAGCCACGGCATTCACGAAGCTCATGGTGCGGTAGAAGTCCTTGAAGGAGAACTCGCGGCGGATCGCGTGCGCATCGGCGCCGAGCTTCCAGCCGCCGTCCAGCCCGCCCAGCAGTTGCTCGGCCGCCTGCCGGGAAAGGGGCGGAACTCCGCCCTCGCAGGGTTTGCATTTTCGCTCGGCGAGTGGGCCACTCATGCGGATTCCCTCCCCACGCTCTTTCGCGTGAAGCTACGCGACACGTACTGCTCGACGATCTCCTGGAATTCCTCAGCGATGCGCTCGCCCTTCAAAGTCACGGTCTTCTCTCCGTCCTCGTACACCGGCGCCACAGGCCGCTCGCCGGTGCCGGGCAGGCTGATGCCAATGTTGGCGTGCTTGCTCTCGCCAGGACCGTTGACCACGCAGCCCATCACGGCCACCGTCATGTCCTCGACTCCTGCGTAATGCCTGCGCCATTCCGGCATGCGATGACGGATGTGCGACTGGATGCGTTGCGCCAGCTCCTGGAAGAACGTGCTCGTCGTGCGTCCGCATCCCGGGCAGGCAACGACCATCGGCGTGAAAGAGCGCAAGCCCATCGTCTGCAGGATCTCCTGGGCCACGATCACCTCGTTGGTGCGATCGCCGTTGGGCTCGGGAGTGAGTGACACACGAATGGTGTCGCCGATTCCATCCTGCAGCAGGATCGCCATGCCGGCGGTCGAGGCGACGATTCCCTTGGAGCCCATGCCCGCTTCCGTGAGCCCCAGATGCAGGGGATACTCGCAACGCTCGGCCAGATCGGTGTAGATCGCGATCAGGTCCTGCACGCCGCTGACCTTGGCGGACAGGATGATTCGATCGTGAGGCAACCCGATCTCCTCGGCGCGCAGTGCGCTTTCGACCGCGGACAGTACGACCGCGCGCCGCGTCACTTCCTGAGCGGTCTGCGGCTCGGGGCTCGCCGAGTTCTCATCCATCAGGCGCGTCAGCAGGTCCTGATCCAGGCTGCCCCAGTTCACGCCGATCCTCACCGGTTTCCCGTACCGGCAGGCCGCCTCGACCATCTCCACGAACTGGGGGTCGCGCTTGCTGCCTCGACCCACGTTTCCCGGATTGATGCGGTACTTGGCCAACGCTTCGGCGCA
>DASTDD010000176.1:0-9074 GCA_035710545.1 Steroidobacteraceae bacterium
CAGATTTCCGACGGTGGCATCCGACTTTCCGCCACCGAAATTCTGTGGCAGGGACTGGATGAAGGCAGCCACCGTGCCGAGCCCGGTTTGGTCGATTTGAGCCCTCGTGTAGGCCTGCACGGGCGATACGGGATCCACGGCCGCGCCCAGGTTGGACCCCGTCACGACCACTTCTTCAAGCACTTTTTCATCGCGCGCCGACGCACTTGCGGCAGGCCACTCGGAAGGGCTCGGTTGTGCCGCTGCTTCGCTTTCCCTTGCGGGGACTGACGCCATCGGCGGCGCCGACAATTCCGAAGATCCCGAATGCTCATTCTCGGGCGCGCTCGTACCGGCACCTATCGCGATCGTGCTCCCCTCGATCGTGTAGTGAAGCCCCGTGTCCTTCAGCAGGGCCTCCAGCGCTGTGCGCGCCGAGAACAATCCCTGCACACCGAGGGCTTTCTTCCGGGCGACTGAGCGCGCGTCCACCATCACCTGCATTCCGCTACGCCGGCCCCACTCGATGAGCGCCCGATCGAGCGGCGTCTGCGGCGGAATGTCGAATTGAAATTTCCGGTCGAGGTTGGCGGCACCGGCCGCTCCGGCCGCGATGAGCACCGCGAAGAGCAGCAGCGCTGCGAAGTGGAGCGGACTTGTCCGAGAGTTCCCCCGGAGACGTCCGCAAACGATGTTTCTGCCATTCGTTGGTGTCATCAAACCCCCTTCCAAGAGAACGATGCCAACGAAGCCGGCGCCGCCGGTTCTGTCGGCTATGGTCTACAGACGGAGTTAATGACAAGCGGTCCGGGCAAAGCGGCCATCGAGTTGGGCGGCGTGGAGAGTTCACTGAGCGTGGCACGCGGAGGCGCCACTCTGACTTCAATGCCCGGAGTCAGTCTCCTCCTCCGCGGAGATTTCTCGTCGTCGGATGACGATCCGTTCAGCGGCGTCCGGGACGACTTCGACTGGAAAGATCTGACCGAGGCCACGCAGCCACTGGTCGAGGTTTTCCTCCACGAAGGTCCCTGTGTATTGCAGCTCCGCGATGCTGGGATCCAACTCGATGGGGCGAATCGAATAGCGCTGCACGTCTTCGATCACCTCTCGCAGGGGGCATCCGCGGTAGGCCAGCGATCCGTGTATCCAGGACTCCGCGAGCCCCGCGTCGACGTGGTCGGTCACGCTTGCCTCGCCCCGCGAGTCATACGCAATCTCCTCGCCGCTTGCAACGCGCAGCGGGCGAGCGTGTGCCGCGGGAGTGTGTGCCGCATCACTCAGCCGTGCCGCGGCAGTAGCGTGCTCCGCACCACGCATGTGTGAGGCGCGACTAGCGTGTACTCCATCAATAGAGTACGGACGTTCCCCAGACCCGTCCGCAAGCTCCTGCATTCCCGGCACGACTTCGACAACGCCTTCGCTGACGGTCACAAACACGTGGTCGGAGTAGCGTCGCACATCGAATACCGTGCCCACAGCCGTGATGACTCCCGTGCCGGCCAGAACGCTAAAAGGACGGCTTGGATCATGATGAATACGAAACCTCCCCTCTCCGTGATCCAGCACTGCCGTCCGTGTCGTTCGTGTAGAGGTGAAGGTCAGATGTGAATCACCCGCCAAGGTCACAACTGAATGGTCCGGAAGCGTAAATTCACGCTGTTCCGCTCGCACCGTCGCATACACGTCAGCTGACTCCGGCGCAGTCTCAGTGCGGCCCTGCCAATATCGGCCCACGAGGATCAAGCCCAAACCGAACGCGAGGCCCAGGCCAGCAGCCACAGCAAGTCTGAAGGAACCGCGGATCGGCCAGGCGCGGTCCGTGTGAGGCAGGCTCATGCCGCGCTTGCGGGATTCGATTCGTTCCTGCTCCAGACCAGCGCGCAGCTCGGCGTCACCTGGAAGACGAGGTCGAGCGAGATTCTGCAGCGCGCAAATGGTGGTGATGAGCGCGTCGTAGTCTGCGTGGTTCCCGGGAACTGCAATCCAGCTCTCCCAAACATCCAGCTCCTCTGGTAGCAGCGGCTCGTCCGACTCCAGGCGGGTGACCCAGAAGGAGGCCTCCGTCCAGACTGCTTCTTGTTCGAGCGTCCCGCGCAGCGAGTCCCAGCTCATGAGGGAGCTTCCTCCCGCAGGCCGCCCTCCTTTGCCAGAAGCTCTCGCCGACATTGCTCCAGTGCTGCGGCCACGTAGCGCCGGGCCGTTCGCTCGGTCAGCGCAACGCCCCTATCGGCAAACCGCCCCAGAATCTCCTGGTACGACAGCCCATCCCACAGCCGCAGAATGAGTGCCATGCGCCAGTGGGCCGGCAGTCGCTGCAGAGTGTGGCGGACGAGAGCTTGCCGCTGCTGCTCGGTAACCAGAGGCTCGGGAGACGGACTGACCTGCTCCGCGGTGACAGCGGCCAACCGGTCCTTGCGCTGACGAAGGGCGCGGCGGATCAGGTGGTTGGTCGTCAGATTGCGGGCGGTGCGATAGAGATAGGCGCCGAAGAAGCCGACCGAGTCGGGCCGCTTCAGAGCCAGCAACTCCGTGAAGGCCTGGGAAGCCAGATCGCGGGCTTCGTCCCAGGATTGGGTCCGCGCAACCAGCGATCGCACCAGCCCGGCGTGATACCGCCTGAAGAGCTCGGCGACCCGTTGCGCGTGGGGATCGCCGCCAGAGGGCGCACCATCGACCGTCGGCGACAGCGGGGACGGAGACGAGGATCTCTGTACGGATCTCGCGGCCATGCGCCGTAGTGACACTCCAGTCGCTCGATCCGGGAAATCGTCTATGCGCGGCGATATTCTGCGGCGACGCACGCCGCGGCAACACGGACGCGAGTCGGAGTGTTTGCTCAAATCCCCGGCTTGTTGTACGATCGTTCAATAGTGTCACCCTGTCGGGAATCCGCCGCTATGGACGAAGACGCCTACAGCCTGCCGGCCTGGATCTACCACGATCCGGAGTTCTTCGAGCTCGAGAAGCAGACGATTTTTCGTCAGGCCTGGCAGATCGTCTGCCACCAGAGTGACGTGCCGCAAGCCGGTGACTATCACTCCCTCGAGTTCATGGGCGAGTCAGTCATCGTCCTGCGGGGCGAGGACGGCCAGATCCGCGCGTTCCATAATGCCTGCCGTCACCGCGCGGCGCGGCTCCTCGACGGGTCCAGCGGGCACTGCGGTCGTCGGATCACCTGCCCCTATCACGCGTGGACTTACGGGCTCGATGGGCGGTTGCTGACCATTCCGCAGCGTGAGGCCTTCAAGGACCTCGACAAGGCACGTCATGGTCTGGTGCCGCTGGAGCACGAGATCTTCCTCGGCTTCGTATTTATCCGCTTCGCCCCCGGGCTGCCGAGCGTGCGCGAGATGGCCGCGCCGTACGCTCACGAGCTCGCCCCCTACCGGATGGAGGAGCTGGTTCCTCACGGTCGCGTGAGCCTGCGGCCGAGGATGGTCAACTGGAAGAACGTGGCGGATAACTTCTCGGACGGCCTGCACATCAACGTGGCCCATCCCGGGCTCACCCGGCTGTTCGGCCGCGGCTACGGCATCGAGGCCAAGCCCTGGATCGACAAGATGTGGGGCGCGCTGCGCGAGGTGCCCTCGAGCAACTGGTCGGAGCGGCTCTACCAGAATCTGCTACCGAAGGTGGAGTACCTGCCGCCGGAGCGCCAGAAGCTGTGGACGTACTTCAAGCTCTGGCCCAACGTGGCCTTCGACATCTATCCGGATCAGATCGACTTCATGCAGTTCCTGCCGGTATCGCCCACCGAGACCCTGATCCGCGAGATCGTTTATGTGCACCCGGACAGCAGCAGGCAGATGCGGGCTGCCCGCTATCTGAACTGGCGCATCAATCGACGGGTCAGTCTCGAGGACAAGACGCTGATCGAGCGCGTTCAGGCAGGAATGGGCACGAGCGGTTACACGGTCGGGCCGCTCAGCGAGGGTGAGGTTTGCCTGCGCAGTTTCGGCCGGCGCATGCGCAGCCTGATTCCCGAGACGCGCCTGCTGCGTGCACCGCCCAGAGGCTGGAGCGAGCGTCGCAGCGGCCCCGAGGCGCAGCCGTTCACACCGCACCTCCTGCCGCAAGAAGTCGCCTGAGCGCCGCGCGAGCGACGCTTCCGGGGGGATACAGCGATGAATGACTCATCGGGGCCTTGTGATGCAGTGATCATCGGCGGCGGACACAATGGTCTGGTCTGCGCCGCGTACCTGGCAGCCGGCGGCCTGAAGGTGACCGTGCTCGAGCGCCGCGGCGTCGTGGGCGGCGCGGCGGTCACGGAAGAATTTCATCCCGGCTTCCGCAACTCGGTGGCTTCCTACACAGTCTCGATGCTCAACCCCAAGGTCATTCGCGATCTGGAACTGCCGCGCCATGGGCTGCGGGTTGTCGAGCGCGTCGTCTCGAACTTTCTGCCGACCGAGGATGGCCGCTACCTCAAGACCGGCGGTGCCCTTACCCGGTCGGAGGTAGCCAGATTCTCCGAGAAAGACGCGGGCGCGCTCGAGGCCTACGGGGAGAGACTGGACGCGATCGCGGACGTGCTGCGCGATCTCGTGCTGGAGACGCCTCCGAATGTGGTCCAGGGCGACTGGCGCTCCGCGTTGCCCGAGCTGCTCAGAGCGAGCCGGCTCGGCGGCCGACTGCGCAAGCTCGACATGAGCCTGCGCCGCGAGCTGCTGAGCCTGTTCGCAACCTCAGCCGGGGACTACCTCGACGGATGGTTCGAGAGCGATCCGATCAAGGCGGTGTATGGATTTGACGGCATCGTGGGCAACTATGCGAGCCCTTACACACCGGGCTCCGCATACGTGCTGCTGCACCACGTTTTCGGCGAGGTCAACGGCAAGAAAGGCGCCTGGGGACACGCAATCGGTGGCATGGGTGCAATCACCCAGGCCATGGCGAAATCCGCTGCCACGCGCGGCGTGCAGATCCGCCTCTCCACCCCCGTCCAGCAGGTGTTGGTGGAAGGCGGCCGAGCCATCGGTGCCGTCACCCAGTCCGGCGAGGTCATCCGCGCCTCCGCGGTCATCTCCAACCTGAATCCCAAACTGCTGTATCTCGACCTGTTCGAGGCGGGGGTATTGCCGGCGGACTTTCGTGCGCGGATCGCTCAGTACCGCTGCGGCTCCGGGACGTTCCGCATGAACGTGGCCCTGTCCGAGCTGCCGGATTTCACCTGTCTGCCCGGCAAGTCGCGCGGCGATCACCACACGGCGGGAATCATTCTCGCGCCGACACTGCGGTACATGGAGCAGGCCTACTTCGACGCCCGCACTTCGGGCTGGTCGAAGCGGCCGATCGTCGAGATGCTGATTCCATCCACGCTCGATGACTCGCTCAGCCCGCCGGGCCAGCACGTGGCGAGCCTTTTCTGCCAGCACGTGGCACCGCAACTGCCGAACGGGGAATCCTGGGACCTGCATCGCGAGAAGGTGGCCGACCTCATGATCGAGACCGTGAGCCAGCATGCGCCAAACTTCAAAGGGGCGGTGCTCGGGCGCCAGATCCTGAGCCCGCTCGACCTCGAGCGCACCTTCGGCCTGGTCGGGGGCGACATCATGCACGGGGCGCTGCAGCTCGATCAGATGTTCTCGGCGCGCCCGATGCTCGGCCACGGCAATTATCGCGGCCCTCTGCCGGGCCTGTACATGTGCGGGGCGGGCACCCATCCGGGCGGCGGGGTCACCGGCGCGCCGGGTCACAATGCCGCTCGGGAGATCCTCGCCGACTTCAGACGGGGGCGATTGAAGCGGGCGGCCTGATTGAAACGCGCCAGAAGGAAAAGCAACGGCGAGCCGCGCTTCGAGCGCAAGCTGCCCGAGGCACGCCGCCTGGCACTGATCGAGGCGACGATCGAATCGCTGAAGCGATTCGGGCACGAGGGCCTTTCCATCCGCCGTATCAGCGCCCAGGCGCGCGTGTCGATCGGTCTGATCAATCATCATTTCCCGACCAAGGACGCCCTGGTCGCAGAAGCCTACCGCCATTTCAACAATGAGCTGGTCGGCAGCCTGCGCCAGGCGGTTGCAAACGCCCCGCCCGCTCCGCGGGCACGGCTGCGAGCCTTCCTCGAGGCTTCCTTCTCGCCACCGAACCTCGACAGCGACGTCCTCGCCGTCTGGGTGGTGTTCTGGGGACTGTACAGGCACTCGAAAGATATACAGCGCGTGCAGAGCGAGACGTATCATGG
Organism: Steroidobacteraceae bacterium; assembly: GCA_035710545.1. GTDB lineage: Bacteria > Pseudomonadota > Gammaproteobacteria > Steroidobacterales > Steroidobacteraceae > 13-2-20CM-66-19. The sequence goes on from DASTDD010000176.1 coordinate 6,164, forward strand.
ATACGTCGATCTGCTCAGGGGCATGCTGGCGGACCTGGAAAGAGAGGTCGGAGCGCTGCGCTTCAACCTGCGCCTCGCCGCCATCGGGCTCACGTCGTTGATCGATGGCCTGTGGCTCGAGTGGTGCCTGGATCCCGACAATTTCGAGCCCCGGGAGGCGGTGCAGTTGTGCGAGGCCTGGATCGACCGGCTCGGGAGCTAGGCGCGGCAGGCAAGCCTCACGCAGCAGGTTCGGCCCGTTGGCAGGACCGGGGGAAGAGCTGGGATGGATGTCCTCGCAGACCGGATCCAGCACGTCATCGTGCTGATGCTGGAGAATCGATCGTTCGACTGTCTGCTCGGCCGTCTTTATCCCTCATCCGACTCGTTCCACGGGCTCACCGGCTCGGAGTTCAACCTCGACCCGGCCGGCGCGCGAGTCGGCGTCTGGAGCTCCCCGGCGAGCGATCCGCAGACCATGACGATCCCCACCCCCGACCCCGGGGAGCTGTTCACGGACATCAATACGCAGATATTCGGGATGCCCGCCCCGGCCGACACGACACCGGCGACGATGGCCGGGTTCGCGAGCAGTTATGTTGCACAGGCTCCCGCGGGCACTTCGGCCGACACCTACGATCCGCGTGCGGTAATGCACTTCTTCACTCCTGCTCAGGTACCGGTCATCTCTCAGCTCGCGAGCGCGTTCGCGGTCTGTGACCAGTGGCACGCCTCCGCGCCGTGTCAGACCTGGCCGAACCGCTTCTTCGTGCACAGCGGCACGGCGGCAGGCTACGAGAACAACTCTCCGGTGCATTTCCCGTATCGGATGCCAACCGTGTTCTCGCGCTTCGATGCGGCGGGTATGAGCGACGCATGGCGCATCTACTTTCACGACGTGCCCCAGTCTTTGACCCTCAGCGACCTGTGGGGGCACCTCGACCGCTTCCGCCTGTATGCGCAGTTTCGCGACGATGCGGCCTCGGGTGCTCTGCCCGCGTACTCCTTCATCGAGCCGCGTTATTTCCCGGATGTCGACCTCCCGAACGATCAGCACCCGCCGCATGTCGTCACTCTCGGCGAGCAACTGATCGCGGACGTGTACAACTGCATCCGGGGTGGGCCGGCATGGGAGCAAACCCTGCTCATCGTGACCTACGACGAGCATGGCGGCTGTTACGATCACGTCGCACCGCCCGCGGCCGTGCCGCCCGAGGCCCCCGTGGCCGGTCAGGTCTTCAGGTTCGATCGCTATGGCATTCGTGTACCCGCCGTGATCGTGTCTCCATACATCCCAGCGGGCACGATTCTGCGGGCGCCTGCCGGGACCAGACCCTTCGATCACACCTCGATCATCGCCACGCTTCGCAAGCGTTTCGACCTGGGTGATGCCCTCACGGCGAGGGATGCCTCTGCGCCGGATCTCTCGGGCGTGCTCTCCTTGCAGACACCCGACAACCTCGGTCCACCCCGGGTCGATGCCGAGCCGTACTCTGCAAGCCCCGGTGAAGTCGCCCGCGCGCGGCAACAGCCCGTCAACGCAATGCAGGCCGCCCTGACCCGCCTGGCCGCCCACCTGCCGGATCTGTCGCAGGCACCGGACCCGCAGACCGCTATCGCCGCGCACATCGAAGGTTTGGCCCAGGCCCCTGTCATCGCGACCACCGGCGACAAGGTGTCAACGCCCCCCGACACGCTGGCCACCCGCGGCGACGCGTTGCACTTCATCAAGCAGAAGCTGCAGGGTGTATTCGGCGCCTTCTGAACGGCCCGCCATGCAAGGGCCTAGGCCTGCGGATCGAATCGCTCGCGCAGGCCCATCGCGTGCAGCAGCTTTCTGAGAGGCTCGCCGATCAATTCATAGATCGCCGCGTACGAGCGCATCAGCTCCGCAGGGCTCGGCACGAGGCTCCATGAGTTGAGCTCTGGAGCATGCAGACCCTCGGGTGCCGGCACGACCTCGAGTCCCGCATCCTGAAACTCGTGCGTCGCGCGCAAGAGATGCTCGCTGCTCGTGACGAGGATGATTCGTTTGACACCGGCCGCGCGCAGCAGTCGGGCCGAGTCATGCGCGTTTCCATAGGTATCGCGCGCCCGATCATCGAGCCATCGGGTGCTCAACCCGAAGCTTCGCGACAGCGTCGCCCGCATGGCTGCGGCCTCCGAGGATGTGCCCGTCACGAGCAACGGCAACCCGGTCCGGCGTGCGACAAAGGCCCCGAAGGTGACGCGCTCGAGCAGGACGGAGCCAGCGGCCGGACCGCCGTACTCCGGAGCAAAACCGCGCGCCCCCCCTCCCCCGAGAACCACGATTGCCTGCGCGCCGGTCGGAGCATCGAGGTTCAGTGGCGGATACCGATCCGCAAGCCGCGACAGCGTATCCGCAACCAGAGGCGTTGCCAGCAGCCACGAGGCCAGCAGCGCCGTCAGCAGCAAGGCCCAACCGACCCGCTGCCGGCGGCGCCAGATGAGCAGGATTCCCACAGCGGCGACCAGCAGGGGACCCGAAGGCGGCAGGATCAGGGAGCGGACGAGAGCCTTCAGGGTGAAGTACACGGCAGTCCCACCAGCTCCTCGCTCACCCGCCAGAGTTGCTCGGCGGCCGAATCATCCACCGCCTCGGGAGCCGTCAGCAGCGGCGCCGGACGACACTCACTGAAGTACTCGCCGGTGACGTTCTGCACCTCATCGGATGTCGCGAGGTAGAGTGTCGTCCGGGCGCCCTCTGCTACCGGAATTCCGCGCAGGCCCTGGATGAGCCTGACGATGACCCTCGCGAACGGATTGTTCTGCCCGAGCCCCGTGGCGACGATTCCCGGGTGGAGGCAGTTCGCAGTCACGCCCGAGCCCGAGAGTCGTTTGGCCAGTGCGCGCGTGAAAAGGATGTTGGCCAGCTTCGAGCGCCCGTAGGCGCGCCTGGCGTTGTAGCCGC
>DASTDD010000177.1:0-56892 GCA_035710545.1 Steroidobacteraceae bacterium
CAAATGGACCTGGATCGCTACGATCGAGCCATTCTGCGCCTGCTCCAGCAGGACGCGCGGATCACCAATACCCTGCTCGCCGAGAAGGTCAGCTTGTCCGAGTCCGCCTGCCTGAGGCGCGTCCGGGCGCTGGAAGACTCCGGCCTCATCCAGGGATACACCGCGCTCATCGACCAGCAGAAGGCCGGCTATCCCGTCAACGTCTTCGTCAATATCACCCTGGATCGTCAAAGCCAGTCGGGGCTCGAGGCGTTCGAGAATGCGGTCCGCAAAGTTCCGGAAGTCATGGAGTGCTACCTCATGACCGGCGAGCACGACTACCTCCTGCGCCTCGTCGTGGCGGACCTCGCCGACTTCGAGCGCATCCATAACCAGCATCTGACGAGGTTGCCGAGCGTGGCGAGCGTGCAATCAAGCTTTGCGATGCGCACGGTCACTCGCGCGGTCGTGCTGCCGCTAAAGCCCGGGCCGACCCTGTAAAGACCCGATTGTCTCGAGCCAGGTGCTCATTGCGCGGCTCACGGCCTCGGGCCGCTCCAGCGTGGACATGTGACCACATTCGGGCACGACACAAAGCCCTGCGCGACCCAACTTCTCCGCCATCTCGGCGTGCCGGGCCGGTGGAGAGGCCAGATCTTCCCGCCCACACAGAACCAGGGACGGACAAGTGAGGGTCGCCAGCACAGAAGTGGCATCGGGCCGCCCCAGCAGCGCCCGGATCTGCACCTCGAGCTCATCCGCGGTGCGACGCTCGAACATATCCAGGATCGGCTGGACCAGTGACTCATCATCCAGCCGGGACGGATGGATCATGCCCGGGATCCAGTTTCTAGCCATGGCGCGCATGCCGTCCCGGCGCGCCTGCGCAAGCAGCGCGTAACGCCGTTCCGTTTCCTGCTGACCGGTCACCCCAGGATCGAGCGCCTCGCAGCCCGTGTCGAGCAGAGCCAGGCCAAGCAACCGCTCCGGGACACGCCTGGCGACCTCGAGCGCAATGCGCCCACCCATGGAATGTCCGGCAATCGCGAACCGCGGTGGCGCCCGGGCGACGATGGCATCCGCCAGCGCCCCGAGACTGTCCAGCGGGTCATGTAGCGCGATCTGCGTCTCGGCCTGTCGACCCAGCTCACGGCATTGGGCCTTCCAGACGGCATCGTCACACAGTAGACACGGGACGAGTACGAGTGTCGGCTTCACGCTCCGATGTTGAAGTTTCACCGCGCGCAACGTCAACGATCCCCTCGTCCGCCACGTCGCGGCTGCGCTCCAGGAATGCCAGTGCCTGAAGTCCCCAAGCCTCCTCGGAGTGCTGATTCCGATCATCGCCGCCCGCGGGGTCGGCAGGCGGGAGTGCCTCACTGTTCGTTCGATGAATGTCCATCAGCTCTCCCTTGGCTGCGCAACATCCTCCCGCGCGGGGTGGCAGCAGCCGCCGAACCCTCCGCGAAATTCGGCCCGTTCCTGGGGCGTCATCTCCTTCCATCGCCTGAGGCCGTCGCGAAACCGCTCGCGCTCCTCGGGCGACATTCGCTCCCACCGGCCGCGCCAGCCGCGATGCCGCCAGCCGTGGCGGCCACCGTGGCGAAAGCCACCGAAGAGCAGCCGACTCAGCACCAGCAGCCCGGCGGCCTGCCAGAAGCTCACCGTGGGGCCCCCGAAAAGGTGCGGCACGAGTGCATTCCACAGCAACATGACCAGCCAGCCCACCACAGCCACGAATCCGGCGCCCAGCACGAGGAACGCCAGCCCTTTCAATATCCAGCGAAATCTCACGGCACTCTCCTGAAGCTCATCAATCTTCCAGCCATTCATCGTATGCAGCCTGCAGCCGTTCGCGCAGCGTCGCGATCGCATAGCGCTTGCGCGCCAGCAGTGTGTTGATATTCACGCCCCATCGCTCGGCCAGCTCCCGGAAACTCGCGCCCTCGAGCTCGTGTGCGATGAAGACTTCGCGTTGCTCGCGCGGCAGCTCATCGAGCGCCTCCTCGATCTGCTCCAGCAGCATCTGGCGCATCGCCTCGCCCTCGGGCGCGGAGTCGATGTCGGGCAACAGCTCTTCGAGCATGCCCTCCTCCTCTGCCTCGGCCGGCCCGCCGATCCGTGATTCCGAGCGTCTGCGCCGAAACCGGTCGATGATCCGATTGCGGGCCACGCGCAGCAGCCATGCGCCCACCTGCTCGATGGGCTGCAGCAGCCGGTAGGCGGAGACGAGCTCGTACAGGACCTCCTGCACGATGTCGTCCGCCTCGGCGGCATCCAGGACCCGGCGGCGGATGAAGCGGCGCAGCCGGCCGCCCTCGCGCCGCACGGCTGCCGAGATCTGTCGATCCTGCTCGGAGATCACGGAGGGTCCACTGAGCGTGACGTTCATCTACCGGGTTAGACGAATGGGCGGGGGCAAATAGTGTCGCCCGAATCGAAAAAATCGGCCCCTCCGGGCGAGCCCTGCTCAGTTTCTGACGAGCTCTCCCTGGTAGGCCAGGCGACCCGAGCGTCCTTCGACACTGCCGCTGATCAGCTCACAGTGGGGCAGTTGTCCCATGTTCAGGGACGCCGCGTAGCTGGCGAGGTCGGTGAGCTGCAGGCCGCGCTTGCGCCACGCGCGGATGAGGCGCTCGAAGGCCCCCAGGTACCTACCCCCCTCGAGCTCGGCATGAAGCGTATAGACGTGGTCGGACTCGACCAGATTGCCCGTCAACGCAAGCAGGTGCGCGATGGGATCCGCCTCGACCAGATCGTCGCGCCCGATCAACTCATCGAGCGTCGGCAGGGTGGTTGGCAGCTGCGGGACACCGACCGGTACGCCGTTGATCATCGGGATGAAGGGTCCGGTGCCGCGGGCATCCGAGGCATAACGGAATCCCAACTGCCGCTCCAGCTCAGGCACGTGCTCATTCACCTGCCAGCCGGCTGCTCCATGTACCAGGGGTGGCCGCGAGAAAATCTCCGTGAACTGGTCGCGCGCCAGCACCAGCTGCTGCCGCGTCCAGCGCTCGCTGGCGGCCGCAACCCCATCCTGCCACTTGGCGTGATTGTAGGTATGCACCCCTACCTCGAATCCACTCCCGGCGACATCCCGCATCAACGCTCCCCGTCGCCGGCCAATGTGCGGTCCGGGAAGCAGAGTTCCGTACAAGAGAGTCTTCACCCCATAGTGCTTCAGAACGGAGGTGCGACGGACCTTGCCCAGAAACCCGCGGCGAAACACACGACGCAGCGCCCGACCGGTCTGATCCGGCCCCAGGCTGAAAAGAAAGGTCGCCCGCGCGTCCAGCTTCTCGAGCAGGTGGGCCAGCCGCGGGACTCCTTCCATCGTGCCGCGGTCGGTGTCGACATCGATCTTCAGGACGATGCGCCTCAAACTCGCCTCCGCGGCCCAGCTCGGCGGACGTAGCTGCCCACTGACCGGGACCCGCTCATTCCAGAGTAATGAGCGATGCCTGAGCGGCGTGCGCGACCGCTGCCATGTCCAAAGGCCCAGCGGCAGTCGCCGCCGCGAGCAGACGCAACCGAACACCATCCTGACACGAGACGTAGCACCTTCCGTTCTCCCCGAGTAGCCGCCGGGTCTGGGCCGGCTCGCCTCTCGGCAGCTCCATCCGGGTCGTGTGAATCCACCATCGTTCGCCGTTCGCAGTGGTAAAAGCCCCCGGAAAGGGTGGCGCCACAGCCCGCACGAGGTTGTGGATCTCCTGAGCCGGACGGCTCCAGTCGATCCGTCCATCCTCAGGGCGCCTGCGTCCAAAATACTCACCCGGCTCGACTGGCTGTGGACGGCGCGGTGCCGTGCCGGCGAGCAGTGCCGGCAGCGATCGCGCGAGAATCGTCTCGGCGGCTACCGTCACCTTGCCGAGGACTTGGCGCGCATCATCGTCCCTCAGGATCGGCACGGCGAGCTGATCGACGATGTCTCCGGCATCGGCCCGCTCGACCATGTAATGCAGGGTCGCACCGGTTTCCTGCTCACCTCGCAGGATCGCCCAGTTCACGGGCGCGCGGCCGCGGAATTTGGGCAACAGCGATCCGTGCATGTTGAGGGCTCCACGCCGGGCCGACCTGAGCAGGTCTTGACTTAGCAGCGAGCGATAGTAGAACGAGAACAGCCAGTCCGGCTGCAGCGCAGCGACAGCCCGTTCGAGCTCCTGCGTGTTGGGATTCTGCGGGATCAGCAGGCGCAAGCCCCGCGCGGTCGCGGCTTCGGCGACACTCGCGAACCATCTCGTCTCGCGTGGATCGTCCGCTACCGTGATGACCAGGGGAATCTCGACGTCGGCTGACAAGAGTGCCTCAAGACATCGAACCCCAACGTCGTGGTAGGCGAAAACGACCGCTCGTGCAGCAGGCACTCAGCGGCTCCCGGTGGCGCGATCGTCCGCCAGCAGGCGCCGCTCCGTCGTATTAGCGTCCCGCGGCGCCGCATCGGGCTGCTCGAGCAGGGCCGCCACGGTGTAACGCGGACGCTGTCTGACCTGCTCGTAGATGCGGCCGACATATTCGCCGACCACCCCGACCGCCATCAGCAGGACGCCGATCAGGAAGAATGCGATCCCGAACAGCGTGAACACCCCCTCGGCCTCCGGGCCATGAACCAGGCGGCGAATCGCCAGCAGCACCACGCCGATCAGCGACAGCAGCGAGATGGCGATACCGGCCATGGAGAACAACTGCAGCGGCATCACCGAGAAGCCGGTCATCAGATCGAAGTTCAGGCGGATGAGGTGATAGAGGGAGTACTTCGACTGCCCGACCTGGCGCTCCGCATGGGAAACCTCGATCTCCACGGGATGACGCGCGAACGTGTAGCCCAGCGCGGGCACGAACGTGCTCACCTCGACACAGCTGTTGATGGCCCGGACGATCTCCCGATCGTAGCCCCGCAGCATGCACCCCTGATCGCTGATGCGAATCTGCGTGGTGCGCTCGCGAATGCGATTCATGAGCCGCGAGGCAGCCTTGCGCCACAGAAGGTCATGCCGCTTCCGGCGCACGGTGCCGACGTAGTCGGCGCCGGCGTCCATGGCCGCAATGACGTTGGCGATTTCTTCCGGAGGATTCTGCAGATCGGCATCCAGGGTGACCACGTAGTCGCCGCGGGCCTGCGCGAAACCCGCCAGGATCGCCATGTGCTGCCCGACATTGCGCGCCAGCACGAGGACGCGCGTGGTGTCGGGGCGACGGCCGAATTGCTCTCTCAGCACGGCGACGGATCGGTCGGCGCTGCCATCGTCGACGAAAATCACTTCATACGGCCGCCCGAGTCCGTCCAGTACGGGGTAGAGGCGGTCGTAGAGCATCTGCAGTCCGCCTTCCTCGTTGTACACCGGGATGACGACCGAAATCGTGGCGCTCACCGGCACGCTCCAAATCGGGTCGCGCGCGGGCTCATCGGCGTGCCTCATGAATTATCTGTGTGACGGCGGCGACGACCCGCTCGACGTCCGTCAGCTCCATAGCTGGAAACAAAGGCAGGGTGACGGTCGAGCGGCCGATTCGTTCCGCATTCGGGAACTGGCCTTCGCGGTATCCGAGCGCTCGATAGGCGGTGAAGAGATGGATCGCCGGATAGTGCACTCCGACGCCGATGCCACGCGCCCCCATCGCCTGGATGAACTCCCGGCGCGTGAGACTGATTTCCTCCAGCGGCAGCAGCGGAGCAAACAGATGCCAGCTGTGTCCCGCATCGCCACGCTCGGGCAAGCGTACCGGAGAGTCGTCCCGCCACAGCTCGAAGTAACGCGAGACCAACTCACGACGCCTGGCGTTGAATCTCTCCAGATGGATGAGCTGTCCCAGTCCGACCCGTGCGGCGACATCCGACAGGTTGGCCTTGCCTCCCGCGAACAGCGTATCCGTACCCTCGGTTGCACGGGTCTGGCCGTGCCAACGGTGCAGCTCGAGCGCTCTGACCTCCTCGGGCGATCCCCCGCTGATGGCGCCGCCCTCGATGGTCGTGATGTTCTTGTTGGGATGAAAACTGAAGCAGACCAGATCACCGAAGCTGCCGATCCGCTGCCCACGCCAGGCGGAGCCGATCGCATGCGCCGCATCCTCCACTACACGCAAGCCGTGTCGCTTGGCGATCCCGTACAGAGCGTCCATGTCCAGCGGCAGCCCGGCGAAATGCACCGGCATGATGGCTCGCGTGCGCGATGTGATCGCGGCCTCCACCTGTTGCAGGTCGATATTGCGTGAGTCGAGCCCCACATCCACGAACACCGGGCGGGCTCCCACCCGGACGATGACGTTCGCAGTCGCAACGAAACTCATGGCAGGCGTGATCACCTCGTCACCCTCGCCGATGCCGCAGGCGAGAAGCGCCATTTCCAGTCCCGCTGTCGCGGAAGTCTGGGTGCGCACCGGACGGCCTCCGAAATATCGCGATAGCGCCGCCTCGAATTCAGCGACCTTCGGTCCGCTCGCCAGCCATCCGGAGCGCAGTACTTCGGCAACCCCCTGGATGGTCTCCTCGTCGATGGTCGGCCGGGTGAAGGGCAACATCTTGGTCACGAATCTTCCTCTTACGAGCGCGCTACCAGGACCACACCGGCGACGATTACGCCGATCCCGACGACCCTCTGCGCGTTGGGGACCTCGCCGAGCAGCCACCACGCGAGTCCGATGTTGATGACGTAGCCGAGCGAGAGCAGCGGGTAGGCCTGGCTGACCGGCACTCTCGACAGTCCGACCAGCCATACGATCACGCTCAGCCCGTAAGCCCCCAGCGCCAGCCACAACGAGGGCACCGATGCGAGCCCCAGTGCGCGGTTCCACATCCCCCCATCGGAGATCAGCAGCGGACCCGTGACTTGCGTGGCGGACTTGAGCCCGAGCTGCGCCAGCGCATTCAACAGGACCCCGGTCGAGAGCACAGCGAAGTCGCCGAGCCTCATAGCCTGCTGACCGCCACCGTGTCGTGATCACTGGCGACCACCCGCCCCTGCAAGCCTCGGCGGCGCCAGGCATCGAGCATGTGCGGATCAAGAAAGGCGACGGCATCCGTCGCGTGGTTCCACTGGGACAGAAAGGCCTCCCCGGTCAGCTGCTTCCACGGCTCCTCGCCAAGCCCGAAGGCGAGCTCGCCGTCGAATTGTACAAGCTGCACCGTGCGCCGCAGGTAGGGGGAAAGCGTTTCCCGGTACTGGCCGAGGCTGAAGAGCTGAGTGTGCGGGTGAATCAACGGCCGGACCGCCTGCGCTAACCTGTAGGCGGAGCGTTGCGGGGGCACCTCGGCGTACGCGCTCAGCAGGAACTGCCAGCCGAGGACGGCGCTCGCGATTGTTACCCAGGCGATAGCACCGGCTGCCTCCTGTCGCAGGCTCTGGGAGACGACTGCTGCGGCGATCGCGACCGCCGCGGCCGCAAGTAACCAGGGCAGAGCCGCCGCTGCGAGATATCCATTGCGCTGCAGCGAGTAGGCGACGAGGCCTCCGGCACCGACGAGTAGCAAGAGTCCCGCGGCGAGCGCCATCCGGCGGATGAAAAAGGGCCGGTGCGCCGCATGCGCCCCGAGCACGGCCGCCAGCGCAGGCATGACCGGCAGGACATAGGGTGCGAGCTTGGAGCCCGAGGCGGAGAAGAACAGGACGGTTACGGCAGAGAATATAGTTAGAAACTTCAATGGCTTAAAATGCATTTCTGCACCTTCCTCGCGCCAGGCGGCCGCCAGTGCGGCGGGCGCGCTCGCGAGCCACGGGATGGCGGCGATCAGCAGCAGCGCTGCGAAGTACCACCAGGGCTCGACCCGCTCATGCACGGTCGTGAGGTAGCGCGCAAAGTGCTCGTGAATGAAGAAGAAGCGCGGAAACGACGGGTTGCGCAAGCTGACGGCGACGAACCACGGCGCCGTCAGGAGGAGCAGAACGCAAACCCCGACCGCCGCGTGCAGGCGCCGCCAGGACCGGTAGTCGCGCTCGATCACCGAATACGCGGCAAGGCTCACTCCCGCGAGCACGCCCACGACGATCCCCTTGGTCAGCACGGCGAGCGCGGCGGCGGTCCAGGCTGTCAGCATCCAGCGCCGCTCGATGGCCGAACCGACCGGCGCGCACTGGCCGAGCGCAAAGGCGAAGATCGCGCCCACCAGCCAGAGCGTGAATCCCGCATCCAGCAGGTTCAGGTGCGCGAGGAGCTCGAAATAGGGACTGACCGCAAGCACGGCCAGGGCGCACAGTCCTGCCGCGCAGCCGCGCAACCGCCGCGTGAACGCCCACACCATCGGCAGGCACAAGAAACCCAGACCGACGGTCCACAGCCGCGCGCTCCATTCACTGAAGCCGAACGCGGAATACGCGACCGCCGTCCCCCAGTACTGCAGCGGGGGCTTCTCGAAATACTTGAGGTCATCCAGGCGCGGCGTGACCCAATCGCCGCTGGCCAGCATCTCCCGTGGAATCTCCGCGTAGCGGCCCTCATCCGGATCGAGCAACGGTCGCGCCGGCACGGCGGCGAACCATGCCGCAGCCAGCGCGACCCACAGAACCCAGCGGCGGCGACGCGGCGGGCGCGACCCGTGATCGGACTGCCTCGTCATCCGTTACCCGACCGGTTGGAGCCTGGTCTTTAGATGTTGGCCATGGAACGCGTGCCGAAGCCTTCCTGATTGACGTAGTACTCGATCGTCCGCCGGATGGCCGTGTCGAGATCGGTTGTCGGCTTCCAGCCGAGATCGCGCCTGGCGGCCTCGATCGCCGGCACCCGCACCTGGATATCCTGGTAGTACTTGCCGTAGTACTCGCCCGCCGAGACGTCGACGATTTCCGTGGCGCGGGCGTTGTCCCGCAGCACGGGAAATTCCTGTGCAATGCGGATGGTCCGCTCGGCCAGATCGCGGATCGAGACACAGTTGTCGGGATTGCCTATGTTGAATATGCGCCGGGTGGCCCGGCCGTCGCGGTTCTCGAGAATGGTGAGCAGCGCCTCGACCGCATCGTCGATGAAGGTGAAGGAGCGCTTCTGACGCCCGCCGTCCACCAACTTGATCGGCCGCCTGAACAGCACGTTGGAGAGAAACTGCGTGAAGACGCGCGAGCTGCCCTCCTTGGGCTCCTCGATGTTGTCGAGGTTGGGGCCGATGAAGTTGAACGGGCGGAACAACGTGTAATCGAGGTTGTCGCGCACTCCGTAGGCGTAGATGACTCGGTCCAGCAGCTGCTTGGAGGCCGCGTAGATCCAGCGCTGCTTGTTGACAGGTCCATAGACGAGAGGGCTGCTCTCCTCATCGAGCACGCTGTCCTCCGACATCCCGTAGATTTCGGAAGTCGAGGGAAAAATCAGGCGCTTGGCGTACTTGACGCAATACCGGACGACTGCAAGGTTGGCCTCGAAGTCGAGCTCGAACACCCGCAGCGGATGCGTGACGTACTGGGCTGGGTTGGCGATCGCGACCAGGGGGACGACGGCATCGCACTTCTTCACGTGATACTCGACCCACTCCTTGTTGATCGTGATGTCTCCCTCGACAAAGTGGAAGCGGTCGGTGGCGGGCAGATCCTTGAGCTTGTTGTCGGCGAGGTCGATGCCGTAGACCTCCCACGACCGCGTGCGCAGGATCGCATTGGTGAGGGCGCTGCCGATGAAGCCATTCGCGCCGAGGATCATGATTTTCAGTGCCATGAGCGTTCTTCACCCCTGTCGTGCGGGGGGCGCAGCTTACCATGCGGCGAGCGCGGGACCGATTCGCCAGGCCTAGCCGGGAGAGTCGGGCAGTCGTCAGCGCCGCCTGGGGTCGCGCGCCGATGTCAGCTCGCGGCGAGGCCCGCGGACAGGATCGCAGGGATGTGCTCTTCCCACCCCAGCGGCATTACATGCACCCCCGAGCATAGCCCGCGGATCTCTCGGATGGTGCGCGCGGCAATCTCAACGCCACGCCCCACCTCGGCATCGGTGCCGGCCACGGCCTGCATCTCGTGCAGCAGCGGATCCGGTACATGCACACCCGGTAGACTCGTATTCAGCCAGGCGGCCATCCGTGCGGACTTCAGCGGGATGATTCCGGCCAGGATGGCCACGCCGTCGGGCTTGAGAAGCTCCAGAAACCGCTCGAGTGTCGAGCGCTCGTAGATGGCCTGGGTCTGCAGGAACTGCGCACCCGCGTCGATCTTGCGCCGCGTGTTGGTGATCTCTCCCGCGAGGTCGGTCGCGCCGGGATTCGCCGTGGCTCCCAGGAACAGGCTGGGCGCCCCGCGCAGCGGATTGCCGGCCATGTCCCGCCCCTGGGCCAGCGCATGGGCCGCGCGCAGCATCTGATTGGAATTGAGATCGAAGACCGGCTTCGCCTCCGGGTGATCGCCGCTCGAGGGCGGATCGCCGGCCATGAACACGAAATTTCGCACCCCGAGCACCGCCCCCCCCAGCACCTCCGACTGGATCGCGATCCGGTTGCGATCGCGCGCCGTGATCTGCACGATCGGCTCGATCCCGCGCTCGAGCAGCAGCCGCGCGACCGCGGTGGGCGCGATGGCCATGCGGGCGCGAGGCGACTCCGTCAGATTGAAAGCGTCCACATGGGGCTCGAGCAGTTGTGCCCGGGCAAACACTTCGGTCAGATCCGTTCCCTTGGGCGGGGTGAGCTCCGTGGTGACGACGAACTCGCGGGCGGCGATCTTGTCTGCAAGCGTGGGCACGGGCGGCTTTCGGTCGATCGGTGCAGCCGGTAGCCTAGCAGCATTTGGACCAGTGACATCGGAGCCGGATCGATGCGTTCTGTGTTCGGACGTGAGGCGCTTCTCAGCGTCGGTGCCCTGCTCGTGAGCGCGCTCGTGGTGCAGACGATCTACGCGACGATCATTCGTCCCCGCGCGCAAGCCATCCTGGCACTCCCGGCTCCGCAAGAAGCGCCCGAGCCAGGCGCCGCCCCGGCTGCACAGCCCGCCGGCCCCACCCGGAACCTGCGCTCGGTCTTCGTCATACTGAAAGACTACGAGCAGGAGACCGCCCTCATCCTGGCGTGCTGGGCGCTGGCGTTGATCGCCTATCAGGCACAGGCGGTCACGCGCAATCGCCAGTTGCTCTCGAAACAGTATGTGGATGTCGGAGAGGGGCGTGTCGTGCTACCCGACGACGCGCGCGCGTACGCACGCCCCCTGGAAAGCCTGCCGCGCGGCGAACAGGACATGCTCTTGCCCCGCGCTTTGATGGTGGCATTGAACCGATTCGGGGCTACACGCAGTGTCCAGGACTCGGCCGAGGCCGTGCGCGCGGAGTGCGAAAACGAGCTCGACCGGCTGGACGCGCAACTGTCGATGGTCCGCTTCACCGCTTGGGCGATTCCCGCAGTGGGCTTCGTGGGCACGGTGCGCGGCATCGGGCGCGCGTTGCAGGAGGCGCAGGGCGCCCTGCACGGGGACATTTCGGGCGTCACGCTGGGCCTGGGCGTGACGTTCAACGCCACGCTGACCGCACTGGTGGCGTGTATTCTCGTCATGTTCTTTCTGCATCAGCTGCAGCAGGCGCAAGACCGACTCGTGCTGGATGCGAGGATGTACATCGACCGGCGCCTGATCCGGCACATGCGAGTCACTTAGCTCATTGCGGGCACAGTCCCGGTGCCGTGGGCTCGGCGTCAGGACAGAACCCGCTTCAGGACTCTCCGGTAGCGGTCCACGATTGGCGCGCGGTCACGGTGCCGGCCGCCCGAGACGACTTTCTCTCCGGCGCGCCAGACACAGTCGATCAGTCCGCGGCCCCCTGAGAACACCCAGCTGTCCAGCAACTCATCTTCCCGCCGCTGTATGAGCGCCTCGTCGGCGCTGCGCAGGCTGACCGCGTCGAGCGATGCGCCCGGAATGAAACCCCCCGGCGAGCGCAGCACCTGGGCGCCGCCACTCAGCGTCGCGTCGAAGAGCGAACGAGCGGTCGAAGTGCCCGGCTTCGAAGCCAGAACGTTGCGCGCGCGGTGTGCGAGGCGCTGAGAGTATTCGAGCGTGCGTAGCTCCTCGGCGGCGTCCAGAAGCACGTTCGAGTCCGAGCCGATGCCGATCCGGCCCGCACGGTCGAGGAAACTGCGCGCCGGAAAGATTCCATCTCCCAGGTTGGCCTCCGTAATAGGGCACAAACCCACCACCGCGCCGCGCGCGGCCACGCCTTCGATCTCTGCCTGGGTGACATGGGTTGCATGCACAAGGCACCAACGGCCATCCACGGCGGCATGTTCGAGTAGCCACTCCACTGGGCGTCTCCCCGACCACGCCACGCAGTCCTCCACCTCCCGCACCTGTTCGGCAATGTGGATGTGCATGACGTCGTCGCCGGCGGTCTGCACCAGCCACGCCAGCTCCTCCGGGGTCACCGCGCGCAGGCTGTGGGCAGCGACCCCGACCACTCCCCCGGGCAATGCCTTGACGGCGCGGCGGCTCGACTCGAGGGTATCGGCAAATCGATCCCGGTCCATGATGAAGCGCCGTTGCCGTGCAGACGGCGCACTCCCGCCGAAGCCTCCATGTGCGTACAGCGTGGGTAACAATGTCAGCCCGATCCCGGTACGGGCGGCGGCCGCGGCAATCCGGCAGGCCAGCTCGCCGGGATCGGCGAACGGCACACCGCCCCGATCGTGGTGCAGGTAGTGAAACTCCCCAACCTGCGTGAAGCCGCTTTCCAGCATCTGCGCGTAGGCCAGGCAGGCGATGGCCTCGAGCTCGTCGGGATCGATCCGCTCGACGAACTGATACATCAGCTCGCGCCAGGTCCAGAAGCTGTCGCCTCCAGGCCCTGCCCGCTCGGTGAGACCGGCCAGGGCGCGCTGAAAGGCATGGCTGTGGAGGTTGGGCAGGCCGGGAAAACCGACGGCGTGGCGCTCATCGGCCTCGGCGGGATCGACGCCCGCGGCGACCTGCCCGATCCGTCCCGTCTCGCAGGTGAGGCGCACGCGGCTCGCCCAGCCCTGCGGCAGCAGGGCCGATTCAAACCACAGACTCGTCATGCCGCTCGTGACTCCTGGTTGGCCTTCGCTATTCTATGCCGGTGGCTGCCGAATCCCGACCCGCCTGGCTCACCGTCCTTCGCGGCAAGGCCCCGCTCATCACGAGCATGCCGCATACGGGGGTGGACATCCCGCCCGCGATCGAATCCCAGCTGATGTCCCCCTGGCTCGCCCGCAAGGACGCCGACTGGTGGATCGACCGTCTTTACGATTTCGCCCACAGCCTCGGCGCCACGGTCGTGCGCACCGCCCTGTCTCGTACGGTCATCGACGTGAACCGTGATCCCTCCGGCGCATCGCTCTATCCGGGGCAAGCGACGACCGAACTGTGTCCGACGACGACATTCGATGGTGAGGCTCTTTACCAGCACGGCGCGGCACCGGAGGCAGCGGAGATTGCCTCACGGCGTACAACCTACTTCGAGCCGTATCACGCCGCCCTCGCCGCGGAGATCAGGCGCCTGCGAGCCCAACACGATCGGGTGGTGCTGTACGACTGCCACTCCATTCGCTCGCGCATTCCGCGGCTGTTCCCGGGGACGCTGCCGAACTTCAATATCGGCACCAACAATGGGAGCACCTGTGCGCCGAAGCTCACGACGGCGGTGGAGCAGGTCTGCGCCACGACCGCATTCACTCGCGTGACCAACGGCCGGTTCAGGGGCGGCTACACGACACGACACTACGGACGACCCGGCGAAGGAGTCCATGCGCTACAGATGGAGCTGGCCTGTCGCGGCTACATGCATGAGCCGACGCTGCAGGTGTCAGCCTCCGGATGGCCCACACCGTACGACGAAAGGCTCGCGGCACCGATGCGAGCCGCTCTACGCGACATTTTGAAGATCTGCATCGACTTCGCGCGCAGCGACTGATCCGGCCGGCCTGCAGCGATTGATCCGGCGGGCGCACCGGGCTTGAGCCACCCCGCTCACAATGTCCGCCCTGTCCGGGTCATCGGGACCGGCGCAATCTGCGTCGCACCGCGGTGGTGATATCGCGCACTTCGTTGATGCCGAGCACCACCGAGCACACGAAGAAGGCCCCGCCTCCGGCTGCGATCACGGCCAGCAGCGAGAGCAGCTTGCGCCAGAAGTGCTCGGTCGCCCAGTCGGCGAGGAGGTAGTGGGAGCCCGTCCAGCATATCCCGGCCATGACGATGCTGGCGCCAGCCACCTTCAGCACCAGCGCGAGCATCGCGCGCGACTCGAGAAATCGCAGGCGCTGGCGCATGAGCGCATAAAGGATCAGAAAGTTCGTGGTCGCCACGCAGGCGGTGGACAAGGCCAGCCCCCGGTGCCCCCATCCCAGGTGGAGCGTGAAGATCCAGTTGAGCAGCAGGTTCAGCCCGACTGCCAGAAAGCTCACCACCATCGGCGTCTTGCGATGGTCCAGGGCATAGAACGCATTGACCAGGACTTTGAGCGCCGCATAGCCGCACAGACCGATGGCGTAGAAGCGCAGCGCGCCGGCGGATTCGGCTGTCTCGTACGCACCAAACCGGCCGTGCTGATAGAGGACGGAAATGATCGGCTCGGCCAGCACGATCAGGCCCACGCTGGCCGGAATCGTCATGAGGAAGGCCAGGCGCATTCCGCGGGCGAGCTCGCTGCGGAAGGCTGTTGTGTTGCCCGCTGCCGCCATGCGGGCGAGCAATGGCAGAGCGACCGTGCCCAGTGCGACGCCGAAGATGCCAAGTGGCAGCTGCATCAGGCGGAATGCGATCGTGAGCCAGAACGTCGGCCCGTCCCCGAGGCGGGACGCGAAGATGGAATTGACGAGTACGTTGACCTGGGTCGTGCTGGCTGCGACCACCGAAGGCCCCATCAGGCGCAGGATCGCCCGCACGCCCGGATCCCGCCAGCGGTAGTCGGGATGAAACGCGTAGCCCAGTCTTCGCACCGCAGGCAACTGCACTCCGAGCTGCAGCGCGCCGCCAATCAGCGTGCCGATCGCCGTCCCCAGCAGGGCGCGGGCGCCGAAGTGGGGATCGAGCCAGAAGCCCAGAGAGACCCCGGCGATGATCGAGCCCAGATTGAAAAAGCTCGAGGCCATCGCCGGCACGCCGAATACTTCCTTGGAGTTCAGCATGCCCATCACCAGCGCCGCGAGCGACACCAGCAATATGAAGGGGTACATGATGCGCGTCAGCGTCACGGTGAGCGCAGCCTTGTCCCCCTCGAATCCCGGTGCCAGCACGCTCACGAGCCAGGGGGCCGAGACGATCCCGATCAGCGTGATGGCGCTGAGAGTGATCGCGGTGAGGGTGGCCACCTTGTTCGCGAGCCGCCACGCGGCGGCATCGCCCTGGGTCGTGATCGTCTTGCTGAAGGTCGTGACGAACGAGGTCGACAGCGCGCCTTCGGCGAACAGGTCGCGCAGCAGGTTCGGAATGCGGAAGGCGATCGTGAACGCATCCATCAGGCGGCCGCCGCCGAACAGCGCAGCGAAGATCTGCTCGCGGGCGAGTCCGAGGATGCGACTGCACAGCACGGCCAGGCCGACGATGCCCGCAGCCTTCGTATTGAGCTTCTCGGCGCCGGCGAGCTTCGCTCCGCTGGATGCTTCCGGGGGTGACATGGGGTGGCGACGGTAGCACGGCGCCGGGGGCTATGCCTCGGCGGGCCGGATTGCTATATTATCGGCACGATAATATTACCGGCCCGGCCGCTCACCCCGAAGGTCCGCCATGAATCCCGACGTTATCATCACGTGCGCCGTGACCGGCGACGACACCAAGGTCACCAAGAGCCCCCATTGCGCCATCACGCCCGCGCAGATCGCCGCGACGGCGATCGAGGCCGCCGAGGCGGGAGCGGCGATCGTGCACATCCATGTCCGCGATCCGGAGACGGGCGCTTTCAGCATGGAGACGAAGTACTACCGCGAGGTGGTCAAGCGCATCCGCGAGAGCAAGGTAGACGTGATCGTCAATCTCACCTGCGGCATGGGTGGGTACATCTGCGTGGGGGACAACGGGCTGGCGGACACGCCGGCCCCGGGGACCGACTTCGTGAGCCAGGAAGCGCGAATGCGGCACATCATCGATCTGTGCGAGGAAGGACTCTATCGGCCCGACATCGCCACGCTCGATTGCGGCTCGCTCAACTTCGGCGACGGCAACCGCGCCTACGTGTCCACGCCCAACTACCTGCGCAAGGGGGCCGCGATCCTGCGCGACCTGAAGGTGAAACCGGAGCTGGAGGTCTTCGACACCGGCAATCTCTGGTTCGTCAGACAGCTCATCAAGGAGGATCTCATCCCCTCTCCCGCCCTGATTCAGCTGTGTGCGGGAATCCCCTACGGGGTGCCGGCTGACGTCGGTCATTTGCTCGCCATGGTCAATACACTGCCCGCCGATGCGATCTGGACTTCCTTCGCCATCAGCCGCATGCAGATGCCCTGGGTCGCACAGTCGGTGCTGCTCGGTGGCCATGTGCGGGTCGGTCTGGAGGACAACCTGTATCTGAGCCGAGGGGTTTACGCGAGCAATGCTCAGCTGGTACAGAAGGCGCGCACGATCATCGAGGCGATGGGTGCGCGGATTCTGACGCCGGCTCAGACGCGCGAGCGGCTGAAGATCGCATGACGGGCACACCGCTGTTTCGCACGGCGATTGCGCCGGAGTGGATCGATTACAACGGCCACCTGCGAGATGCCTACTACAGCCTGATTGTGAGCCTTGCCACCGATACTCTGATGGATCGCCTGGGCATGGACGAAGCCTATCGCCGAACGACGCGCAACACGCTGTTCACTCTCGAGATGCACATGCACTTCCTTCGCGAAGTCAAACAATCGGATCTCGTGAACGTTGCCGTGCGCATCCTGGCAACGGACGCCAAGCGGATCCACGCCGCGCTCGATATGACTTGCGACGGCCGGACGGATCTGGCGGCAACGGCCGAAATCATGTTGCTGCACGTGCATCAGGGCGATGAGCCGAAGGCCCAGCCATTCCCGCCGCAGGTCGCTGCGCTGCTCGCAACCTTCCCGGCTGGGACCGCAGCCACCAGCCCGAACGTTCCCGGATCGCGGCGTATGGAACTGCGCAGCCGGCCGTGAGCCCGATTGCCATCAAGCGGCTGCTCGCGCCACGCACACTGGCGCTGTTCGGCGGGGACTGGGCGGATGCCGTCGCGGCCGCAAGTCGAGCCATCGGATACGCTGGAGAACTCTGGCGGGTGCATCCGCAGCGGCCCTCGACCGAATCGGCGCGTTACTTTCGATCGGTGGAGGAGCTTCCCGGAGCCCCGGACGCTTCATTCATAGCGGCCCCGGCGCACGAGGTGCCTGGAATCGCCGCGGATCTGGCCCGCCGCGAGGCCGGTGGCTTCGTCTGCTTTGCCGCCGGGTTTTCCGAGGCCGGTACTGCGACGGGCCAGGATCTGACGGCGCAGCTGGTCCGCAGGGCTGGCGGGCTGCCCTACTTCGGGCCGAACTGCTATGGATTCCTCAACTTCTTCGATCGCGCGGCGCTGTGGCCGGACCAGGTGGTCGGCGGCCCTGTGGAGCGGGGGGTGGCGATCATCTGCCAGAGCGGTACGCTCGGGCTGAACCTGCTCTTCAGCGACCGCTCCGTCCCGATCGGCTACCTGATCACTGTCGGCAATCAGACTTGTCTGGCAGTCGAGGACATGATCGAGCTGCTGTCGGCAGATGACCGTGTCACCGCGTTTGGCCTCTACGTGGAAGGCGTCAAGGACGCGGCACGCTTCGCGCAGGCCGTGGCCAAAGCGCGTGAGGCCGGCAAGGCGGTTGCGCTCGTCAAGGCCGGACGTACCGAGGCGGCCGCACGCACCGTACACACCCACACCGGCTCCCTGGCTGGGGCCGACAGCGTGTTCGATTCATTCTGCCGCCAGTCCGGAATCGCGCGCTGCGAGACCCTCGCGGCGCTTTGCGAGACGCTCAAGGTCTTTCATGCGGGCGGTCCGCTTCGCGGCCGACGCGTTCTCGTGATGGGCGCCTCGGGCGGCGACATGGCCATGGCGGCCGATTCGGCCCGGCACCTCGGTCTGGAATTTCCCCCGTTCGACGCGGGCACCGCGCGCAGGCTGCGCGAAATCCTGTCAGACCGGGTGACGCTCTCGAACCCGTTCGACTTTCACACTCACGTCTGGTTTGACAGGCCCGCGCTGCGCGCAATGTTCTCCGCCGTCCATGGCGCTGGATTCGACGCGACGGGGCTGGTGATCGACTGCCCGCCGGAGCGCTCCGCCGACCCCGCCGCGTACCTGGCGGTGATCGAGGAATACCTGGCTGCCTTCCCGGGTGCGCCGGCGCGACCGGCGGTGATCTCCTCACTGCCGGAATCGATGGCCCCGGCGACCCGACAGCGATGCCTGCAGGCCGGCGTTATCCCGCTGCAGGGTCAGCGGGAGGCCCTCGAGGCACTCGATCTGGCTGGCTCGGTTGGGGAAGCCTGGGCGGCTGGCTGCGCCGTCGGCTTGCTCAGACCGCCAGCGGGCGCCACGGGGGCGGTGCGCACGCTGTCGGAGAGCGAGGGCAAGGCCGCGCTGACCTCACATGGCGTACGCATACCTCGCTCGCAGGTAGTCGCTGCGCAGCTGGCACCCGATGCGGCTCAACGGATCGGCTTTCCGGTCGTGCTCAAAGCAACCGGCGCGCACCTCGAGCACAAGTCGGACCTCGGCGCGGTGATGGTCAACCTGCAAAGCCGTGATGAAGTGCAGGCCGCCGCGCAGCGCCTGGCGGGCCTCTCCCAGGAGCTGCTCGTCGAGGAGATGATCGTCGAGGGGGTTGCGGAGATCCTGGTTGGCCTCACGCTGGACCCGCAATTCGGACAGGCTCTGGTGCTCGGAGCCGGTGGCGTGCATACCGAGCTGTTGCGCGACAGCGTGACGTTGCTGCCCCCCTTCAGCGCGGCATCCATCGAGGCTGGGCTCCGGCGGCTCAAGGTGTGGCGGGTCCTGGCCGGCTATCGAGGCAGACCCGCCGCGGACGTGGCGGCTCTGGTCGAGACGGCTCTCGCGTGCGCGAGCTATGCCGCCTCCAACATCACGCGTCTCGTCGAGCTGGACATCAATCCGGTGATCGTCCGGGCGGCCGGACAAGGTGCCGTGGCCGTGGACGCACTGATCCGCCTCGCTTCAGGAGATCTGACATGTCAGAACTGAATACCCTCCAGGACGGCGTTCGCACCACTCACGCGGGCGGCGTGCTGGAAGTGACGCTCGATCGGCCGAAGGCCAACGCGATCGATCTCGCCGCCAGCCGGCGCCTGAATGCCATCTTCAGCGCCTTCCGGGACGACCCGTCCCTGCGCATCGCGATCGTCACGGGAGCCGGCGACCGCTTCTTCTCACCGGGATGGGATCTGAAGGCCGCCGCCGCGGGAGAGGAATCGGACTCGGACTGGGGAACCGGTGGATTCGGCGGTCTCAACTATCCCCGAAATCTCGACAAGCCCGTCATCGCGGCGGTCAACGGAATCGCCTGCGGAGGCGGCTTCGAGATCGTGCTCGGGACTGACATCATCGTCATGGAGGAGCACGCACGGTTCGCCCTGCCCGAGATCAACGTGGCAGTGCTCGCGGACGCTGCCACCATCAAGCTGCGCCGGCGCATTCCCTACCATGTGGCGGTGGAATTTCTGATGACGGGCCGCTGGATGGATGCCGCGGAGGCCAAGCACTGGGGGCTGGCCAATCACGTCGTGCCGACAGGCCAGGGCCTCGCCAAGGCGCGCGAGATCGCCTTGCAGCTCGCGGCTGGGCCGCCACTGCTGTATCCGGCCATCAAGCAGCTGCTGCGCCACACGGAGATGGTCCCCGAGCACCAGGCATTCGAAGTGCACGACGCGCTGCACGCGGTGCAGAAGGTCATCCGGTCCGAGGACCTGAAGGAAGGCGCCCGCGCCTTCAGCGAGAAGCGCAAGCCGGTCTGGAAGGGGCGTTAGTCCGTGCGTCGAAGCGCGGACCGGTCAGGGGGCGGATGGCCGCACGAGGCGGAGCACGCCCGCACGGGGACTTGAGCTTCAGCCTCCCAGGGGCCTGAGCAGGGCGCGCGAGATGATATGGCGCTGGACCTCGCTCGTGCCGTCCCAGATCCGCTCGATGCGCGCATCCCGCCAGATGCGCTCGAGCGGCAGGTCGGACATCAGGCCCATGCCGCCGTGAATCTGCAGCGCCTCGTCCGCCACCATGGCCAGCATCTCGGTGGCCTTGAGCTTGGCGATCGCCATGTCCATGTCGGTTGCGCAGCCTCGATCGAGCTTCCACGCCGCCTCCAGAGTGAGCAACTCCGCCGCGCGCAGCTCGACTGCCATGTCGGCCAGCTTGAAAGCGACGCCCTGGAACTTGCCGATCGGCTGTCCGAACTGCACCCGGTCCACCGCCCATTGCGTGGCAAGCTCCAGCGCGCGCTCTGCCCTGCCCAGGCAGTTTGCAGCCACCTGCAGGCGCGTCGCTCCGAGCCAGGTGTTGGCCACTTCGAAGCCTTTGTGCACCTCGCCCAGGATGGACGTCCGCGGCACCCGGCAGTCGTGAAATTCGAGGATGCTGTTGGTGTAACCGCGGTGCGAGACGTTGCGATAGCCCGGTCGCACGACGAAGCCCGGGGTCCCCACGTCCACCAGGAAGGCCGTGATGAGCTTGCGCCGCCCACGCGCGGAGTCTTCCTCGCCGGAAGCGGCAAACAGGATGACGAAGTCCGCGTGATCGGCGTGGCTGATGAAGTGCTTGGTGCCGTTGATCACGAAATCGCCGCCATCGGCCACGGCCGTGGTCTTCATGCCGCGCAGGTCCGAGCCCGCGTCCGGTTCCGTCATGGCCAGACACTCGGTCCGCTCGCCGCGGACCGCCGGCAACAAGTAGCGCTCGCGCTGTTCGCCGGCGCAGGCCAACAGGATGTTCGATGGGCGCGCCACGCAGGAGTAGTGCAGCACGTAGCTCGTCCTGCCCAGCTCCTTTTCATACAGTATCCAGCTCACTCCATCCAGGCCGGCGCCGCCCACATCCGTGGGCATGTTGGCGGCGAACAATCCCGCATCGATCGCCTTGCGGCGCAATTCCTCACGCAGACCCGCAGGCAACTCCCCCGAGAGCTCGATCTGTTGCTCATGCGGACAGAGCTCATTGCGCACGAACTCGCGCGTGGTTCGCACGATCAGCTCTTGCTCGTCGCTCAGTGAGAAGTCCATCGGAGCACCCCCTGCCGCTGACCGCTCACGCCGCCGAAGCGCCTGGCGTCTTGTGTGTCTTTCTGTGCTTGTCGGGCGCAGATGCCGACAGCGCCTCCAGTGCCCATCCGTGCAGGAGCTGGAGCTGCAGGCGCAACTGCTCGAGCTGTCGGGCCGGGGGCCAGTCGCTCTGGCTCGCCACCGCGCTCGCAGTGACGCCGTTGATGAAGGTTACGACCGACCTGAGCACCTGCTCGCGCGTGGCCGTGGGCAGCTGCGGCCAGTGTGGCCAGCCTTCCGCCAGGCAGCGCTCGAAGAGCCGCAGGTACTCGCGATGCACCCAGGCATTGATGCGCCGCAGACGCTTGTCGGTCGAAACTTGACCCCAGAAAGCCGTCCAGAAGGCGCACTCGATGTAGCGTTGCTCATCGACGGGGAGGGCTTCGGCCAGCACGGTGAGGAGGTCGGTGGGATTCTCGCCGGCCGGCCGCGTCAGGCGCTCCTCGATCCGGCGCAGGATCAGCCGCAGCGCTGCGATGATGATGTCCTGCTTGGTGTCGAAGTAATGAGCGACCATGCCAGTGGTGTAACCGGCCTCGCGCGCAATCCTCACGATCGTCGCCTGATCGAAGCCGTGCTCGGCGACCACCCGGCAGGCGACGAGGGCGATCTGGTCGCGGCGCTGGTCATGATTGACGATCTTCGGCATATCGCTGTCTCCGCTGGCCGGCCCCGGGCCGGCGCGCGCACTCAGGCTCTTGGCATCCCCACGTGCCGACCCTTCTCCGCCGGCACCGGCAGATGCGCGTGCGCTTCGCACACCGCATCCAGCCGCGCGTGTACCCCCCTATCCATGGGTGAGGCCCTGCCGGCAGCCGCATTCACATGGAGGTAAATCTGCTCTCCGGTGGCCACGACCGCGTCATCGCGCTTGCGCCGCATGGTATGGAACAGGTGGACTCGCTTGTCATCGAGCCTCAGCAGCTGGGTCATGACATACAGATTGTCGAAAACCCGCGCCTCGGCGACATGTGTCAGGTGTGTTTCGACGGCATACATGGCTTGGCCGCTCCGGCGATAAGCATCATTGATACCCACCTGCCGGAACAGGGCGTCGGTTGCATCACCGAGCACCTGCAGGTAACGCGAGTCGGTCATGTGTCCGTTGTAATCGAGCCATTCGGGCCGGACCTGGACCTCGATCAGTCGCAACGGGGTGTCAATCCCCCCGGCGGCCCCCGTGACACGGGCGCCGGTCGCGGTCGCGCTCTCCTCGTACAGGCGTTCCTCGAGTGCGCGGAGCGTGGCCCCCGCGCCGATGTCATGACGACGCAACGTCTGCTGAATGTCCACCAGGCAGTCATCCCTCAGTCGCTCGAGCTCACGGATCGAGCGGCCATGCGCCTGGGCCTGCGTACCCTCCACCATGCGGTCGATCAACCCTTCGGTAAGCTCCGGCGCTTCGAGTTTCGTCCAAGGCCATTTCAGACACGGACCGAACTGCCGCAGCATGTGGCGCATGCCAGGCTCTCCCCCGGCAAGGTGGTAGATGAGGTTCGTGCCCATGGCGGCCCAGCGCAGTCCGGGCCCATACACGATCGACTCGTCGAGCTCGCCGGTCGTGGCGATGCCGTCGTTCACCAGGTGCAGAATCTCGCGCCACAACGCTTCCTGCAGCCGGTCCGTCAGATGTCCGGGGATCTCACGGCGCACGTGCAGAGGATGCATCCCGATATGCGCATAGAACTGGCGCGCGGCATCGATGGTCGGGGCGGCCGTCCGCTCGCCCCCGACCAGTTCCACGAGCGGCAGCAGGTAGACCGGATTGAACGGATGGGCCACCAGGAAGCGCTCAGGCGCCGTCATGGAGCGCTGCAGATCCGTCGGCGTCAGGCCCGAGGTGCTCGAGGCGATCACGACATCAGGCGGGGCCTCCCGGCTGACTTCGCCCAGCACGCGCTGCTTCAATTCGAGCTGCTCGGGGATGTTCTCCTGAATGAAGTCGGCCTGTCGCGCCATGGCGCGCAGGTCTGTGGTGAACGTCAGGGTCCCCTTGGGCGGCAGCGGCGCGATCGTCAGGCGCGCGAGGGCACCCTCGGCGTTCTGCACCGCTCCCCGAATCCAGGCCTCCATCTCCGGCTTGACGTCCGCTGCGAGCACATCGATCCCGAAATGCAGCGCACGGGCAGCCCAACCGCCACCGATCACGCCCGTCCCCAGCAATCCGAGCTTCTTCACCTGTCGCATGGGTCTTCCGCCGCGATTCGCTTTTATAATGTCGTCGTCATAATATAATAAATCGGCGCCCTGAGGCGAGGGGGTTGGATGGACGGCGCGTTTCTCGAGAGGCGCTCGATCGATTACGTGCCGCTGGCCGAACGACACGGCAACGTGCGGGATCTGTGGCCGGTGTGGTTCTCGGGTGATGCCCACCTCGCCACCCTCGCGGTCGGCGTCCTCGGCATCACCCTGGGCGGCAACCTGCTGTGGACCTCCCTCGCCGTGATCGGCGGGTGTGCGCTCGGGACGTTCTTCATGGCGTTCCACTCCACTCAGGGTCCCCAGCTCGGGCTGCCCCAGATGATCCAGTCGCGGCCGCAGTTTGGCTACATCGGCGCCCTGCTCGTCTGGGGCGTCGCGTTGATCGCCTACATCGGCTACAACGCCTTCAACCAGGTACTGGCGGCGCAGACCCTGCACCAGTTGTGGCAGCCCATCGCATCCGGCTCGCCGGCGGTGCTGATCGGCTTCGCGGTCATATCACTCATTCCGGCTGCCATCGGCTACGACATCATCCACCTGGCGCAGCGCCTGTTCGCCTACCTCATGATTGCGATTCTGTGCGTGTTCTCGGTCGGGGCACTGCTCGTGCTGCGGTTTCCACCCGGGCAGTGGGACCCGTCCGGGTTTCGCGCCGTGCCGTTCGTTGCCGAATTCTTTGCCGCCGCCTCCTATCAACTCTCCTGGTCGATATACGTTTCGGACTATTCGCGTTACCTGCCGCGCCGCGTCGGGGTCAGGGAATCGTTCTGGTGGACCTACCTCGGCGCGTTCATCGGCGGCACCTGGATGATGCTGATCGGCACGCTGGCCGCGGCGGCCTCACCGCGCCTCGAGGTGGCCGCGGCAATGCAGCTCGCCGGCAACAGCATCCTGCCCCGGCTCGGGGAGGTGTTGCTGGTCGGCGCCCTGCTCGGTCTCGTCACGATCTCCTCGCTGAACTTCTACGGCGCCTCGCTCACTCTGCTCAGCGTGGCCGACACGATCAAGCCCCTGCACAGCACCGTTGCCAAGCGGCTCGGCAGCCTGCTGGCCGCTGGAATCGCCGCAACGGTGATCTCCTTCGGCGCCTCGGGAAATTTCCTCGCTGCCTTCGGCGATTGGCTGGCGGTGCTGCTGTATCTGTTCACGCCCTGGACGGCGATCAACCTGGTCGATTTCTACGTCGTACGCCGCGGCCACTATTCGATCCGCGAGATATTCAACCCGCACGGGATGTATGGACGGTGGAACTGGCGAGGGCTGCTCGCCTATGGGGCCGGGTTTGTGGCGATGAGCCCGTTCTTCAGCACCGGACTGTACCGAGGTCCGGTTGCGCGCGCGCTCGGCGGGGCGGACCTGGCCATGCTGGTGGGCCTGGCAGTCGCCGCCGCGGTGTACCTGCTGGCCTGCCGTTCATTCGATGCCGCGCAGGATCGGCTGCGAGCCAGCGCCGCGGATGCGGGGCTCGATCCGGACGAGGACAGACTCTGAATGCTGGCTCAGCGGCGCCGCGCCGGGCGTCGGGTGCGTGCCGACCGAAGTGAGCGCCGGGGACCGGCCTCGGCCTCCCGGCCGGTTACCTCGCGCAGGTCCTTCTCGGAGGCCGAACAGACTGCCAGCAGCCGGCACGGCCCCGCTCCCCTGACCACGTAAGCGTGACCCATCGTGCTGTCGATGTAGGCTGACTCGCCGGCCGTGAGTACGAGCGGCGCATAGAGCTCCGTGTGCAGCTCGACCTCGCCTTCCAGCACGTAAATGAACTCCTCACCCGTATGTCGGACGAGCTCGCCGAACTCCTCGAGTGAGCGGGCGTGCAGCTCGGTATAGATGGGAATGAATTTCTTGCGCGTGACGTCGGTGTTCAGATACCGGTAGTCGTAGTTCCGCGTGGCGACGAGCTCGCCTTCGCCACGCCGGTTCACGCTGCGCCGGCCGGTGATGGCGGCCGGACCGCCGGCTCCATCCACCGGCGCAAACAGCTGCGCAATGTCGATGTCGACGCCCTCGCTGAGCCGGATCAGCTTGTCATAAGTGAGCGACAGGCGATCGTTCTCCACCTTGGAGAGAGTTGGAATGGAGAAGCCGGTGCGCCGACTGACCTCCGCCAGCGTCCAGCCGCGCTGCCTTCTCAGCGCCCGCAGCGCCGCTCCGAGCCGGGATCGTCTAGCGGTGTCTTTCATCGAATGCTGACCGGGTGACTGACGCCGATGATAGTGGACGCATGGCCGGGGCGCACCACGCGTCCCCGTGAGCGGCGGCCGCCTAACCGCCTGAAATATCTTGCACGCGCATACACTAAACTACCTGATTAGAAATAAGTTTCCAAAACAGAAAATACGTTGTAGAGTCTGGCCCGCTGAACAGGAGCCCGCCGCGCGCAGCCGGTACCCGAGAATACCGGCGCCGGGCGCGTTCCGGCCCGCGCCCTGACGAGGCGCCCGGTGCCGCGCGGGGCTGCCCTCGAATCCCGGATGTTGGTATGGGGAGTAAACGATGAAAGCCATGGCACTGACCCCGCCCCGGTGGATCCCGGTCGCCGTCCTCGCGACACTCACCTCGCTGAGCGCTCCGAGCGCGCTCGCGCAGCAGGCGCCGGCAAACGATCAGCCCGCACTCGAGGAGGTCATCGTCACTGCGCAGAAGCGCGCCGAGTCGATCCTGAACGTGCCGCAATCGGTGACGGTGGTGTCCTCCGACGTCCTGACCCGCAACCAGGCGTATGACTTGCAGGACTACCTGGCGCTCATCCCCGGGCTGAGCCTGACGGGCGATACCCCCGGGCAATCGCGTATCAGCCTGCGCGGAGTCAACAGTGACGGCGTTGCCTCGACGGTCGCGGTGTATGTCGATGACGTGCCGTTCGGCTCCAGCAGCGGCCTCGCGAACGGGGCCATCCTGGCAGGCGACTTCGATACCACCGACGTGGAGCGCCTCGAGGTGCTACGCGGTCCGCAAGGCACGCTGTATGGCGCCAGCTCCCTCGGCGGCGTCCTGAAGTTCGTCACCAAGACACCGAAGACCGATGCCTTCGACGCATTCGTCAACGTGGGCGGCGAAACGCTCGATCATGGCGATCCCGGCTACAGCGCCACGGGAATGATCAACATTCCGTTCACCGATCGGATCGCCTTCCGGGCGAGCGGCTTCTGGCACCGCGACGGCGGCTTCATCGACTCGCCCGGCGATGATCCCATCTTCTTCGGACCCCCGGCGCTCGGCCTGGTCATCCTGCCGGGCTCACTGAAGCTGGACAACTTCAACAGCGACACCAAGTTCGGTGGCCGCGCCTCGCTGCAGTGGAGCCTCAGCGATGCCCTCCAGGTACGGCTCACGGCGCTCACCCAGGACATCAGATCGGGCGGTGCGGATCTGTTTCAGATCAACCCGGAGACGCTGCAGCCGATCGAGGGGCTTACCCAGGAGCTGTACAACCGCGAGCCCACCGACTCTTCATACCGGATCTACGCAGCATCCCTCGACTGGAACCTCGGCTTCGCCAGTCTGTTCTCCTCGAGCAGCTACTCCGAGTTCAATCAGGACTTTCGGCGTGACTACGCGTTCCTAGCGGCAGTGCTCGCCACCTCGCTCTACGGCAATCCCTTCGCAGGACAGCCCTTCCGGCCGCTGAGCGCGTTCCTGAAACAGACCACCTTCACTCACAAGATCACCCAGGAATTGCGTCTGTCCTCGCCTACCGGGGCGCCGCTCGAGTGGCTGGTGGGGGGCTACTACACGCGGGAGAACTCCGGGATCAATCCGCAGCAGATCATTCTGACTGATGCACCGACCGGCCAGGTCGCCACCGATCTGCCCGTCTTCGCCGATGACAAGCTCGATTCCGATCTGAAGGAGTACGCCGGCTTCGCCAATGCGACCTGGCATGTCGTGCCGCGCTTCGACCTGACTTTTGGCGGGCGCTACAGCCACAACGCGCAGCATGCGGACATCACACAGGGAGGAACTCTCAACGAGCTCGAGGGCTCGGCCCCGGAGATCACCGCCTCCTCCGCGGAGCACGTGTTCACGTACTCGGTGGCGCCACGGTTCCAGATCTCGGACGCGGCATCGATCTATGCGCGCGTGGCAACCGGGTATCGTCCAGGCGGTCCGAATGTCGTCCCGCCCGGCGCCCCGCCTGGCACACCGTTCTTCTACAAGGCGGACCGCACTACGAACTACGAGGTGGGTCTCAAGTCCGCCTGGCTCGATCACCGGCTCTCGGTCGATCTGACCGCTTTCTACATCAGCTGGAAAGACATTCAGCTGTTCGCCGTGATCAATCAGACGGGTGTGAACACTAATGGTGGGACTGCCTTCAGCCGCGGAGTCGAGTTCACGGCTGCCGCTCGGCCCACGGAAGGCCTGACTCTCACGCTCAACGGCGCGTACACCAACGCCAAGCTGACGGAGGATACCCCTGCGGCAACCGGCGGGTTCCGGGGCGATCCTCTGCCGTACATCCCCGATTGGAGCGTCTATCTGAGCGCCGCCTACGAATGGCACCTGGCCGATGGCCTCACGCCGTATGTCGGCGCGAGCGCGAATTATGTCGGCAAGCAGTCGGCCGATTTCGCCGAGCGATTCGCCGACGGCGGGCTGATCTCCCTGCCCACCTATGAGGAATACGATGTGCGGGCCGGCCTGCGGCGCGATCACTGGTCCATCGAGGTCTACGGGAAAAACCTGAGCGGCGCACAGGGACTCACGGAAATCACCGGCGTCCCCGGGGCGAGCTACCCGAACAACGCGCTCGCCGCCGCTCTCATCCGGCCGCGAACTGTTGGCGTGACGCTGGGTTGGAAGTTCTAAAGAACCGGCACCGGCGGGCGCGGGCCCGCCGGTCTGCCTCGATTCGAATAGCAGACCGAGAAATCAGCACGAAACGTTGCATCGCGAAACGGAGTGTACCCGTGATCCGCCAATGCCTGACCGCGCTCGTCGCCCTCCTTGCCTCGGTCACCACGCTCGCCGCCGCTACGCCCCCGAAGTCTCCGGCGACAGGGCCAGCTCCCGCGCCGGCCGTTGCGCTCCCCGCGGATCATTCCGCGCAAAGCACCGCCCCTGGGGCGCCGGAAGGTCAGCACGCACTGACTGCGCAAGACGTCGCTGCGTTCCTCGACGGGCTCGTGCCGTATGCCATGGAGCGTGGCGGCATCGCCGGCTCCGTGATCGTGGTCGTCAAGGATGGCCAGACGCTGTTTGCCAAGGGCTATGGGTACGCGGATGTGGCGGCTCACAAGCCGGTCGTCGCCGACCAGACGCTCTTCCGTCCCGGCTCCGTGTCAAAGCTCTTCACGTGGACCTCGGTCATGCAGCTCGTCGGTGCGGGCAAGCTCGACCTCGACCGGGATGTCAATGACTACCTGGACTTCAAGATCCCGCCCAAGTTCGACAAGCCGATCACGCTGCGCAATCTGCTGACACACACACCGGGATTCGAGGACGGCATCTCCGAAGCCTTCGTCAAGACGACCGAGCAGCTCATGCCGCTCGGCGACTACCTGAAGAAGCACATTCCCGCGCGCATCTATCCGCCAGGCAAGATCGTCGCTTACTCCAACTATGGCGCCTCGCTCGCCGGCTACATCGTGCAGCGGACCTCGGGCGAGCAGTTTGCCGATTATGTGGCCAAGCACATCTTCAAGCCGCTCGCCATGGAGCACTCGACCTTCGTGCAGCCCCTGCCCGCCCGGTACCAGGCCAACATGTCGAATGGCTACATCCAGGCGACCGACGAGAAGCCGACCCCCTTCGAGCTGATCGAGACCGCCCCCGCCGGTGCCCTGTCGGCCACCGGGACTGACATGGCGCACTTCATGATTGCGCACCTGCAGAACGGGCAGTACGCCGATCAGCGGATCCTCCCCGAGGAGACCGCACAGCTGATGCATTCGCCGCAATCGCGCATGGCGCCCGGCATGAATGGGTTCGCGCTCGGCTTCTACATGGAGAATCGCAACGGACAGCGGATCATCGGACATGCGGGTGATACGGAGCCGTTCCACAGCGACCTGCATCTGCTGCTGGATCAAAACGTCGGGATCTTCATGTCCTTCAACAGCCTGGGCAAGGAGGGCGAAGCCGGCAAAGTGCGCGAGCAGCTGTTCCGCAACTTCCTCGATCGCTACTATCCCTATTCCGCGCCCGAGGAGAAGACCGTCGCCGATCCAAAGCCGGACGCGGCGCGCGTAGCCGGCTGGTACATCGGCAGCCGCAGGATCGAGAGCGCCTTGCGCCTGTTATTCGCGCTCAGTCAGACGAGCGTGAAGGCGCACGCGGATGGCACGATCACGGTCGACATGCTCAAGGATCTGAGCGGCACGCCCAAGCACTGGCGCGAGATCGGACCCCTCACCTACCGCGAGGTCAATGGTCAGACGCACCTGAAGTTCGTGACCGACGCGGATGGCAGAATCGCCTACTGGATCTCCGATGATTTCCTTCCAGTCGAGGTGGGTCTGCGGGTGCACGGCCTGGGCAAGCTCGGGGAACTGCGGGTCATGCTGATCGCATTCGTCGCGATCCTGGTGCTGACGCTGGCCATCTGGCTGGGTGGCTGGATTACGCGGCGGCACTTCCACGCGACTCTCGCCCTCACGCCCCAGCAGAGGCGCCGCCGCCTGGCCTCGCGCATCGGCATTATCGTCGTGCTGGTCATGGGATGCGGCTGGCTCGGCCTCATCGCCGCCCTGACTGCCGGAAGTGCCGGGATCAACGGCTTGCTGATCGCGCTGTACCTGCTCGGCGTGCTGGCGATTCTCGGCTGCCTGGCGGTGATGTTCGAAGGCGCGCAGCGGGTGCTGAACGGTCCGGGCGGCTGGCTCGTCCGTTGCAGCGAGCTGCTGCTCGGCCTGGCCGGACTGTACGGGCTGTGGGTCATTGTTGCGTATGGGCTTGCGAACTTCAGTCTCACGTATTGAGCGCGCGCACTCGGCGGCTTGCGTACCCGGTTCGGAGCCACGCCCGGATGAAAAGCCACCGCTCGAGTACGTACAACTCGAGCACGTACAATGGGATACATTTCGCACATATTGGACTGATCGCGAGATCGAGGACGCCTATGTAAGCTTCGCGCTCGCTGCCGGCGGCGCGATCGAGAGCGTGAAATTGCGGCCGGTCGCGCCGAGGACGGCTTTCAGCTGCGACCAGGACTGCATTTCACTCCGGCAAACCCCACATCAACCGCATGACCATCGAGCTTCCACAACCGTACCTCCTGTTTCTCGGTGACGTCACGGAGGCTGCTTACGCGAAGACCGCCTTCGGCCTGCGAGACTGGGCTCCGCAGCTGTGCACCGGCGAATTCGCGCTGCCCGGCGTTACCATCACCACAGGTCTGCCGCGCCTGTCTCCCGAGGAGGCAAAGGCCCGCGGCGCACGCGCGCTCGTGATCGGCATAGCCAATCGCGGGGGGGTCATCGCGCCCGCGTGGATTCCTGCGCTCGTGCAGGCCCTGGAAGCCGGTCTCGACATCGTGAGTGGCATGCATAACCGGCTATCGCAGCGCCCCGAGCTCGAGCAGACCGCGAGGCGTCTCGGCCGCCGGCTCATCGATGTCCGCGAGCCTCCGCCGAATATTCAGGTCGCGAGCGGGGACAAACGCAGCGGCAAGCGCCTGCTGACCGTCGGCACCGATTGCGCGCTCGGCAAGAAGTACACCGCTATTGCGCTCGCGCGCGCCTTCACGAAGCTTGGCGTCGCGGCAGACTTCCGTGCGACCGGGCAGACGGGGATCCTGATCTCGGGCAGCGGCATCCCCATGGATGCGGTCGTGGCCGATTTCGTGGCGGGCGCAGCCGAGATGCTCAGCCCTGCGGCGGCGCCGGATCACTGGGACGTCGTCGAGGGCCAG
This sequence comes from Steroidobacteraceae bacterium, assembly GCA_035710545.1. Taxonomy (GTDB): domain Bacteria; phylum Pseudomonadota; class Gammaproteobacteria; order Steroidobacterales; family Steroidobacteraceae; genus 13-2-20CM-66-19. The sequence goes on from DASTDD010000177.1 coordinate 31,174, forward strand.
GGCTCGCTGTTCCACCCCTCCTATTCCGGCGTGTCGCTGGGGTTGCTGCACGGCACGCAGCCGGATGTGATCGTTCTGTGTCACGAGTGGGGACGTGAAGTCATGATGGGTCTCGAGGCCTTCCCCACCCCGGGGCTCGAGGAGGCAATCGACCTGCACCTGCGCCTGGCCCGACGCACGAATCCCGCAGTCCGCTGTGCCGGCGTATCCCTCAACACCGCGCGGCTGGGCGATGAGGCCGCGCGTGCGACACTGCGGCAGATCAGCGAACGGCTCGCGCTCCCAGCCGCCGACCCCATCCGGGACGGCCCGGAGTTCGCCCGACTCGTGTCGGCCTGCCTGGCGTAAACTTGGAGTCTCGCCGCTCGCGCGAGCCAGCCCCGTCGCTCATCCACTCACGATCCAGGACTGAAGCAGCAACATGAACCCCCGCGCGCGACTGTCCCTACAGGTGGCCACTGAAAAGTGGCCGCTGAAGAAGCCGTTCCGCATCACCGGCTACACCATGGTGGACTGCGAGGTTGTCGTGGTCACGCTGACCCAGGAAGGGCGCAGCGGCCGCGGCGAGGCTGCCGCCGGTGGGCTGAGCGGCCGCGGCGAGGCTGCCGGCGTCTACTATCTCAGGGAAGATGTGGCTGGCATGGTGAAGCGCATCGAGAGCGTACGAGACTCGATTGAAGCGGGAATCGATCGCGAGACTCTGCAGACACTTCTGCCGCCCGGTGGAGCGCGCAACGCTGTTGATTGCGCGCTGTGGGATCTCGATGCCAAACGGATGGGGAAGCCTGCGTGGCAGCTCGCTGGTCTTGGTGAGCCCCGGCCACTCCTGACCGCCCATACGGTCGGGGCCGAGAGCCCGACCGATATGGCCGACTGGGCTCGCTCGTACACGGAGGCGAAGTTCCTGAAGCTGAAGCTCACCGGCGAGCCGATAGATGCTGATCGCATCCGCGCGGTGCGCGCCGCGCGCAAGGATGTGTCCCTGGCGGTCGATGCCAATCAGGGATTCACGCGCAGCTCGCTGGAAGCCCTGCTACCGGTGCTGACGCAGGCGCGGATCACGCTGGTCGAGCAACCCTTCCCGATCGGGCAGGAAGCCCAGCTCGATGGCCTCAAGTTCCCGATTCCAATTGCGGCGGATGAGAGCGTCCAGGGTCTGAAGGATCTCCCCGCCCTCGTCGGGCGATTCGGTGTGGTGAACATCAAGCTGGACAAATGTGGCGGCCTCACCGAGGGGCTGGCCATTGCACGCGAAGCGCGCCGTCTCGGCCTGGACGTGATGGTCGGCAACATGACCGGTACCTCCCTCGCCATGGCCCCTGGATTTCTGGTCGGGCAACTGTGCCAGGTAGTCGATCTGGACGGGCCGCTGTTCCTGCGCTCGGATCGCACGCCGTCCGCGACCTTCGCCGCGGGCAACGTCTGGTGTCCGGACAGCGTATGGGGGGGCACTGGGGCGGCGTAGCTGGCCAAACAAAAACCGGGATGCGGCTTGCACCGCATCCCGGCTCATTAGTGAGGGCTTCCTACGATCGAGCTGCCAGGCTATGCGTATCGACTTCACCCGCCCAGTGCCAGTACGAGGGACGCGTGCGCCGGTATTCCACTACGACTGGATCAGACAGCTTCCAGCGCCGTGGCAGCGCATATTTGCGCGCAATTCTTACAAGTGCCTGAACACTTTTTTCGTCTTGCTCGGCAATAACCTCATCTGATCCAGTCCAGCGCTGGATGAATGTCGCGCGCGCAGCGAGCTGGCGGTGCAGCTCTTCAACATAACGTCGCTGGGATGAGCTTGCCGTGCGTGCGGCCTCATCCGCCGCGCGTATGAACTCGTCCAGACAGCCGTCGGTGATGGGAATGCCGATCTTGAGGGCTGCCAGCTCCTCCCGCAGCCATTTCAAAGCGACTCCCTGCGTAAGAACGAACACTCGAATGACCGAATCGAGCAGTTTCATGATGTATCCCCTCCTCCTCTCCCGGTGTGAGGACCGAGCCGCCGAGGCAGGACGGGCGAATTTGCATGTCGCACGGCCGCCACACGACCGGAATCCCCACGATCAGTCTGCACACCTCGTGCCAGAGCCTTTCGCCCTCGCAAGCATCTGCCGGCAATGGCTGGGGGCATGCAAGTGAAACTCAACCCGCCGGAATGCGGATATGACCTTGGACAGGTGACATCGCCGCCGCGCCTGCGCACCCTGCCTCCTCATGAATATGCACAGCTCTCTCCAACGCAGGACGCGAGCCCTCCAGCGTGTCAAATACCTGGGCCTCGCGCTGATGCTCCTGCTCGCTTACGTTCACCCTGCCATAGATGATCGCATGCTCAAGGGTTGGATCTGGACGGTGGCTCTCGCCACCGGACTCGGCATGATGTGGTTGCAGGCGCAATCGAAATGCCCCAGATGTCGCAGCAGAATCCGACTACCCGCTCACGGCACGTGCTGTGCAACGTGTGGCCTCGATTTCAGAACTCACGCCCGGCGGCCAGCAGCGGCGTTCAGCCCCTGGAATCGCCCACGCTGACATTCACCATTTGCGGCATGACCTTCGCCACATGTCTGACAGACCGGTGGTGCGTACGGTTAGACCCCATGGTGTTGAAAGCGCTCAGAGACATCCTTCCCCGTTGGATACTGTGGCTGTGCCTGGCCGAGATCGCAGGCCTCTGCGTATTCGCCACGTCGTGCCGCCATCATGACCCGCAGAGCGAAGATCTCATCATGCGGATCAACCTGACGCAGCCCAGCCTCAGCAACGCTCCGGTTCAGAGATAGAGCTTAGAGGCGATTGTGTCGGGGTAGGACCCTTTCCTACAGGCGCAGGATTTCCCTGCGCAGCCGCCGATAGCGGAGGACGGCCGAGATTCCGAGCATGCTGAACCCGAGCAACATCAGGGACATCACAAGCGGGTTGGTCACTGAGGCTCGCACACCCTCTGCAACGGTGTCTGCATAGGCATCCTCGATGGCGAAGAGCGATGCCAGCATCGCGATACACGCGACATATTTGCCGAAACGCATGGCTGCCTCCTGCTGAACGGTGTAGTAGCGATGCAATGCGCATGCCCCGATTTTCCAGCTCGTGGCTGCTCAGTCAGTTGGATATGTGCGTGTGAAGCGCGTCACGGGCGCGCTTCGCACGATTTCGTAAGGTTTCCCGACGTGAGCTGCGTCACGAAACCAACGTCAACCGTCTCCTGGCGCATGCAGCGCTGCGGGTCAACGTCGTCAAGCTGACGCACATCACGCGAGCGAAGTCAGATTTTTCGACGGCAAGCGGGCATCCGGGACAGTGGATCTGATGCCATACACTCAAGAGGAGCCGCAGGCTCGTGGATTGCGCTGCCGTGGTGGTCACGGCAAATTTTATGGGCCGTGCGCGGATCGAACGCGCGACCAACAGATTAAAAGTCTGCTGCTCTACCGACTGAGCTAACGGCCCGTTCTGGTGGGATCCCGGCGGGAGGCTTGGGCGCCGCAGCCGGGGCGCGCATGATACTACAGGTGCGCTGTGACCCGCCCGCTGGTTGCCAGCGCCGCCGCACAGCGCCGGCCGGACCGGCGGCGCATGTCGCAAGCCCCGGCCGGCCGAAGCTCGATGTCGGTGACGACCCCCGGGCGCCACCCGGCGGCGGACTGGCGGAACACCGCTCAGTGGGGATTGGCGGGAATGCGCTTCAAGCGGTCCGCGGCGAGCCGTGCGGCGTCGCTGTCGGGATATTTGTGCGTGACCTGCTCGAGGGTTTTGCGGGCATCGCCGTAGCGCTTCAGCTCGAATTCGGTGAACCCGAGCTTCAGCAGCGCATCGGGTGCTTTGCGCGAGTCGGGCCACTTCTGCAGCACGGTATGGAATGCATCGTTGGCGCCGCCGTAGTCGCGGGTCACGTAGTAGGCCTCGCCGAGCCAGTATTGCGCATTCTCGGCCAGGGGACTCTGCGGGTAGGACGAGAGGAAATCCTTGAATCCCGTGATCGCCACCGAGTAGCTGCCGGCCTTGAGGGCATCGAACGCCTGCGAGTAGACCTTCTGCTCGACGGGGGAGCCCGCGGCAGCGCCTGGTCCCGCCGGGGAACCGGCGCTGCCTGCGCCTCCCGCTGCGTTGGCGGAGGCGCCCTGCCCGCCTCCGAGGCGCTTGTCGAGATCGCTGTACATGTCGCGCTGTTGCTTGCGCAGCGCTTCCTGCGAATTCTCGAGCTCATCGACACGGCCACGGAGCTGGCGCACGTCACCCTGCACGGCATCGAGATTCTGGGCCAGCGCGACCAGGCTCTGGTTCGAGACGACGCGCTCGATCCGGGCCACGCGCGCATCGAGCTCGTTGAGCTTGCTCTGCATCGCGTCCTCTTCGTCCCGGTTCGAAGCGCAGCCCGCCAGCGCCAGGATCAGCACCATGGTGGCCGAGCCGGTGAGAAGTCGCGCCGACCGGGCGGCCGGCGTGTTGGCCTGGATCACTCGCATGAAGGTCTACCTCTGCGGCTGGGCATTCGGATTCAGATACACGATCTCGACGCGGCGGTTCTTCGCCCACGCCGCCTCGTCATTCCCGACCGCTGCCGGACGTTCCGCGCCATAGCTCACTGTCTGCAACTGGGCCTCGGTGGCTCCCTGCAGCAGCAGCGCGCGGCGCACCGCCTGGGCGCGTCTCTCGCCAAGACCGATGTTGTACTCGCGCGAGCCGCGATCATCGGTGTTGCCCTCGAGCCGCACCCGCGCGCTCGAATGACTGGCAAGGTACTTGGCATGCGCCGCGACCACCTCCGTACCCTCGCTCTTGATCTCGCTGCTGTCGAAGTCGAAATAGATGACGCGTTTGGCGAGCAGGCCCGCCTGCGGTCCTGCCGTCTCGTCCTCCGAACCCGCGTTGGCGTTGGCGGAGTTGTCGCCCTCGCTGCCGGCACCTCCGCTGGACTCGGAGGACTGCTGCTGCGGCGGCGGCGCTTTCGGCTTCTTGCTCGCGCATCCGGCGCTCCCGAGAGCAACCGCCAGCATCAGGACCATCAGTAGTTTTTGCATAGCCACTCCACCCCTTGCGCCGCCTGTGCGGCATTCGTTTTACTGACCGAACGGACCCCAGACGGGCTCACGCACGCCCCCCTGATCCGATTTCAGTCGCAGACCCGTCAGACCATCCACCGAGACCGTCGCCAGCACTCCGCGCCCTGCATCCTGCTCCGAGTAGATGAGGGTCGCCCCGTTGGGCGCAAAGCTCGGCGACTCGTCCAGGTGCCCGTGCGACAACACCCTGACCGTGCCGTTCGAAAGATCCTGCACCGCGATGCGATAGTTACCGCTGTCGAGCGTCACCATCGCAAGCTGCGTCCCATCGGGGGATACCCGCGGCCTTGCATTGTAGGACCCATTGAATGTGATCCGCTTCGGATGCTCGCCGGGCTGTGCGGCTACCCGATAGATCTGCGGACTGCCGGCCCGGTCGGAGGTGAAGTACAGCGACTTCCCATCCGGCGCCCATGCGGCCTCGGTATCGATGGCCGGATCATCCGTGATGCGCGTGAGATTCTGCGACGCCAGATCCAGCACGTACAGGTCCGGATTGCCGCCGCTGCCGCCGAGCGTGAGAGCCAGCTTGTGCCCGTCGGGGGACCAGGCGGGGGCGCCGTTGATGCCGGCGCGTGCGGAGACCTGCCGCCGCTCACCCGTGCGCACGAGCTGCACGTAAATCGCAGAACGCTTGCTCTCGAACGACACGTAAGCAAGCCATTGCCCATCGGGAGACCACGCCGGTGACATCAACGGGAAGCGTGAGTCGAGTATCAGCCGCTGATTCTCGCCGTCCGCATCGGCGACGATGAGCTGATAGTGCTGGGTCGGGGGCTGGCCGTCGACCGCAACATAGGCGATGCGCGTCGCGAATGCACCGCGTATTCCAGTGATCTTCTCGTACACGACGTCACTGACGCGGTGCGCCGCATTCCTGAGTGCTCCCGGGGTGCCGACGAAGCGCTGGCCCGCCACTCGTTGAGAAGTGAGCGTATTGAGCAGATCGAAATCCACGCCGACGTTGCCGCCGTCCATCGATGTGATGCGCCCCACCACCACGTAGTCGTCCCCCGCGGCCTTCCAGTCCGCAAAATTCACCCCCGAGGGCTGATTGGGCGTGGCAGGCATCTGATCGCGCGGCAGCGCCTTGAATCGCCCGCTTCCCTCGAGGTCGTGTTGGACGATCTGCGCCACGTCCAGGCCGCCATCGTTGGGCGCCTTGGAAAAGGGAACGACCGCGATCGGCACGGGATTGCTGACTCCCGAGGTGATCTCGATCTTCAGCTGCGCGTGGGCGGTCATGGCGGCGCTCACGCTGAGGGCGAAGGTCAGCGCGGTGCGCAGCGGTCGTCGCGCAATGGCAACAAGCGGGCGATGGACTCTCATAGGTTGAAGTTTGACATCAATTTGGCTTGAAGGTGATTTCCAGTTGGCGGACGAACAGCGACGGGTCCGGCGGGGGCGGCAGCGGCGAGGCGCGGTAGGCTGCGACCTGGATCGAATCGCGCACGGCCTGATCGCCATTGCAACTGCCGATCTGGACGTTGACGACCTGGCCGCCGGGAATCTGGGTCACGTCCAACACGCATTCGATACCGGGCTTTGCGGTTGCCGGCGGGCTCCACTGGCTGCGAATACGGGCCTTGATCTGGGCTTCCCAACTCGCCATCGCGCCGCTGGAGCGGGCGGCATCCGCGCGCTCCTCCGCCGCCAGATCCTGCTTGAGATTCGCCTCCGCCTGTGCCTTGTCCTGCGCGTCGACCTGCTGCTGCGCTTCCTCCTGGCGCTTCTGCTCCGCCAGGCGCTGGGCTTCGCGCTTCTTCGCGGCGGCCTTGCGGTCCGCCTCCGCCTTCTGCTGCGCCTGACGCTTCTGCTCTTCCTGTCGCTGCTGCTCCTGTTTCTGCTCATCGAGCTTGCGCTGCTCGGCCGCCTGCTGCTCGGCCTGGGCCTTCTGCTGCTGTTCCTTCTCAGCCTGTTGGCGCTGCGCAAGCTCGTCCGGCGTGGGCTCCGGCGGTCCCGTCGGCTCCTCGGGCGCCGGCTGCGGCGGAGGAGGCGGTGTCGTCTGCGTCTCGGGAGGGGGAGTTGGCGTGGGCTGCGTCGCCTTCGGCTGCGGCAAGGCCTGTTTGGGGGCCGCGCTGACCGAGCGTGGGTCGACTACGGTCGCCTCGATAGCGAGATTGGGGGTGGGCGGCTGCGACTTGTGGTACTTCCAGAAACCGTAGGCGAGCGCCGCCACCAGCGCCCCGTGCAAGGTCACGGACATCGCAATCGAGACCCAGCGGTCGCTTGGACGCTCGACCTTGCCACGCTCGGCCATGGGCGTTCGCGCGCTGCCGCTCAGTGTCCGTGCCGTGGGGGCTGGGGTAGCGGATCGGTGATGAACCCCACCTTCGTGGCCCCGGCCTGCTGCAGGATCACCATCGCCTGCACCACGCGCCCGTATTCCACGTGGCTGTCCGCCTTCACCAGGACGGGTAGCACCGGATTGCGCCGCAGAGCCGCCGTTGCGCGCGCCAGGACGATCTGCGGGTCCAGCGCGGTCTGCGGATTGCCGCCAACGTTCAGATATAGCCTGCCCTCATGATCCACCGACAGGACGAGTGGGATGGAGTTTTTGAGCAATTCGGGGTCGAGAGGTTCCGCGCCTGCCTTGGGCAGCTCGACTTTCACCCCCTGGGTGAGCAGCGGCGCGGTGATCATGAAGATGATCAGCAACACCAGCATGACGTCGATGTACGGGACGACATTGATGTCTCCCATGAGCCGACGTCCGCGTGAAACTTGCGCCATCGCTTATGACTCCTAGGTGGGGACCGCCGGGCTGTTGCCGCCGCGCGCGGCGTGTCGCTGCAGGATCGAGGAGAACTCCTCCGTGAATGCATCGAAGCGGATCTCCAGACGACTCACCTGATCGGCAAACCGGTTGTAGGCGACGACCGCCGGGATCGCCGCAAACAGTCCGATCGCGGTCGCTATCAATGCCTCGGAGATACCGGGAGCGACCATCGCGAGGGTCGCCTGCTGGACGTTACCCAGCGAGGAGAAGGCGCTCATGATTCCCCAGACCGTGCCGAAAAGGCCGACGTAGGGACTGGTCGAGCCCACCGTGGCCAGTGTGGCCAGACTCGCCTCGAGCCGGTCGATCTCCTTCAGTTGCGCGACGCGCATCGCCCGCCGGGCCCCTTCCAACAGCTGGTCGGAGGCGATCGAGCTCTGCTGGCGCAGGCGCGCAAACTCCCGGAAGCCGAACTCGAAGATGCTGGCCATCCCCGTGGCCCCGCCGCGCTGCTCGATGGCACGGTACAGCTGCGCGAGGTCGCCCCCGGACCAGAAGCTGTTCTCGAACTGGTCGGCGTTGCGCTGCGCGCGGCCGATGATCAGCCGCTTGCGGAAGATGATCGCCCAGGATGACAGCGAGGCGAGCAGCAGCAGGCCGATGACGATCTGCACCGGCACACTGGCCTCGACAATGATGCGGATGACCGACAGCTGCTCACTCATTCAACCTGACTCCTTGCGGTGCGGCGGCGCTGCGGCGCGGGCCCGAGCGTCCCCGGAGAAAGAAATTCCGGCAGTCTCCTGGGCCGCAGCGTTCGCGCATCGACACAGGCGACCCGCACGCTCGCCTCGAGCAGCAGCCGCTGCGGCGCCGGCTCGGCCCCTGCCCGGTAAATGCGCTGGGCAAAGCGGATGCTCGCCGCGCCCTCGGCCTGCGGCTCGCAGGTGATCGTCAGCTCGTCATCGAGCCGCGCGGGCCGCCGGTATTCAGCCTCGAGGCTGACCACCGTGAAAACGACACCCTGCTCTTCCGCGAGTACACGCTGCGAATGCCCCAGCGAGCGCAGCCACTCGGTCCGCGCCCGCTCGAGGAAGCGCAGGTAGTTGGCATAGTAGACGATCCCGCCCCCGTCCGTATCCTCCCAGTACACCCGCACAGCCCATGCGAATGAGCTCACCGGTTGTCCTCGAACAGCTGCAGGTTGGCGGCGGCGCGCTCGGGAACCCGCAGGCCAAAATGCAGGTAGGAGGCGCGGGTGACGACACGGCCACGCGCCGTGCGCACGAGAAAACCCTGTTGGATCAGGTACGGCTCGATCACGTCCTCGAGGGTGCCACGCTCCTCGCCAATAGCGGCCGCGAGGCTGTCGATGCCGACCGGCCCGCCATCGAAGCGCTCGATGATGGTCAGCAGGAGTTTTCTGTCGAGCGTGTCGAAACCCAGCGGGTCCACCTCCAGCAGGTCGAGGGCGGCATCGGCGATCCGCTCGTCTATGCGGCCGTCCGCTTTCACCTGCGCGAAGTCGCGCACCCTGCGCAGCAGCCGGTTGGCAATGCGCGGGGTGCCGCGCGAGCGCTGTGCTATCCGGTGTCCGCCACCCTCGTCGATGGCCACTCCCAGTATGGAAGCCGACCGCTTCACGATGCGTTCGAGGTCCTCGACGCCATAGAACTCCAGCCGCTGCACGATTCCGAAGCGATCGCGCAGCGGCGAGGTCAGCAGGCCGGCGCGCGTGGTCGCGCCGATCAGCGTGAACGGCGGCAGATTGAGCTTGATGGAGCGCGCAGCCGGGCCCTCGCCGATCATGATGTCGAGCTGATAGTCCTCCATCGCCGGATAGAGAACTTCCTCCACGACCGGCGCGAGCCGATGAATCTCATCGACGAACAGCACATCGCGCGGCTGCAGGTTGGTCAGTTGAGCGGCCAGGTCGCCGGGTCTCTCGAGCACCGGCCCGGAGGTCTGCCGCAGCGCGACACCGAGCTCTGCGGCGATGATGTTGGCCAGGGTCGTCTTGCCCAGCCCGGGAGGCCCGAAGATGAGCACGTGATCGAGCGCCTCGTTGCGCTGACGCGCGGCGGTCACGAAGATCTCCAGTTGCGCCTTGACGGGAGCCTGCCCGACGTATTCCTCGAGCCGTCGCGGGCGGATCGCCCGCTCGACGGCCTCCTCTTCGCGGCTGGTCGCGCCGCTCATGACCCTCTCTGTCGATGTCTGCACCTGTGCCGGGGACACACCCACTCCTTCACACCGCGCCCTGGAGGGCGCGCCGGATCAGCTCTTCGGTGGACTGTGTACCGGGGCCGGCCGCCTTCAGCAAGCGTGTCGCCTCCGCCGGCCGGTATCCCAGGGCCACGAGGGCCCCGAACGCCTCCGCTTCGGCGCTCGCAGGCGCCGCCGGCACGGCTTCACCGCCCAGGGCCTCCCGCGACCCGAGCCGGTCGCGCATCTCCACCACCAGGCGCTCGGCGGTCTTGCGGCCAATTCCCGGGATGTGAGTCAGCGCGGCGACGTTCTGAGTCTGCACGCACTGCGCAAAAGCCTCGACGGTGATCCCCGACAACAGCGCCAGCGCGATCTTGGGCCCGACGCCGGAAACCTTGATCAAACTACGGAACAGCCGGCGTTCCTCCTCCGTCGCGAACCCGTACAGGACATGGGCGTCCTCCCGGACGACCAGATGTGTGAGAAGGCGCACTTCCTCGCCGACGGAGGGCAGCAGATAGAATGTCGACATCGGTGCTTCGAGCTCATACCCCAGGCCGCCTGCCTCCACGGTCAGCTGCGGCGGCGCTTTAGAGGCGATTCGCCCACGCACCGAGCCGATCATGTCTCGTTGGCCCGCACCGGCGACACGCTGGCACCGATGTGCGCGCGCGCCAGCACCTGCAGCTGCCTCGAGTGGGCATGGCAGATGGCAATGGCCAGGGCATCCGAGGCGTCCGCTTTGATCTTCCCGTCCAACTGCAGCAGTGTCCTGATCATGTGGGCGACCTGAAGTTTCTCCGCCGCGCCGGATCCCACTACAGCCAGCTTGATCGCGCGCGGCGCGTACTCGTATACAGGCACTCCCTGGGGCACCGCGCACAGTGCGGCCCCGCGCGCCTGACCCAGCTTCAGCGCGCTGTCCACGTTGCGGTTGACGAAGACTTTCTCCACCGCAATCTCGGCCGGACCAAACTCGGCAATCAGACTTCTCAGGGCATCGAATATCTGTCGCAGTCTGTCCGCGACCGCGAGCCCCGCAACGGCAATGCAGCCGTGAGTGACGTGCGCATACGCGGCACCCCGGCACTCGATGACACCGAAGCCGGTGCGTCGCGACCCTGGATCGAGTCCCAGGATGCGCAGATTGACCGCCATCGCCGGCTCGCCGGCGTGGGCGGCAAGGCGCGGATCAAACGCGCGCCAGGACCTCGTCCGATATCTCGGCATTCGTATAAACGTTCAGTATGTCTTCCAGGTCTTCCAGTGCCTCGAGCAGCAGGAGCATCGCCACGGCGCCATCGCCCGCGAGGCGCACCGAAGTGGCCGCCCGCTCAGTCACCTCCGCAGAGTTTGGAACGAATCCCTTTTCCAGCAACAGGGCACGCACGGTCTCGAACTCGAACGGGTCGGCCAGCACTTCGATGGTGCCATCCGAGCTCACCACGACATCCTCCGCGCCAGCCTCGAGCGCCGATTGGGTCAGACGATCCTCGTCCGTGCCGGGCGGAAAAAGCATGAGTCCCACCTGATTGAACAGGTAACTCACCGCGCCGTTCGCCCCCAGGGAACCGCCATATCGCTGCAGGAGCTGTCGCACCTGCGCAACCGTGCGCTCGCGACTGTCCGTCAGGCAGTCCATCATCACCGCGGCGCCGCCGGGACCATATCCCTCGCAGCGGAAGCGGCTGGGGGGGCCGCCGGTCCTGGCGCTGTCCCGAGGCGCACGCCCCCTGTCGCGGCTCTTTCCAGACGTACCTCTGCGATAGCGGATGCTAACCCACTTGCTGTGACCTGCCATGTGTCGCCTGAAGGAAACGCAGGACCTCGCAAGCGGGTGTCTAAGCTTCGACACCGCAAAGAAAAACTGGCGGGTATGATAGCCGTAAACCCCGATCGTTGACACGCCGCAAGCGTGCGCCGGGTGATCTTCGAGTGCGAGCCCGCCGTGGAGACCAATCAACTCTGTCCAGTGCCCATTCGCGAGTCGATTGCGATCGTGCGACTCGCGCTCCAGGATGCCACTGCGGTGGACTCGGCCGACCTGGCCTTCGGGGTGGAGGCAGCCGAGGTCATCGGCGCGCTCACGGAGGATGCGACTCTGGCGAACGCCGTGCTCGCCAGGCCGGCTCTCACCCACCCTGCTCTCACGCTCGAGAAGCTGAGCCGGCTGATCGGACCGGCCGCCTCCGATGTCGCGGCGGCACTGGTGCGCCTCGGAGATCTCGGGCTGCCGCGAGACTGGACGCCGGCGCGGGGCCTCGATGCCCGGCAGGCCGAAACGCTCCGCAAGATGCTGCTCGCCGTGGTCAGCGATCCGCGCCTCGTTTTGGCACGACTCGCCGAGCAGCTGGTCGAGCTGCGCCACGCGCGCGATCTGCCGTCGGAGGAGCGGGAGCGTCTGGCGGTGGAGGCGCGAGCGGTGTTCGCGCCCCTCGCGAACCGTCTCGGAGTCTGGCAGCTCAAATGGGAGCTCGAGGATCTCGCGTTCCGCTACCTGGAGCCCGAGGACTACCGCGCGATCGCCGCTGCGCTCAATGAGCGGCGGGCCGATCGCGAGCTGTATATCCAGAGTCTTTGTGGGAGCTTGGGCGCGGAGCTGCGCAATGGCGGTGTCGTCGCGGAGGTCCATGGACGTCCCAAGCACATGTACAGCATCTTCCGGAAGATGCAGCGCAAGCAGGTGCCTTTCGAGCAGCTCTTCGACGTGCGCGCCGTGCGTGTGGTGGTCAGCTCGGTACCAGAGTGTTACGCGGCCCTGGGTGTGGTCCACGGCCTGTGGCCGTACATCCCGGGAGAGTTCGATGACTACATCGCCACTCCAAAGGGTAACTTCTATCGTTCGATCCACACAGCGGTGATCGGGCCCGGCGGTCGGAGCGTGGAAGTGCAGATCCGTACCCGGGAAATGCACGAGCACGCCGAGCTTGGCGTGGCCGCGCACTGGACCTACAAGGAAGGCGGCGCACGCGATTCGCAGTACGAGCGCAAGATCGAGTGGGTTCGGCGCCTGCTGGAGCCGCCGGAGGCAGCCGATGCGGACGGGGTGGCCGCGGACCGCGATTTTCTCGAGCGCATGCGCACCGAGCTGTTCGAGGATCGCGTCTACGCCCTCACCCCCAAGGGGGAGATCGTGGATCTTCCGCGGGCAGCCACGCCCCTGGACTTCGCCTACCACGTGCACACTTCGCTCGGTCACCGGTGCCGGGGCGCGAAGGTGAACGGCCGCATCGTGCCGCTCACGCACGCTTTGCAGAACGGCGAGATCGTCGAGGTCATCACCGGGCGGCACGAGGCGCCCAGCCGCGACTGGCTCGCTCCCGAGCAGGGCTATCTAGTTTCGGCGCGCAGCCGCTCGAAGGTGCGCGCCTGGTTCCGCAAGCAGGATGTGACCGACAACCGCGCTGCCGGGCGGACATTGGCTGAGCGTGAGCTTGCCCGGATAGGAGCGCGTCCGGAGCACTTTGCCGCCATCGTGCAAGCGCTGGAGGTGCGCGATGCCGAGCATTTGTACCAGTTGCTGGGCGAAGGGGAGCTCACCGCCACGCAACTCGTACAGGCTGCAGCGCGCCTCATCGAGCCGCGACCCCAGGTGCCGGTGGTGCGACCTGCGAAGGCGCGCCGGGACCGGGCCGGCTCTCCAGTCGAGATCGAAGGTGTGGGTGATCTGCCAATCACGCTCGCACGCTGCTGTGCTCCGTTGAGACCGCAGCCGATCTCCGGATACGTGACGCTCGGCCGGGGCGTCACGATTCACCGCAGCGATTGTGCGAGCCTCGCGCGCATGCGGGCGATCAAGCCAGGCCGGGTACTGGGAGTGGAGTGGACAGCAACGGAGCAAGCCGGCCTCGGCGTGGCGGTCGCGGTGGAGGCATTCGATCGGCGCGACCTGGTCAGGGACCTCACGGATGTGCTCGCGCTCGAGCGGCTCAGCATCGAGGCCATGACGACGACCACCGATCGGGACGACGGCTCTGCCCATGTCAGCATCGCCTTTTCGGTCAATGATCTGGAGCAGCTGGCACGTGTGCTGGGGAGGCTGGGCAGGGTGCCGAATGTGACCCATGCACGGCGAACCCGGTAGACCGGTCGCGCCGGACTCTCCCGCACCGGCTCCCTTCCCGGCCCCTTCGCCCCGGAATATGCAAATCGTGACCTGGCGCTGCGCCGGGAACGCATCCGGGACGTTAACTAGGGTACGCGGTGATCGGTTTAACCGCTTGAGGTCCCAGTCTTTCCTGCAGGGAGTTGATCTCCCGGCCCGCCTCGCGGGCGCAGGCCAGGAGACCCGGCCGGAGTGTCCGTCGTCCCATGCGCGTGCTCGTCGTCGATCAGGATTCCGCCATGCTCGAGTCGATCGCCCGATTGCTCGGCGACCGGTATACCGTCGACGCGGTCACCACCAAGGCGGACTGTCTCGACCTGCTGCGTCAGAACACTTTCGAAGTCATCGTGGCCGGTGAGCGCCTGGAGGATGGATCGGGCCTGGAGCTGTTGAGTCAGGCGGCCAAGCGATGGCCCGCCATGCTGCGCATCTTCTCGGCCGACCGCCCGAGATTGCAGCTTCTCAAGGGCCGTCTGGGCCCGTTCGAGCTGTTCCAGACGCTGGCCTACCCCATCGATCCCGATCGCCTGATTGCGACTCTGGAGCTCGCAGACGCCGCGCAGGATGCCCATGCCGACACCGCCAACATCCAGCACGTGGTGTTGGGCGCGGAGGCGTACTCAGAGGACTCAGAGGACTCCGAGGACACCGAGGAGACCGACAAGGCCGAGCCATTCCCGCCCCCGAAGCCGCAGCCGCGAGCCGTTCCAGACAAACAGGATCCGCCGCGGATCGCGCCTTTGCGGCGCGTAACACCCTCCGGGCAGCCGCTGCGAGTCGGGCAAAGAGCCCTGTCGGGCGCGCGCGAGGCGGGAGACGCCGTGGCGGTGGTCGAGGCTCCTCGATCACGCTCGCCGGCACCAGGCCCCCGGCGCAGTCCGGTTCAATTCGCGCCGGTGCCGGCTGCAAGCCCGGAGCGCGCCCAATCACTGGCTGCTCTCGACAGTGCTCTCGCCGAAGCCGCCAAGCTGGCTCGCGAAGCGAGCGCCGCGCTGACGCCGCTGCCCGATGAGCCGGAATCCCCGCGCCGGACCGTGCTGGTTGCAATCGCCGCGGCAGTGGCTGCGGGAGTGGGGCTCTTCGCTTTCCGGACCTTCGGTGCGCACCCTGAAGCCGCACCGCTCCCCAAGCCGAGTGTCCAGGTTATATCGTCACCGACGCCGGCGC
The DNA here is from genome assembly GCA_035710545.1 of Steroidobacteraceae bacterium. Lineage (GTDB taxonomy): Bacteria > Pseudomonadota > Gammaproteobacteria > Steroidobacterales > Steroidobacteraceae > 13-2-20CM-66-19. Next base: position 46,433 of record DASTDD010000177.1, read on the forward strand.
CCGCCGCGCCCGTGACAAACGCCTCGGTGGGCAACGAATCCGCTGGAGCCGGCGGAGTGCTTTCCGGCCAGAAGACAGCGAACGATTCAACACGGACTCGACATGCCGCACACCATGCGACCGCTGCGGCGGAGGCAGTCGAGGTGGCGGACGCGAAAGCCTCGCCGATAACCCGCGTGTCGAACGAATTGTCCGCGGCCCCTTCAGCCACCGGCAGGGCTTCGCCAGCGGGAAGCGGCTCTGCCGAACCTGCTCTACCGCCAGAGACACCGGTCGGTATGACAATCTCTGCGCCGGAGACACTGACTCCGTCCAACCCGGCGCCATCGCCGGGGTCCTCCGCGCGACTGCCAGCCAATTCCGCGGAGACAGGATCAGCGGTAGCCGCCCGAAGTGGGGCGCGCCCTGCCGAAGTGCAAGCCGCCCCGGCGACCGTCGCCGCTCAGCCGGTGGCGGTGGCAGCGCAGTCGACCGCGGCAGCGACCCCGTCGCCGGCGCCAGCCGCCGTGCCGATGACCACGGCCCCCGCGGCGTCGACCAGCGCACCTTCCGGTTATTCCGATGAGCCCCCGCCGGTGGTGCGGGAGGCGCGGCTGATTCACCGCGTCAACGCGGATTACCCCTCAGGCGCCCGACACGACGGCCTCAAGGGCTCCGTGGATCTCGCGGTCACCGTTTCGACTGAAGGCGCCGTCACGGCTGTCACGGTGACCCGATCCGATCCGCCGGGCACCTTCGACAAGGCGGCTCTCGCCGCTGTGCGCCGTTACCGGTACGATCCGCGCTACGTGGACGGCCTGCCTACGCAGGCGCATCTGCAGGTCCACCTGGATTTCGACCCCGGCGCAGAGAGTCGCTGAGATGAGAATCGCGCTCGCATCGTGTCTCCTCGCCACGGCGGTGCAGTTTGCCGCCTTCCCCGGGGAGCGCGCCGCAACGAGCGTTTGTGCAGAGCAGCCGCCAAGGACCTCCAAGGCGAGCTCGTTCGCTCCGCATCCGGGCGCCAAGCGCCGGGTCTACGGCTCACCGATCCAGCGGCCCATCCTCAAACGCGTCAAGCGGAAGAAACCAACTTCACCGCGCTGAGCACGGAATTCGCCCGCTACCGGTTGGGCGAATCGATCGAGCGCTTGTCGGCGGCCAACGCGGCCTCGTGCACGGCTTCCGACAATGTCGGGTGTGCATGGATCGTCCGCTGCAGGTCTTCGCTGCTGGCCGAATACTCCATTGCCAGAACGGCCTCTGCGATGAGCTCGCCCGACAGCGGTCCGACGATGTGCACGCCCAGGATCTCATCGTCGTCCCGGGCCGCGATGACCTTGGCGAAGCCCTGCGCCTGCTCCATTGCCCGCGCTCGCCCGCTCGCCAGGAACGGAAACACGCCAACCTTGTAGGGCCGGCCGGTCGCTTTCACCTGTTCCTCGGTGAGTCCCACCCAGGCGATCTCCGGCGCCGTATAGATCACCGCGGGTACGGTCTTGTAGTTGACCTCGCCGTAGCCGCCGGCGATCAGGTCGGCCACCATGACGCCCTCTTCCTTTCCCTTGTGGGCCAGCATGGGTCCGCGCACGCAATCGCCTATGGCCCAGATGTTCTCCGCGCCTGTCCGGCACTCATGATCGACCTTGATGAAGCCGCGCTCATCGAGCTCCACCCCTGTCCCGGAGGCGAGCAGATCGCGCGTGTAGGGGCGACGGCCGATGCAGACCACGAGCTTGTCGACCGCCACGGTCTGCTCGCCCTTGGCATCGGTGTAAGTCACGTCGACCACCCCCGCGGCGACCCTCGCGCCGCTGACCTTGGCGCCCAGGCGAATATCGAGGCCCTGTTTGCGGAAATGGCGCAGCGCTTCCTTCGCGAGCTGCTGATCGGCCACCGCCAGGAAATCCGGCAGAGCCTCGAGGATGACCACCTCGCTGCCGAGGCGTCGCCAGACGCTCCCGAGCTCGAGGCCGATCACGCCGGCGCCGATGACACCGAGCCGCTTCGGCACCGCATCGAACTCGAGGGCTCCCCAGGAATCCACGATGCGCTGGCCGTCGAACGGAGCGGAGCGCAGCTCCATCGGAGCCGAACCGGAGGCGAGCACCACGTGCTTGGCGCTGAGCTCGCGCCGAGTCCCGTCATGCGCGGTGAATTCCACGCGCCGTCCGGGGAGAAGCCTGCCGTGACCCTGCAACGCAGTGACGCCGGCGGCCTTGAAGAGGCCCAGAATCCCCTGCGTCATCGTGCGAACGATCCCGGCCTTGCGCTTCTGCATTTGCGCGAGCTCGAGCGACACCCCCGAGGCGCGGATGCCGTGCACGGCGAACTCCTCGCGAACGCGGTGGTACAGCTCCGATGACTCGAGAAGCGCCTTGGAAGGAATGCAGCCGGCGTTCAGGCACGTGCCACCGAACGCTGCGCTGCCATCGTGGTTCTTCCACTCGTCGATGCAGGCGACGCTGAGCTTGTTCTGGGCGGCGCGAATGGCAGCCGGATAGCCTGCCGGGCCGCCGCCGATGACGACGACATCGAATGAATCACTCATGAAGGTTCAGATCCCCAGCAACATCCGGCCCGGGTCTTCCAGGCCTTCCTTCACCGCCACCAGAAACTGCACCGCCTCGCGGCCGTCGATGATGCGGTGGTCATACGTCACCGCCAGGTACATCATCGGGCGGATCGCGATCTGGCCGTTCACGACCATGGGCCGCTCCTGGGTCTTGTGCATACCCAGAATGGCGCTTTGTGGCGCATTTACAATGGGCGTCGACATCAAGGAGCCGAAGACCCCGCCGTTGGTGATCGTGAAGGTTCCACCGGTAAGGTCCTCGATCGCAATGGAGCCCTCGCGGGCTTTACGGGCGTACTGCGCAATCTCCTTCTCGATGGTTGCGAAGGTCTTGGCATCGGCGTCGCGCACGATCGGGACCATGAGACCGCGATCCGTGGAGACCGCCACGCCGATGTCGTAATACTCGTGATAGATGATATCGGTGCCATCCACGGAGGCGTTGATGACGGGAAACTTCTTGAGCGCCTCGATCGAGGCCTTGACGAAGAAAGCCATGAAGCCCAGCTTGATGCCGTGTTCCTTCTCGAAGCGATCCTTATAGCGCGCCCGCAGCTCCTGGACGGCGGTCAGGTCCACCTCATTGAACGACGTGAGGAGCGCCTGGGTCGACTGTGCTTCGACGAGCCTCTGAGCGATGCGTTGACGTAGCCGGGTCATCGGCACCCGCTGCTCCACCCGACCCGCCGTAGCCGGCGGGCGGCCCGCGGCTGGCGCAGGCGCCCTGGAGGCAGGTGTTGAGACGGCCTGGGGTGCAGCAGGCGCTGGGACCGCCTGCGCCGTGGCGGGCGCGGGCTGCTTGCCCAGAAACCCCACGACGTCTGCCTTGGTCAGGCGTCCGTCCTTGCCCGAGGCCGGAATCGAGTTGGGATCGAGCTTGTTCTCCTCCACGAGCCGGCGGACGGAGGGGCTCAACTTCCCCGGATCCTTCGCGCCGTTCTCGGCCTCCTTCGCTGCCGGTGCCGGCGCCGTTTTGGCAGCGGGCGGCAGTGCCGCAGCAGCCGCCTTCGCCGCGGGCGCAGCGGCAGCCTGCGCCGCGCCTTCATCGATCACCGCGAGCACCTGGCCGCTCGTGACCGTCGTCCCGCTGGGGATCCGGATCTCGCGCACGATTCCGTTGAGCGGCGCGGGCACTTCGAGTACGACCTTGTCGGTCTCGAGGTCGGCGAGATTCTCATCGCGCTGGACCGGGTCGCCTGGCTGCTTGTGCCAGGCCACGAGCGTCGCATCGGCCACGGATTCCGGAAGCTGCGGCACGCGGATTTCGGTCGTCATGAGCTCTTTCTCATCGCCGGCACGGAGGCCGGCGAGCTGGCTTTGGGCGCGGCGGCCGCGGCTGAGGCAGCCCCCGTCAACCGCGTCGTTTCCCGCGCTGAATCCTCAGTCGCGGTGGCATGCAATGCGGCGTGAATGAGTGCCCGCTGCTCGGCCTCATGGACCTTCGAGATCCCTGTCGCGGGCGCAGCCGCTGGCGCGCGTCCGGCATACAGGACCTGCCCACCGGCGAGCAGCTCCTGGAGCCGATGGCGGATCTGGTACCACGCGCCCTGATTCTGGGGCTCTTCCTGGCACCAGACGATCTCGCGCGCGTTGGGATAGCGGCCCAGGATCGCCTCGTACTCATCACTCGGGAAGGGATACAGCTGCTCGATGCGCACGAGCGCAACGTCGCGTATGCCGTCCTTGCGTCGCGCCTTGAGCAGATCGAAGTAGACCTTGCCACTGCAGAACACCACGCGCCGCACCTGGGCGGCCGGCAGATCATCGGCCTCGTCGATGATGCGGGCGAAGCTGCCGCGGGTCAGCTCCTCCAGGCTGGAGACGGACAGCTCATGACGCAACAGGCTCTTGGGCGTCATGACGATCAAAGGTTTGCGGAAGGGCTGCAGCATCTGACGGCGCAGCATGTGGAACATCTGCGCGGGCGTGGACGGCACGCACACCTGCATGTTGGACTCTGCGCACAGCTGCAGAAAGCGCTCCAGCCGGGCCGAAGAGTGCTCGGGGCCGGCTCCCTCGTAGCCGTGCGGCAGGAACAGCGCCAGCCCGCAGAAGCGCTGCCACTTGGCCTCCCCCGAGCTGATGAACTGATCGATGATCACCTGTGCGCCGTTGGCGAAATCCCCGTACTGCGCCTCCCAGACCACCAGCGAGCTGGGCTCGGTGGTCGAGTAGCCGTACTCGAAGCCGAGCACGGCCTCTTCGGAGAGAACCGAATCGATGATCTGCACGCGCGGCTGGTGCTCGCTCACGTGCTGTAGCGGAATGTAGGTGCGGTCGCTGTTCTGATCGTGCAGCACAGCGTGGCGGTGGAAGAAAGTGCCGCGCCCGCTGTCCTGTCCCGAGATGCGCACGCCGTGGCCCTGCTCGATCAGAGCAGCGTAGGCCAGCGTCTCGGCGTACCCCCAGTCGAGCGGCAGCTCTCCGGCGAGCATCTTCCTGCGGTTGGCGATGATCTGCGCCACGCGTGGATGCAGGCTGAAGCCCTCCGGGTACGTTGTGAGCCCCTCACCCAGTGCCCGAAGGTGCGCAAGCTCGACCCCAGTCTGCACTCGCTCCGTCCAGTCGACCTGGGAATACGGGCGCCAGTCCACGGTGAACTTGTTGCCGATCATTCCCAGCGATGCGCGCGCCTGCGGGCGTCCTTCGTCGAGACCGTTGCGGTATTGCTCCATCATCTGCGCAACGTCCGCATCCGACACTACGCCCGCAGCGACCAGGCGGTCGCCATAGAGCTTGCGCGCAGTGGGATGCTGGCGGATCGCGCGATACATCATTGGCTGCGTCGCCGCAGGCTCATCGGCTTCGTTGTGGCCGTGCCGGCGGTAGCAGACGAGGTCGATGACGACATCCTTGTGAAACTTCATCCGGTACTTCAGCGCAAGCCTCGATACGAAGACGACCGCCTCCGGATCGTCCGCGTTGACGTGGAAGATCGGCGCTTCGAGCATCTTCGCCACGTCGCTGCAATAGATCGTGGAGCGCGTATCCCGCGGATCCGAGGTCGTGAAGCCAACCTGGTTGTTGATGACTAGATGGAGGGTGCCTCCGGTGCTGTAGCCCCGGGCCTGCGACAGTTGCAGCGTCTCCATGACGACGCCCTGGCCGGCGAAGGCCGCGTCGCCGTGCACGAGCAGCGGCAGGACGCGGTCCCCCTTGGCATCGCCCCGCCGCTCCTGGCGGGCGCGCACGGAGCCTTCGACCACCGGATTGACGACTTCGAGATGCGAAGGGTTGAACGCGAGAACGGTGTGGACGTTGCCGCTGGCGGTACGCAGGTCCGCCGAGAAGCCCTTGTGATATTTCACATCGCCCGAGCCCTGGAGGTGGCTCAGGTCGTAGGCCCCCTCGAACTCCGAGAACATCACGGAGGGGGATTTGCCAAGAATGTTCACCAGCACGTTCAGCCGGCCACGGTGCGCCATGCCGATCACGACTTCCTCGATCCCGCCAGCGCCGCTGCTCTGAATGACATCGTCGAGAAGGGCGACGAACGAGTCGCCGCCTTCGAGAGAGAAGCGCTTCTGGCCGACATACTTGGTGTGCAGGTAGCGCTCCAGCCCTTCGGCGGCGGTGAGCTGCCACAGGATGTTGCGCTGCTCCTCGGACGTGAAACGGTGCAGCAGCCGCCCGGCCTGGAACTGATCCTGCAGCCACAGCCGCTCGTCGGACTCCGAGACGTGGGCGAATTCGGCGCCGATCGGCCCGGCGTAGATGTATTCGAGCTGCGCCAGGATGTCGCGCAGCTTCATGCGACGCGGCACCGCCTCCGTGCGGCTGCCCGTAAAGAACTCGGTATCGAGATCGCCCTGGGTGAGGCCGAAGTACTCGAGCTCCAGTACCCGCGGGCGCGGCCGCTCGGCCAGCTCGAGCGGGTCCACGCGCGCGAGCAGATGCCCCCGATTGGTCCAGATCTGAATCAGGCGGGAGACGGCAGCCTGACGTGCATTGCCGCCGCCGTCCGGGCCGGTGGCCGATCCCGGCAACGGGCTCTGGCGGGGCCGTGGCTCCCGCGCTCGCGCGGCAATCGCCGCGCGAATCGGCCCATGGGGCTGCTCGGCAGCGCCGATGGCGCTCAATCGGGTGAAATATTCGCGCCAGGGCCCCTCTACGCTCGCCGGATCGCGCAGATATTGCTCGTAGAGGGCGTCCAGGTAGTCGGCGTTACCGCCGTACAGAGGTGTGGGTTCCAGCATGCGGGAAAACTGTAGCGAGGCCCAAGTTTAACGGAACGAGCCGGCCAGAGGAAACGAGCGCCCCAGGGGCGCCGGGTGGCCTCAGAACGCGCGTAACGTCTGATCGAGCAGGTGGACCTCATACGCGACCAGCACGCCGTATCCCAGAAGCACCAGGTAGAGAATGAGGGCGACGGGGACTTTTCCAAATGCCCGCATCCGCGCGAGCAGCGTGAGTAACACGACACCGCTGGCGGTCAATCCGATCTTGACGGCAGTGAAGGCGGCGGCCGATCCACCCAGGAGGGTGGCCATCACGGGGTTCATCTCGTAAGCCCCGTGCTCGATCAGCGAGAGCGTCAGGGCCGCATCCACGCACGAGAGGATGACAATCAGCACCGCGATCGCCAGCAGCCAGGGCGCATGCCAATCGATTCCGCTCAGGATCGCCGGCCCTTCACGGCGAACGGTGCGACGACGCGGGTGGAAGTTCCCGTACACGAGGGCATGCAGGGTGCGCGTCCGCCGGTCCGGCGAGTGGCGGCGATCTGGGCGAGCGCCGTGTTCCGTGGCCCCGGCGGCCCCAGGGGGCGGCCCTCCTTCATCCACAACCGCGCCGCGCCCATCGGCGGCGTCGGCGCCGACTTCACGATTCATTCTGATTCGTCCGCTCCTTCCGCGGGCTCCCTTTGGATGCCCCGTCGGCCAGGCACACCCCCCAGATGCATTCTACAGAGGGCACTCAGGCCGGAGCTCCAGATGAACGTGACCCGCATCACATCCTCGACCGGGCGGTGGCCGCGCAACCCAGGCGGCACATTTAGTCAAGCCGACCGGCCTGTAGGGACACAACGCACCAGGGGCCGCGTGGGTTGCAGCACCGAGCTCAAAGCACGATGTTGACTGCGGCCACGGGAATCACGACCGCCGTGGTGTTGCGCCCCGCGACCGTGACCTTTGCACCGGCGATCACGCCGATGCGGCTGTTGAAGTTGTATTCCAGCGCCGGCGCCAGGCTCAGCGAGCGGCTGGGCCCGGAGCTCAGCCCCACTTGAGTGGGTGTCAAGCCCGGCGGCGGCGTTGCTGCTCCAGCAGCGGCCGCGGGCAGCTGCAGGCCTTTGACGCGCGTGCTGGAGTCATGCTCGTAAACCAGGTCCAGCGCCAACACCCAGTGGCGCGTCATGCTGTACTCGCCCGCGGCATCGGCGATGAACGAATTTCCGGGCATCGCCCGGCCACGGAAGCCCGCCGAGGTGCCATATACGCTCACATCGCGGACGCTCGTGGAGCCGGAGATGGCGTAGGAGAGATCGAGGCGCGTGCGCAGAATCCGGCCGGTCGGCAGCCAGAAAAAGTACTGCGAGTACAGACCTACCGTCGTGGCGTAGGCCCCGGCGCCTATGCCCTCGGCGGGGCGATCGCCCAGACGATCATACTTGCCGGTCGGCAGCGTCTCGCCCAGTACCAGCGAGGTGGCGGGAACCCACGTCCCCTCCTGGTAGCGGGTCAGTCCGTACTGCGCCTGCAAGCCCAGATCACCTACGCCGACATGGGAGGCCTCGCGGCCGAATTCCGGGTGGTTGAATTCGAACCTGGGTATCAGACCGGCGCTGATGCGGTCGGTAAATCCATACAGCAAGTAGCTCTGTGAACCATAGTCGTTCGCGTGGAATACCGGTTGCCGGTTCCCGCTCGCGTCATAGTGCGCCTGCGGCATCAGGTCGAAGACGTAGGGCTCGATCAGAAAGTGACCCTGCGGCAACGTGCCGGCGGAAGCTGCCAGCAGCGGTCCAGTCCACCAGGCCGCATCGCGTGACTGACGCTCCGAGGAGCCGCCCTGCGACGTTGATTGGACCGGTATGGATGTCTCATCGGGCGCCGCGGCCCGCGAGGCGGTCGCGCCAGTCAGGGCCAGCAAGACCAACAATGCAGTCGCAATGGGGCGCGAGGTTGAATTCCGCTCACGCCTCCCCAGGCGTGGCGGCGCGGCCGGACTCCTGTCGGATTTCATCTGGACCGAGCCTAGCGTCTTCGACGCGCTGTTGACCATCGAATCGGCCGAGTGGTTGCAAGTGGCTCCATGCCCGTTGCAACAATCGGCCGAAGTGGCACTTTGGCCGCGCCGACTCTCGAAACCCACCCGGATCTTGCGGGCAGGACCGGCGATCTGCTATTCACGCGCTCGCTGGTCGATCTGCGAATCCTGACCCGAGATCGTGATGCCCGAATCGCTGCTGCCACCGCCCTCGGAAATTCATCTGTGGTTCGTCTTTTGTGACGGCATCACCGACCGCTCCCTGCTGAGGCGCTACCGGGACATGCTGAGCGCGGACGAGCGAGAGCGGGAGCCGCGGTTCGTCATGTCACGCAGCCGTCATCGCTATCTGCTCACGCGTGCCCTGCTGCGCACTACCCTGTCGCGCTATGCGGCGGTGTCGCCATCCGACTGGTCTTTTCAAACCGATCCCTATGGCCGTCCGTCTATCGCCAACCGGATCACCGAGATAGCGAGCCTCTCATTCAACATCTCGCACACCGAGAATCTCGTATTGCTCGGCGTGACCCGCGCTTGCGCTCTGGGCGTGGATGTCGAGAGCGTACGAGCGCGAACTCCCACGCTCGAACTCGCGGAGCGGTATTTCTCGCCGCTCGAGGCGAGCGACCTGCGCGCGGCGCCGTCTACGGAACAACACGAGAGGTTTTTCCGCTACTGGACTCTGAAGGAGTCATACATCAAGGCGCGAGGTCTGGGGCTCTCGATACCGCTCGACCAGTTCGCCTTCCGGATCCGCGGCAGCAAGCTGACGCTGCAGGTCGAGGAGCAACTCGGTGATCGGGCCGAGCGCTGGCGATTCTGGTTGTTGCGGCCCTGCGCAGATCACACGACCGCAGTGTGCGTAGAGCGTGCTTCCGGGGCGCAGACCCTCGTGATACGCGAGGTCGTGCCGCTTCAATCCGAGCGACCGCTACCCTGCGAGGAGTTGGGCCGCTCTGGCTGAGGCGCCCGCGGCAAGCCCGGACGCCACCACCCCAGGCTCGAGCTCACCCCAGGCTCGAGCTCACCCGAGGCTCGAGCTCACCCGAGGCTCGAGCTCACCCGGTGGGCGCGATACCTTCGGATGCCCCGGTAATAGGGATCCCGCAACGGGCGAGCACCGCGCGCAGGTCGCGGATGGCAGGAAATACCTCGTTGTTCCAGTCGGCGCCCTGGGCGTCGTGCGCCCTCTGCTCGTGCTCGACGATGTCCTTGTCCTCGGCAAAGATCCGCTCGGTAAACCAGGTCACGAACGGCCACACGATGTGGATCAGGCCGGGAATGGGCGGCTTCTTGACCGACAGATAGCCGAACGTCCGGTTGGTCCGCTGCCGGGCATCCAGCGGCGTGTAGTTCAGCCACACATCGAGCACCGGATCATCCTGCGCATCATCGATGCCGCGGCCGACCCAGACCTTCAGGCTCTGGTTGGGATAGTCCGTACGGATCCGCATGTGATCGGAGAAGTCCTGCTTGGTCTGCGTGCGCCGGCGCACGAGATCGACGATCACCTGCTCACCCATCGACGGCTTGCCCTCCGTACGGCTGAAGGTGTACTCCACCTGCGCCCAGTTCTCCCCGTGCTGCCGCCCGAGACATCGGGCGCGGATGGAGCCCATCTGCTTGCGATGCATGAACTGATGGTTCATGTCGAACAGATTCTCGTGCATGAACGTGTAGTGGCAGGCGACTTCGC
>DASTDD010000178.1:0-12646 GCA_035710545.1 Steroidobacteraceae bacterium
GCCGAGGAAATCTCGGCGGGCAACGCCAACCTGTCGCAGCGCACGGAGGAGCAATCCTCCTCGCTCGAGGAGACCGCGTCCTCGATGGAAGAGATGACCACCACGGTGAAGCAGAACGCCGACAACGCCGGCCAGGCGAACCAGCTCGCCATCGCCGCGCGCGATCAGGCCGAAAAAGGCGGCACCGTGGTCAACCAGGCAGTCAAGGCCATGGCGGACATCAACGATGCCTCCAAGAAGATCGCGGACATCATCGGAGTAATCGACGATATCGCCTTCCAGACCAACCTGTTGGCGCTGAATGCGGCCGTGGAAGCGGCCCGCGCGGGCGAGCAGGGGCGCGGCTTCGCCGTCGTCGCCAGCGAGGTCCGCAGCCTCGCCGGGCGTTCGGCGACCGCTGCCAAGGAGATCAAGGAGCTGATCCAGGATTCGGTGCGCAAGGTCGAGGACGGCTCGGTGCTCGTCACGCAGTCCGGTCAGACGCTCGAGAAGATCGTTTCGGCCGTAAAGAAGGTTTCCGACATCGTCGCGGAGATCGCCGCAGCCTCGCGCGAGCAGTCATCCGGCATCGAGCAGGTGAACCGGGCGGTGATGCAGATGGATGAGCTCACCCAGCAGAACGCCGCGCTGGTCGAGCAGGCGACAGCTGCCTCGCAAGCGATGGCCGAGCAGGTGCGCGGCCTGAACCAGATGCTGGAGCGGTTCCGCATAGAGGACACGGCGCACGCGGCGGTCGCGCACCACGCGGCCGCGACGAGCCACGGCGCGGTTGCCACGCCTCGCCTGCAGACCGCCGTCGAGCGTCGCGGAGCAAAGCGGCCGTGGAGGAGCGGCAAGACCGGAGCAGCCGCGGCGGTGGTGGCATCGACGGGCGTGGAGCGCAGGAAGGCGCGGAGTCCGGCAGCCTCGGGGACGCATACGGCGGCGGATACCGCAAGGAGCCTCGAGAGCGGGGAGGACAGCGAATGGCGCGAATTCTGATTCCCGCCGCGGCTGTGGAGGGTTAGCGGCTATGGCCCGGATATTGGCGGTAGACGACTCGGCGGCCATGCGCCAGATGGTGGGGATCACGCTCACCGGTGCCGGTCACGAGGTGGAGCAGGCCGCGGACGGCTGCGAGGCGCTGCAAATGGCCGGACGGAGCAAGTTCGACCTGATCATCACCGACGTCAACATGCCGCGGATGGACGGCATCACGCTCGTGCGCGAGCTGCGCGGGCTGGCCTCGTACAAGTACGTGCCGATGTTGGTCCTGACCACGGAGGCGACCACCGAGCGCAAACAGGAAGGCAAGGCCGCGGGCGCCACCGGCTGGCTCGTCAAGCCGTTCAATCCCGAGAGGCTGCTGGCCACCATCGCCAAGGTGCTCGGCTGAGCCGGCAGCGGAATCATCCCGAGAGTTTTGCGGAAACTTCAGACAGTTTGAACGAGAGGACGATGATGACGAACCTAAGCAAGCGGATGCTCGTGGCCATGACGCTCGCGTGCGCCGGCTGCCTGCCGGCGTATGCCGACTGCGTGCTGCCGCCGGCGCCCAGCAAGATCCCGGACGGCAACACCGCTACCCAGCAGGAAATGATGACCGCGATGGAGACACTGAAGGAGTACAACCAGGATGTGGAGACCTACACCAAGTGCCTGGAGTACGAGGAGCGTCAGAATCACCTCAGCTCGAGCGATGTGGCGAGGCTGCACAACACGGCCGTCGATACGCTGCAGAAGATCGCCGCGAAATTCAACGAGCAGGTCAGGACGTTCAAAGCCAAGAGCGGCTGAGACAAGAACGGTTGCATGAAGCGAATCAACGACGTGCCGCGCACGGCCGCCGGCGCGGACCCCAAGGAAATGCCTGCGGGCAAGGCGAGTTGTGCTTCGGCGGTGGAGCTCGCCGGGGTGCTGCTCGCACACACGATGGAGGAGGCGGAGGCCCCGATCTCGCAGCTGAGCGAGGCGCTGGCGCGCGTGGCGCAAAGCATCAACGGCGGCCCTGCCGGCGGCGTGCGCGGCGCCGCCCCCGGGTCGCCGGCGGACATGCAGGCCATCACGCGCGATCTCGCCGTGTGCATCGAGAAGCTGCAGTTCCACGACCGGCTGATGCAGCAGCTGACACGCGTGCGTGACATCCTCGCCGCGCTGGCGGCCGACCGGCGCCTTGTCGACATCCCGGCTCAGGCCCCGGGCGGCAAGAGCGGTCCGGGCAGCATCGAGCTGTTCTGAGGGCGCGCGATGCACAACCATCTGCTACGCGACACGCAGACCATGAACCGGTTGCGCGAGTTCGCCTTCAGTGACGCGGACTTCCTGGCGCTGCGCACCCTGGTGAAGCAGATCACGGGGATCAATCTCTCCGAGCAGAAGCGCGAGCTGGTATACGGCCGTCTGGCCCGCCGGGTGCGGGCGCTGCAGTTACGGAGCTTTGCCGAATATCGCGAGCTGCTCGCTTGCGACGGCGGCAGCGAGGTGGCGCAGCTCTGCAATGCCATCACCACCAACCTGACATCGTTCTTCCGCGAGCCGCACCACTTCGAGCATCTGCGCGAGCACGTGCTCGCTCCGATGCTGAGCCCGGCCGCGCGCGCCTCCCGGCTGCGCATCTGGTCGGCCGGCTGCTCCACCGGCGAGGAGGCCTACTCGCTCGCGATGACCGTCACAGAGGCCTTGCCCGATCCGGGCCGCTGGGACGTGCGCATTCTCGCCACCGATCTGGACTCCGATGTGCTCGAGCGCGCGCGCATCGGGATTTACCCGGCCGACCGGCTGAAGAACCTGTCCGCCGAGCGCCGCGCGCGCTTCTTCATCGAGCATCAGGAGCACGGGGAGACCTGTTACGAGGCCGTGCCCGAGCTGAAGGGGCTGATCACCTTCAAGCAGTTCAACCTGATGCATCCGTTGCCCATGCGGGGTCCGCTGCAGGCAATATTCTGTCGCAACGTGGTCATCTACTTCGACAAGGACACGCAGCGCGAGCTGTTTGCGCGCCTGTCGCGGCTGCAACGCCCCGGGGATCTCCTGTTCCTCGGACATTCCGAGACGCTGTTCAAGGTCAGCGACGACTACACCCTCATGGGCAAGACCGTGTACCGGAGAATCGGATGAGGCCGGCCGCGCCGGATACGCCGAGAGCGGAGCAGCCCCCGATGCTGCCGGGCTTCGAGCACATGCAGCGCTTCTGGGACCCGCAGCTCGGACACTGGACCGTCAAGATCCTGCCGGGCGAGTACTACGTGACGCGCGGCAACGATGCCATCACGACAGTACTGGGATCGTGCATTTCCGCCTGCGTACGCGACCCCGTGCGCAACGTCGGCGGGATGAATCACTTCATGCTGCCCGAGGATGCCTCGAGCGGCTCCAATGCTTGGCTCGACCCGGCCATCGGGATGGCAACGCGGTATGGCTCCTATGCGATGGAGAGCCTGGTCAACGATCTGCTCAAACTGGGCGCCACGCGGGAGCGGCTCGAGATCAAGGTCTTCGGCGGGGGACGCGTGCTGTCGGGCATGACCGACGTCGGTGCGCGCAACATCGCCTTCATCCGCAATTACATCCGACTCGAAGGCTACCGGATAGCCGCCGAGGATCTCGGCGGCACCCAGCCGCGCAAGGTGGTCTACTTCCCCGCGAACGGGCTCGCACGCATGCGGCGCCTGCGCCCGGTCGAGAATCGCACCATCAGCCATCACGAGCAGCTCTACCTGGCCAGCATCAAGAGCAAGGCCGCCGGCGGCGGCGACGTCGAGCTGTTCGACTGACCAGCGGCACCTGGGACGCATCTGCATGACCAACATCGTTCGACCCGGGCCGACCACCGCCAGGCGCCGCATCAAGGTGCTGATCGTCGACGACTCGGCGCTCGTGCGCAGCCTGCTGACCGACATCCTGCGATCGGACCCGGGAATCGAAGTCGTGGGAGTCGCCGGGGACGCCCACGTGGCACGCGAGAAGATCAAGCTTCTCAATCCCGACGTGCTGACGCTGGACGTCGAGATGCCGCGGATGGATGGAATCACTTTTCTGAGAAACCTCATGCGCCTGCGGCCGATGCCGGTGGTCATGGTGTCCTCGCTCACCGAGCGCGGCGCGGACGTGACGCTCGATGCCCTGGCCCTCGGGGCGGTGGACTATCTGTCGAAGCCCCGGATCGATCTGGCCGCGACGCTGAAGGATTACAGCGAGGAGCTCATCGAGAAAATCCGCGTGGCTGCAAGGGCCAGCGTTCGTGCGCTCGATCCCCTCCGCGCCGTCGCTGTTCGACCGAGCGTGAGCGCCACCGCGATGCTGCCGCGGCTCGTCAGGGCAACACCTCTGCGCACGACCGACCGCATAGTCGCCATCGGCGCCTCGACAGGCGGTACCGAAGCAATCAAGGAGGTGCTCACGCGGCTGCCCCCGGACGCTCCGGGCATCGTGATCGCGCAGCACATTCCGAAGGCCTTCAGCACGCCCTTTGCCAGGCGCATGAACGACTGTTGCCAGCTGACGGTATATGAGGCCGAAGATGGCCAGCAATTGCTGCCGGGCCATGCGTACGTCGCCCCCGGCGACCGCCATCTGATGGTGGTGCGCGATGGCGCACGGTACGTTTTGCGTCTGGACGACGGCACCCCGGTCAACCGGCATAAGCCCTCCGTCGATGTGCTGTTTCGCTCCGTGGCGCAGAATGCCGGCGCCAACGCGATTGGAGTGCTCCTGACCGGCATGGGCAAGGATGGGGCGCGCGGTCTGAAGGAAATGCTGGAAGCCGGCAGCCAGACCGTCGCTCAGGACGAGGCCACCAGCGTCGTCTGGGGCATGCCGGGGGAGGCGGTATCCCTGGGAGCCGCCCGACATGTGGTGGCCATCGAGGCTGTGGCTGGCAAGATCCTGTCCCTGGCCGATTCGATGGATATCAGCCGCGAAAAGCGCGAGCCGTGATGCAGTCCCCGGACATAAGTCGCCCCGACCGGTCAGGATGCGCCGTCAGGATGCGAGACCTACGATGAATACTGCCTCTTCCCAGCCCGACAGCGGTCCCAGCGACGCCCGTGCGTTCGCCTTCGTGCAGCAGCTTGCCAGCGAGCTGTCCCGCGGCAAGGTGGATCTGCCGAGCTTTCCGGACATCGCCCTGCGCGTGCGCAAGGTTCTCTCGGACGAGAATGTGAGCCAGGACAAGGTAGTCCGCGTCGTCGGGTCGGAGCCCGCCCTCGCCGCCCGCCTGATGCAGATAGCCAACTCGGCGGCGTTGAACTTCAGCGGCAAGCCGATCACCGAGCTGCGAACCGCCATCGCACGAATGGGCTTCAACATGGTGCGCAGCGCGGCGATCGCCTTCGCGATGTCGCAGCTGAAGAAGGTTGACTCCCTGAAGGGTCTCGAGCGCCCGCTGGAGGAGCTGTGGAAGCGCAGCGCGGCGGTCGCCGCCATGTCCTACGCCGTGGCGCGTCGCTTCAGCCGCGTAAATCCCGATACCGCACTGCTGGCAGGACTGTTGCACGGCATCGGCCAGCTTTACATCCTGACGCGCTCCAGCCAGCACCCGGGGCTGTTCGAGAACCAGGTGGCCTACAACGGCATCGTGCGCGACTGGCACAGCGCGATCGCCAAAGCGCTGCTCGAGAACTGGGACATGACCGAAGAGATCGTCGAGGCCGTAAGCAACTACGAGGATCTCGAGCGCGCACACAGCGGCGCGGTGGATCTGACCGACGTGCTGACCGTCGGCAACCTGCTGGCCGCATTCAAGAGCCACCCGGAAAACTTCGAGCTGAACATGCACGACGTCGCCGCATGCAAACGCATGAAGGTCGACCGCGCAGCCTACGAGGAGCTCATCAAGGAATCCGAGCACGAGATCGACAACCTGCTGCAGGCCCTCGGGACCTGAGCCGCGGCACGCGGAGACAACCATGAGTCTGGCACATTCCACCTCACCCAAGAGCGAGCAGCAGGAAGCATCCCCCCAGGGCAGCGTCGCATTCAACTTCGTGCAGGCGCTCGCCGGCGAGCTGTCCTCCGGCAAGATCGAATTGCCGGGTTTCCCGCACATCGTCATGCGAGTCCAGAAGGTGCTCGGGGACGAAAGCGCGGACACCTCACGCATCGTGCGAGTGCTGGGCAGCGAGCCGGTCCTTGCCTCGCAGATCGTCTGCATGGCCAACTCCGCCGCTCTCAATCCGGGCGGCGCGGTCGTGTCCGACTTGCGGGCCGCCGTAGCGCGGGTGGGCCTGGACACGGTCCGTTCCGCGACCGTCGCATTCGCAGTGAAGCAGCTGCGCGATGCACCACTGCTCAAGGGCCTGGAGACGCCGCTCGGCGTTCTCTGGCGACGCAGCGTGCTGGTTGCCAGCCTGAGTTGCGTCATCGCACGGCGCCTGACTGCCGTGAATCCCGACACGGCGCTGCTCGCCGGGCTGTTGCAGGGCATCGGCCGGCTGTACATCCTGACGCGCGCAAGCGCGCATCGCTCGCTGTTCACCGACCAGCAGGTCTACCAGACGATCGAGCAGGACTGGCACCTGAGCATCGCGGCCGCCCTGCTGGAGAACTGGGGCATCGCCGAGGAGATCGTACAGGCCGTGCAGGAGTCCGAGAACCTCGAGCGCGAGGCGCGCGGCCCGCTGTCGCTCGCGGACGTGCTGGTCGCCTCGACGATCCTGGCCGAGCACCAGAACGAGCCACAGGCGCTCTATGCTCAGATGCACTGCGCCAAGCCGCTGCAGCGACTGAAGCTGGATGCCTCGGCGTGCGCGACCTTTGTTTCCGAGTCGGCCCAGGATATCGACTCGCTGCGGGAAGCTCTGGGCTGAGAAGCTGGCGTCTGGCGGCGCCACCGAACGAGATCCGCCCCGCTCGGAACCCCGCAGCGGCTGCAAGACCTCAGGCGGAGCCGAGCACCCGCCGCGACTGCGGGCCCGCCGCCGGGGCGGCCCGAGGTCCGTAAACGACGCTGGTGTTGGATTCGCCTCTGAGGACGGCCAGCCGCCTCTCGACGTGTTTGAGCAGGGCCGTCACCAGCGTTCCGTTCCTGTCGTTCAGATCGCGGCAGCGCACCGCGCGCTCGGCGCAGTCACGCAGTGTCGGCAGAAGGGAGCCCTCGGGATCGCACCACCCCATGAGAGCCTCGAGACCCGGCCGGTCTGCGGACAGACCGTGCATCCTGCAGAGCAAGCGGCGCTGTGCCTCGATACGTGCCAGCGAGCCCGTCCTGTCCTGGCGGGACCGGGCGGTGGCGTCGATCTTCTCCATGTCCTTGGCGATGATCGCCTCGTGCTCCTGCTCGAGCAGCTCCTCGAACAGCCCCAGCTCGGTGGCTTCCTCGCTCAACAGACCAGCGAGGCATTCGCGGCTCGCGTCCGTCTCCACGGGTTACTCCGCCAGGTCCACCGGGTCAGGCAGGGTCCCCAGGATCCGCTCGAGTTGCATCAGCTGATCCGCGACATGCTCGGGACGAACCGCATAGGTCCCCTGCTCGATCGCGGTTCGCAGGGCGGCGACCCGCTCCTCGTTGAGGGGTGGAACGTCGCGCAGCGTCTGCTCGAGGGCCGCAAGAGTGCGCGCCGTTCCGGTGATCTGTACGTCGCTGGAGTCGGCCGCAGCGCTGTCCGCGCCGGCGGCATCCTTCGGGCGCTGCACGGCAATGCCAGCCCCGACCGAGGCGGTGTGTGCGCCATCGACTCCGCTGATCTTGCCTGACACAGGACTCTCCCGAGGGAAGGACCCCTCTTACGGGAGGGTATCGGCGGGCGCGGGAAGAACTTTAGGTGAGACTTACGTCACACTTTGGGGGCGGGGGCTGGAGCTGTCCATCCGGCCGCTAGGGTCCGGCTGGACCAGCGGCCTACGCCTTAGTCGTGAGCACTCTTCCTGTGCCGGCCGCCGCGTAGGCACCGCGAGCACCATAGGTCACGGCTTCACGACGGCCCTGGATCAGAATGCCGAGCCGTTCCTGCACGTGCTTCAGCCGCGCGCCAACCAGGGCGCCGTTACGGTCATTGAGGCTTCGGCAGTTGGCGGCAGCGGCCGAGCATTGAGCCCAACCGGTCGCGAGGGTGCCGCGCGGGTCGCACCAACGCAGCAGGTCCTCCAGGCCCCGCGGATCATCCGGGCGCCCGAGCTCGCGGCAGAGCGATCGGCGCTCCTCGTCCGCCTGCGCGATGCGAGCGACGCAGCGTTGCCGCTCGTGTGCCGCCTCCTCGAGCGCCACGACATCGTTAGCGAGAAGGTACTCATGTTCCTTCTCCAGCAGGGCAGCCAGCTCGGTCAGCGAGCGGGTCTCCTGCGCCATGAGGGTGCCGAGCTTGTCCCGGCAGACGCTCGCTTCCACGGCCTCAGATCTCGGCCAGGGGCAGCGCCCCCAAAGCGCGCTCGGAGCTGATCAGCCCGGAGGCGATCTTCTCCGTCGACATCTGGTAGCGGCCGGTGGCAATCGCGTGGCTCAGGGCGTCCACGCGGACCTGATCGACCGCGGGCTGCGCGGCGAGCGACTGCTCGAGCTGAGCGAGCAGCGCCGCCGTACTGGTGATCTGGACGTCGCCCGTGCTCGCAGCGCTGTCGCGGGAATCCGCCGAGCTGCCAGCTGTAGAGGCGGTCTTGCGAGCCGGCCCGATGGAGGGGCCGTTCAGCTCGATTCCGGTCAGATTGACGGCCACGTGCGGCCCTCCTGGTTCCATACTTCTGTATAGCGGCCGGCGGCCGCGGAACTTGAGCGACTTCTCACAAATCTGCGGACCGGCCTGCAGCCGGGGAGCCTCGTGTCCCGGCTCACCAGGCGACCCTCACGATATCGGCGGATTCGACCACGCCCTCGACCACGCGCAGCGAGCTCAGATTCTGCACCTGGATGCGCGCGCCGGCGGCTCCGTCACTCATGGCTCGTCCGCTGGCGCGCACTTCGACGGCATTACCGGCGGACAGCAGCGTCACTTCCTGTCCGCGCCGAACGATCAGATCCGGCGCAAACATGTCGGCGGTGAGCGCGGTACCCGCCGCCAAGGGGCGGCGAACGGTCCGATTTTTCAGCTCGGCCGCACCGCCGAGGTAGGCGGTTCCTGGTCCGGCGGTGGTACGCGTCTCGACCGTGACGTCGGATGCTGTCAGATGGATGTCGCGAGCCACTGCGTGCGTCAGCACCAGCACGTTGATCGTACTTTCGATCGTGACGGGGACGTACAGCGTCCAATGCACAGGGCCCGTGCACGAAACACCCACCGTCACTCGCGCTTGCAACTGCATTCCCGCAGGCAGCACAACGTTCAAGGCCTGCGGGCATCGGGCCAGCCGCAACCGGCTGTCCAGAGTTCCGACGGTGACGGTGCGTGCACCCGCGGTCCTGGGCAGCAGGCCTTTGATATAGGACTGCGCAGCGCCGCGAATCGAGGCCAGCGGCTCGGTCGTGCCGCTCGCAGCCACCTCGGCAGGCACCGTGCGAGCCAGGCACAGCATGACGAGAAGGGTCCAGGCGGCGGAGACCATCCGGAGGCCGGTTTGCGCCTGTAGCGAGTGTCGGACACCTGTCGCACGGGTCTTCATGCACAGAACCTTGCAAATGGCGCGCCAGGGCGGCGGGCGCCCGCCAACGTCATAAAGCTGACGCCGCCTCAATAGATGGGTGCAACCATCGTACCGGGATGAACGGAGCAAACGTGACGCCTCGCGGTGATCAAGGCCCGATAGCGAGCCGTCGTACGCTCCGCAATTCCTTAAGGTCCCGACGCCGCGTGCCGCTAACCTCCATGCAGCCAGCCGGAGACGCGGCAGGCGTGCGGCCATCCGCGTGCGATCAGGCGGCAAACTCTTGCCGCGCGCGTGATCCTTCTCACGGCCCGGCGCACCCCAACCCACCCGCAAGCGCACCAGTGCCGCATGGCATGCGTATTGCAATCGGTCCGTCAGGTCATTCTTTTGACGGATCGTACGCATCATGGCGCTCAATCTGGACACTTATCTCGGCGTGCATGCGGATGCATTGAAGCTGCAATCGCGGCGCATGGAAGTGCTCGCAGACAATCTCGCCAACGTCGACACCCCCAACTACAAGGCGCGTGATATCGACTTCCGCAGTGCCCTGGCGGCCGCGGGCGGCGCGCAGGCGCCTGTGAAACTCAGCACGACCGATGCCCGGCATCTCGGCACCGACCCGGCATCCACGGCCGACGCCGCCGTGAAGTATCGCGTGCCGCTCGCGCCCTCGCTCGACGGAAACACCGTCGATGCGCAGCAGGAGCAGGCGGCCTTCGCTGACAACACGGTGCGCTACCAGGCGACCCTGACTTTCCTGTCGACACGCTTCAAGAACCTGCTGACGGCCATAACGGGCTCGTGAGCGATTCCGCGGAGTAACGGTCATGTCCTCCTTCAAGATATTCGACATCGTGGGATCGGGTCTGAGCGCCCAGTCGGTGCGGCTCAACACCGTTGCCAGCAACCTGGCGAACGCGGACAGCGTCAGCGGCGATCCCAACACGGTCTACAAGGCCCGCCATCCCGTCTTCCAGGCCGTGAAGGCCGCCGTAGGGCAGAGCGCCGGGGCGATCGACCGGGCCAGCGGCGCCACGGTGCGTGTCAGCGGCATCGTGCAGAGCAACGCGCCCCCGGCCGAGCGCTACGACCCCGGCAACCCGCTCGCCGACGATCACGGCAATGTGTATGCGCCCAACGTCAACGTCATCGAGGAGATGACGGACATGATCTCGGCCTCGCGTGCCTACCAAGACAACGTGGAGGTCATGAATACCTCCAAGGACCTGATGCTCGCGACCCTGAAGCTCGGCGATTGAGCGCTCGCAGCATCCAACAGAGGTAACTCATGTCCACCACCAACCCGATCACCGGCGTCACGACTGGCGTGCCCACCGCCTCCAGCAGCGTGCCCGCCAACATGCAGATCAACCAGACGGACTTCCTCCAGCTCATCACCGCGCAGCTGCAGAACCAGAATCCGCTGCAGCCGGCCGATCCGACCCAGTTCGTCTCGCAGCTCGAGGGCATGAGCGAGGTGTCGAGCATGCAGAGCATGCAAAGCTCGCTGCAGGCCTCGCAGGTCATGAGCGGTACCGCCCTGCTCGGCCATTCGGTGCTGGCTCCGGGCGCCGCGGCGCAGCTCGCAGCCGGCGGCTCGATCGACGGCGCGATCACCGCGCCAGCCGGCGCAAGCAAAGTCACGGTGACGATCAGCAATGCCGCCGGCACGCCGGTGGCGAATTTCAACGTCACACCCCAGGCGAGCGGACTGACACCGTTCAGCTGGAACGGCCAGACGGCCGCCGGCGCGGCCGCCCCCGGCACCTATCAGGTACAGGTCAACGCCACGGTGAACGGCACGACCCAGCCGGTCAACCCGATGGTGGTCAGCAAGGTGGAGAGCGTCACGCTCGATCCGACCACCCAGGCGGTCGACCTCCTGACCGACAGCGGCACGGTGGCGCTGAGCTCCGTCGTCTCGATCCTCTAGCGCCGCACGCGCCCGAATTCAATTCCAAGGAGATCTGCATGTCCTTCAATATCGCCCTCACGGGACTCGATGCCGCCAACCAGGACCTCTCGGTGACGGCCAACAACCTGGCTAACGTCGCGACGACCGGCTTCAAGGGCTCGCGCGCCGAGTTCGCCGACCTGTTCGCCTCCACCCAGCAGGGTGTCAGCGCGACGGCGGTCGGCAACGGCGTGGCCGTCTCCGAGGTGGCGCAGCAGTTCGCCCAGGGCAACATCGAGACCACCGGGAACAATCTCGATCTGGCCATCAGCGGCAACGGGTTCTTCACCACGAGCCAGAACGGCGCGCTCGCCTACACCCGTGACGGCCAGTTCCAGGTGGACAACGTCGGCAACGTCGTGAACGCGCAGGGCGCCAAGCTGCAGGTCTACCCGCCGCTGCCGACCGGCGGCTTCAACACCGGCGGCCTGACCAACCTGTCCCTCACCACCGGCGAGAGCGCTCCGCAGGCCACCACTACCGCCCAGATCACCGCCAACCTGCCGGCGAACGCCGCTCAGCCGGCGGATCCGGTCTTCAGCCCGACCGATTCCGCCAGCTACAACAATTCGACCTCGCTGACGGTGTACGATTCCCTCGGCGCCGCTCACACGGCCACGCTGTACTTCATCAAGAGCGCGACCGTCAACGACTGGTCGACGCAGCTGTACGTGGACGGCACCGCCGTCGGCACTCCGCAGGCGCTCGACTATTCCAACACCGGAGCTCTGGTCACGCCGGCCAACGGACAGGTCACCTTTCCGGCCTACACGCCGGCCACCGGCGCCGCGCCGCTGAACATGACCTTCAATTTCAGCACCACCACCCAGTTCGGCGACAACTTCGGGGTGACCGCCGTGCAGCAGGACGGCTTCACGACCGGCAAGCTGACCGGCATCAGCATCGACTCCACCGGGGTGGTACAGGCGCGCTTCACCAACGGCCGCTCGGTCAACCTTGGCCAGGTGGCGCTGGCGAACTTCGCCAACCCGCAGGGACTGCAGCAGCTCGGCAACGCGAGCTGGGCGCAGACCAACGCCTCGGGAGCCGCCGTGGCGGGCGTGGCCGGTAACTCCGGTTTCGGCACCATCCAGTCCGGCTCGGTGGAGGAGTCCAACGTGGACACCACCTCGGCGCTGGTGGACATGATCGTCGCCCAGCGCGACTTCCAGGCCAATGCGCAGATGATCCAGACGG
>DASTDD010000179.1:0-5183 GCA_035710545.1 Steroidobacteraceae bacterium
GCGGAGCGTGGAGACCAGCTCCTCGGAGGAGCCGAGCAGCCGCCTTTCCACGCCTGAGGAACTGATTGTCGCAAGAACCCGACCTCGCAGGGAAATGTGCGTGTTGGCCGTACGCCGCTGAACGACCAGGTTCTGCACGAACGAGGAGGCTGGGTCCGTCTGCAGAGATCGGCACTGGAGCTCGAGCAGGGTCTCGTCAGCCGGCAGGACCCGGAAATCGAAGGTGAAGGGATCGCCGTGTGCGAGCTCGGTGAAACGCCAGTACCCGTCGGGGGTCTGGCTCAGGCCGAGCCGATACGGCTCGTCCCGGCGCTCCGTGACGCGCAGTGGCAGGGGCTCTGCCAGGCTCCCGCCGAATCCAACGTCCACCAGCCATGGCTCCTCGAGTTGGACCAGCAGACAAAGGTGATTGCCCAGTTGCCCATCCCCGCGCTGTCCCCGGTGCACCCCGGCACTGAGGCGCGTGACGTCGAAGCCAATCTGTCTCAGCGCCCATCCCATGACTGAGTTGAGCTCGTAGCACCAGCCACCCCGGCGACGTTGCACGATCTTCTCGTAGTGGGCGCGCACGTCCAGCCCAACAGGCCGTTGCAGCTGAACGTCGAGGTTCTCGAAAGGGACGGTGTGCTGATGGGCGATATGCAGGGCGCGCAGAGTTGCGAGGTCTACGCGCGGTGTTCCTTTGAAATGGATGCGCTCGAGATAGTCGGTCAGCTTCATACGGCGGGTCGTGCCCTGGGGCCCATTCCTGAGGGGTGCAGAGATCTGCAAGGGTACCCACTTTCATTCCGGTGGGTTCTGCCGGGTGGCTGCGGAGGGGCAGGGCATCCGGCGAAGCCGGCTTCAGGCCCAGAAAATCTTTATAAATCAAATATTTGAAAGAGCGCGAACCACTGCAATAGCGCCGGCCGACGATGCTGGGGCGATCGTGGGCCCCCGGCCAGTCACGAACGAATCAACTTGCCGGGGGCGGTCGGGGACTGAAGCACTCACACTTGAACCGCTGCACCTGTGACCGCGTCAGCGAAATCGTCCCTGCTCAGGTGCAGTTCGTACGATCATGCTGGTATAGAAAGCTGGAGACACGACATCTCGGGATGACATTCGCTGCAATGATGTCGGCGTCGGAGGTAATTGGATGAGCGCATCGGCCCCTGTCTCGCCCTCATCTCCCGATGAGGAGAACTCCCTGGAGCCGGCGCTCGCGCGCCGCCTCGAGCGTTTGGGTCTGTCAGGACAGCCTGATCAGTGGACCGAGCGCTACCTGCTGTGTGAGCACCTGGTCGATCCGCGAGCGGCCGAACTGCGCCAGCGCTTCGAAGCCACGTCCCGCTTCATCCGCGACCTGGTCGCTCATCGCTGGGTCAAGACCCGACGCACACGCGAGCAGGCGATCCCCAAACGCATCCACTATCTGTCGATGGAATTTCTGCTCGGGCGCACCCTGCGTAACAACATGATGAACCTGGGCGCGGACCCCCTCGTGCGTCACGCGCTCGATCAGCAAGGGTGGGATCTGCAGGCGCTCATCGAGGAAGAGCCGGACGCCGGTCTCGGAAACGGCGGGCTCGGGCGACTGGCGGCGTGCTTCATCGACTCACTGGCGACCCTGCAATATCCCGCAATCGGGTACGGCCTGCGCTATGAGTACGGGATTTTCCGCCAGCTGATCCGCGACGGCTCCCAGCTCGAGCAGCCCGACAACTGGCTGCGCAACCCCGATCCGTGGGAGATCGTGCGGCCGTCGCGAACCTATGTCGTGCCGCTGAACGCGACGTTTGAGATGCACGGCTCCACGCTGCAATTCACACCCAACCGGCCCTCGAGCCTGCTCGGGGTGGCCTATGACCGGCCAGTCGTCGGTTACGGCGCGAACTGCATCAACACACTGCGCCTGTGGGCGGCCGCGGCACCGCAATCATTCGACTTCGCCGAATTCTCCCACGGTGATTTTGCGGGCGCGGTGATCGACAACGTTGCCGCCGAATCCATCACCCGCGTGCTCTATCCGGACGATTCCACGGAAGCGGGCCGCGCGCTGCGTTTCCTGCAACAGTATTTCATGGTGAGCTGCTCGCTGCAGGATATCGTCGCACGGTTCTCGAGGGATGGTCACACCGGTTGGTCGTCGTTCCCCGATCGCATCGCCGTGCAGATGAATGATACGCATCCAGCGCTCTGTGTCGCCGAGCTGATGCGGATCTTGCTCGATCAGGCGCATATGTCCTGGGACCAGGCGTGGGATATCACCCAGCGGACACTGGCCTATACCAATCACACGCTGCTGCCCGAGGCTCTGGAAAAGTGGCCGATCGAGCTGTTTGAAGTGCTGATCCCGAGGCAGCTCGAGCTCATCTACGAGATCAACCGCCGCTTTCTGGAGGATGTCCGCCGGCGTTATCCGGGTGATGAGGCACGGGTGCAGCGCGTGAGTCTGATCGAGGAGGGCGCCACGCGCCGCGTGCGCATGGCGCACCTGGCAGTGGTCGGCTCGCACAGCACGAACGGTGTCGCGGCAATACATTCCGACCTGCTGCGCACCCGGGTGCTGCGCGATTTCGCCGAGCTGTTTCCGGAGCGATTCAACAACAAGACCAATGGAGTCACCCCCCGGCGCTGGCTGCAGCAAGCCAACCCGGCGCTGTCCGCTCTCATCACGGATGCGATCGGCGACAAGTGGGTCGCCGACCTGTCGCATCTGCGCGAGCTGCTGCCGCTGGCACAGGATCCCGCCTTCCGCCAGCGGTTCCATGCGGCAAAGCACGCCGCCAAGACGGCTTTCGCGCGCTGGCTGCGCGCGACCAGCAACGAGGTGGTGGACCCGGAGACGATCTTCGACAGCCAGATCAAGCGCATCCACGAGTACAAGCGGCAGCTGCTGAACGTCCTGCACATCGTCATTCTGTACAACCGCCTGCGGCACAACCCGAATCATCCGATGATGCCGCACACCTTCTTTTTTGCCGGCAAGGCCGCGCCCGCTTATCACTTCGCGAAGCTGGTCATCAAGCTCATCAACCAGGTGAGCGCCACCATCAACGCCGATCCGGCCGTGCGCGGGCGGCTGAAGGTGCTGTTTCTTCCGGAGTACAACGTCAGCCTCGCCGAGAGACTCATCCCGGCGAGCGACGTCTCGGAGCAGATCTCGACCGCCGGTTACGAGGCCAGCGGCACCGGCAACATGAAATTCATGATGAACGGCGCTCTGACCATCGGGACGCGCGATGGGGCCACCATCGAGATGGCCGAGGCAGCCGGCGAGGAGAACTTCTTCCTGTTCGGGCTCACCGCACAGCAGGTGAGCGACGGTGCCGGTTGGTACGACCCACACTGGCACTATAACAACGAGCCCGAGACCCACGAGGCGCTGGACCTCATCTGCTCCGATCATTTCTGCCCGGTCGACCGGGGCGTGTTCGGCCCGATCCGGCGGGCACTGCTCGACTACGGCGATTACTACCGGCACCTGGCGGATCTGACCGCCTACGGGCGCGCGCACCGCGAGCTGGATGCCTGCTATGCCGATCGTGAGAAATGGACCGGCAAGGCGATCATCAACGTCGCCTGCTCGGGGCGCTTCTCCAGCGATCGTACGATCCGGGAGTACGCGCAGGAGATCTGGGGGCTCAAGCCCTCACCGGTGCAATAGGATTGGTCTGGCCGGGCGCTGCCGCACCCTGCAGTCCTGACAGCAACAGGCGCGCGAACTCCGGGCCCTTGCCGGCTTCCTCGTGCTTGAAATACACGTAGATCTCGCGGCACCGGCCGGCCTGCTCGCGAATGATGCGGGCCCATTTCATGATGTCATCGGCCGTGTAGCCTTCATCGCGCAGACGGAAGTACGCGTAGTCGGCGGTTGGCTCGAGCGGTGTTGAGACTTTTTCGCCGTCCGCGACACACAGGGCCAGATTGCGGGACTTCAGGAGGGCGTAGACCTCCTCGTCGAGCCAGGAGGCGTGGCGAAACTCGAACGCTGCGCACAGCCCCGGCGGCAGGATCCGCACGAACGCCTCGAGCCGCGCCAGATCCTTTCTGAAGTAGGGTGGCAATTGGAACAGGAGCGCGCCCAGCTTCGGGCCGAGTGTGCCGGCGACGCGGAGGAAGTAGCTCAGCGGGTCCTCACAGTCGCGCAGCCGGGCATCGTGAGTGATGCGCTTCGGGGCCTTCAATGTCAGCTTGAAGCGCTCCGGGGTCTCCTGGCTCCAGCCGCCGAGAATCTTCTCGTTCGGCATGCGATAGAACGTGTAGTTGATCTCGACGGTGTCGAAGCGCTCGGCGTAGTAGGGCAGCATCTTCGTGGTCGGCAGCTTCTCCGGATAGAAGCTGCCCTTCCACTCGGGGTAGTTGTAACCGGAGGTGCCTACCCAGATGCTCATGTCGCGAGCGACGGTCAGTGGCCGGGACTGTTGAGCAGGCGGCGGTACTGTCCGAGGTGCCGGATCGCGTGTTGCGGCTGCCCGAGCGCTTCATAGAGGCGCGCCAGGTTGTAGTGACAGTCCGCGAGCGTCGGATCTTCCTCGATAGCCGCCTGGTACGCCTCGAGTGCGGCGCCCGTCTTGCCGAGGTCCTCCAGGAGCACTCCCCGGTTGAACATCAGCAGAGCGTCGGGCCCGCATTGATCCAACGCGCGCCGATAGACGTCGTCGGCTTCCCGGATCTGGCCTTCTTCATGCAGGAGTCGCCCCCAGTTGATCCAGGATGCGATGTGGTGTGGGTCGATCCTGACAGCGTGCGCGTAGGCACCACGCGCCGCATTCTGGTCGTTACCCTCGAGCTCGAGCGCCTCGGCGAACCACTGCTCGGCACTCTTCGCGCCCGACTGGCGCGCCGGTGCCGGGTCGTCCACCACCCCCGGTCGCTCGACCATGTGCAGTACGCCGTTCTCGAGAATCACATCGAGGCCCAGCAGGTACTGACCGTTGTCCGCCTGCCAGCGGGTCGTGCCATCCCGCACGACTACCCGATCGCCCACGGCACAGATGCTGAGGCCCGACAGCGGCATCGTCTCAGGCAGGTGGCGGCGCAGGTCCTGAAGCGAGCGGTGGATCCGCTTGCGCGGCACCTTGGCCTGGATGAGCGCGCGGGCGGCGCGCAACACGATCAGGTCCCGGAAAGAGAAGCGGTATTCGCGGCGGGCCCCGCGCTCGGGCGTGACGAATCCGGCCTCTATCAGGCCACGGATC
>DASTDD010000180.1:0-3910 GCA_035710545.1 Steroidobacteraceae bacterium
TGTGGGCCTTCGCAGACGAGTACATCACCAATCTGACGATGCCGTTCCTGGGCCCTGAACGCTCCGCCCGCCTGTACCAGATCGGCACGCTGTACCGCAGCGGCGCGGTCATCGCGTTCGGCAGCGACTGGCCGGTCTCCAGCGCCAATCCGCTCGAGGAGATCCAGGTCGCCGTGACCCGGATGGGACCTGCGGGCGAGACGCGCACGCCTTTTCTGCCGGCCGAACGGATCAACCTGCCCGAGGCGCTCGCCGCCTTCACCATCAACGCGGCCTATACAAATCGCCTCGAGAAGATTACGGGCTCGCTCGAGACGGGCAAGAGCGCCGATCTCATCGTGCTGGACCGGAATCTCTTTGTCATCCCGCCGACCGAGATCGCCCAGGCGCACGTGCTGGTAACGCTGCTCGACGGACGCGAGGTGCACGGGAAGCTCGGGACGCTCTGAAGCCCGCGATGCGCGGCCCGAAGCACAGGTGCGGGTCTTGCAAGCCTGCGCGCGCGCGCCTCATGATGTTCGATCGGGCCCCCTCTCGGTGGCCGCAGGGAGTGTCATGACCCAGGCCCTGACCCGTCGCGCGTTTCTCGGCGCGGCTGCTGCGGCGAGCGCCACGGCGTTTGCGCGCTGGGATACCCGGCCCGACCTGGTGCTGCACAACGGCGCCATCCTCACCATGAGCATGCGCGAGCCCGAGGTGCAGGCCCTGGCCGTGAGCGGGGCGCGCGTGCTGGCGATGGGCACCAGCGCGCAGATGCTCGCCCTGGCCGGACCGGGCACCCGGCGTGTCGATCTTGGCGGCAAGCGGGTGACGCCCGGCTTCAACGATGCGCATTCGCACCCCTGCGATGGAGGCGTCGCGCTGCTGACGCAGGTGGCACTGGAGATGAACTCCATAGAGGCCATCAAGGACGCCATTCATGCCAAGGCCGCCGCCACGCCGCGGGGGGAGTGGGTCATCGGCTTCCTGTACGACGACACCAAGACACCGCGGCCGCTGGAGCGTGCCGACCTCGACGCCGCAGCTCCGGAGCACCCGGTGATCGTGCATCACCGCGGCGGTCATACGGCGTTCGTCAACACCCGGGCGCTGGAGCGCGCCAAGGTCGATGAGAACACCGCGAATCCCCCGCATGGCGAGTACTTCCGCGATGCTGCCGGCCGTCACAACGGCCGCGTGGCCGAGGAGGCCGTCGACGTATTCATGAAGCTGACGGCCAAGCCGCCCGCGCGCGCCGACTACCGCAAGGGTGCGGCGCTGATCTCGAAGCGCTTCGCGAGCCGCGGCATCACGTCGGCCTGCGAGGCGGACGGCGACCCGGCGATTCTCCAGGGCTATCTCGATGCCCGTGACGGCGGTGAGCTCTCCGGCCGCTTCTACACCCACATTGACTACGCTGACCTCGACCAGATGATCGCCGCCGGCGTGCACACCGGGTTCGGCGATGAGTGGGTGCGGATCGGCGCGGTCAAGCTGTTTGCCGACGGTTCCATCTCCGAGCGCACCGCGCTGCTGTCCGAGCCTTACGTGGGTCTCGGGGATTTCCGCGGTATTGCCCGTGCCTCACGCGAGACGCTGTACGAAGAGGCGCGCAAGGCATATCTGGCGGGCTGGCAGGTCGGCACTCACGCCAACGGCGACGTGGCCATCGATACGGTGCTGAGCGTGTACGAGCAGCTGCAGCGCGAAGCACCGCGCCGCGATCCGCGCCTGCGGATCGAGCATTGCACGCTGGTGAACGCGGAGCTGGTGCGGCGCATCAAGGCCGCGGGCGTGATCCCGCTGCCCTTCGCGTGCTACGTGTATTTCCACGGCGAAAAGATGCATTTCTACGGTGAGGAGCGGCTCAGGCACATGTTCGCCATGCGCGACTTCCTGGATGCCGGCATCAAGGCGGCGCCGGGCTCGGATTACACCGCCAGCCCGGCCGAGCCGATGCTGTGGCTGTATTCGGAGGTCACGCGCAAGGATGCGACGGGCCATATCTGGGGTGCCAACCAGCGCCTCACGGTCGCCGAGGCGATCCGCTGCCAGACGGTCCACGGTGCCTACGCCTCCTTCGAGGAAGACATCAAGGGCGCGCTCGAGCCGGGCATGCTGGCTGACCTGGTGGTGTGGGATCGTGACCTGTTGCATATCGATCCGGCCGAGCTGCTCGGCGCCAAGCCCGAGCGGACCATGGTCGCGGGCCGCTGGGTGTACGAGGCCTGAGAGAGCGCCGCGCAGCGGCAGTGGGTGCCGCGCGCGCCTCGACCGGCCGAGCTCGGACTGGGCGCTCGCGGTCGGGTGTCAGCGGGAGGCCGCCGGCGGGTACGGGTCTTGTAAAACCACAGAGCCGGTCTCCAGCAGGGACTTCAGGTTGGAAATGATCTTCGGCCAGCCGCCGGAGACCGCCGTGAAGAATTTCGAGGGATCACGCTCAATGGTGTGCGTGATCGAGAGCTTGACTGCCGTTCCGCTGGGCTCCAGTTCCATCGTGCACAGCGACTCGCCTTCGGCCTTCAGCTCGGGCTTGCTCTGGTGCTGCCAGCGGATCACCAGGCGTCGCGGAGGTTCGGCCTCGACGATCGCGCCGGCGTCGCTGATCTGACCGTCAGTGGACACCATTTTCCACGGGGATCCGGAGGTCCACTGGCTTTCGCAGTGCACGCCGAACCAGTACTGCTTCATGTACTCCGCGTCGGTCAGCGCCGACCACAGCTTCTGCGGCGTGGTGCGGATGTAGGTCACGTAGACAAAGGTTGATCTAGCCATTGGCTTTCTCCAGTCGTCGTTTCAGGTCCGACAGCGCCTTGAGGCGCGGCTTCTCGAATTTGGCGATCCACCGCTCGTAGATCTCCTGCAGTGGCACCGGATTGAGGAAGTGCAGTTTTTCGCGGCCGCGCCGCACCGTCGCGACCAGGTTGGCCGCCTCCAGCAGGGCGAGGTGCTGCGTCACGGCCTGCCGCGTCATGTCGAGGGGTTTGCACAGTTCATTGAGTGTGCGGCCATCGTGAGCGTGCAGCAGGTCCAGGAGCTTGCGCCGGCTGGGATCAGCCAGGGCCTTGAACAGTACGTCGGCTTCGTGGCGCTCCGTCATACTCTATTATGCAAGTAATTACCTGCCTTAATAATAGGCAAGTAACTAATTGCCTGTCAAGCGGCCGCCCGACGATGGTCAGGACCGCTAGGCTTGCTAGCGAGGTTTGGTCGTCGGCATAGTGAGCGCAGCCCTCAGCCGCCGGAGGTGACCGCATGACCGATACCATCGAACGCACCGCCACATGTTCCTGCGGGCAGCTCCGCGTTACGGTCGAGGGAGCGCCGGTCGGCGTGTCAGTGTGTCACTGCCGGGCCTGCCAGAAGCGCACCGGCAGCGCCTTCGGCGTGCAGGCGCGCTGGCACAGGGATCGAGTCAGCGCGGCAGGCGAGACCCACGTCTGGCGCCGCATCGGAGACGATGGCACCGCCCTCGATTTCCGCTTCTGCCCGCACTGTGGCTCGACGGTTTGGTATACGCACGAGGAGGCGCCACACGTCATCGCAGTCGCCGTCGGCGCATTCGGCGACCCTGCCTTTCCGGCCCCGTCCCGCTCAAATTATGAATTGTACCGCCACCCGTGGGTTGGATTGCCGGACCAGATGGAGCGGCCCGCGTTCACCGAATCAAGAACTCCAAAGACCGGCGGGTTGTTGTTTTAGGTCAGGCTGGCCTCCTGGCAGTGCACGCAACGTACCAACCCATGACCCCTTCTAGTTTGGGTATCGCGGGGCGCATGAGACGACCAAGTGCCTCGGGGTAGAAGTGCTCGGCGAGCAACTGATGAACCGAAATGTCTTCTAGCTCAAATTTAGAAAAGAGCCGGCGCATGTCCCGTTTGCTGTAAAGCTTGACGAAAGGCTTGATTGATACGCCATCGGCACCCTGCTC
>DASTDD010000181.1:0-23485 GCA_035710545.1 Steroidobacteraceae bacterium
GCTCGTTGCTCGGCTTTCTCGAAACTCAGCTCGCCTAGGCACATGGAGGTTCCAATGGTTGAGCTCATGGAGAATCCGCTACGTAAGGCCGCTGCTGCCGCCGTTGTTCTCCGGGAAGCAGGGATCGGTGAGCTTGAGATCCTGTGTGCGATCGATCTGGATGCCTCGCGGTTGTTCGATCAGGTGGGGATGGAGCTTACCGAGGAGAACAGCGTCGAGTACGCGGCCGCGGAACGCGCTCGTTGGCTGCAGTGCCTGAAATCGGGCAAGGTGCTTGTCGCGACGACGCGGCTGGGGGAACCCATCGGTTTTGCCGCGTTGAGATCACTGGACGGTGATGCGTACCTGGAGCAGCTGTCCGTGCGCATGCACGCAATGCGCAGCGGAATCGGTAGCGCTCTTCTAAAGGCGGCTGAGGGAGCGGCGGCGAACACGCACGCGCGCGGCCTCTGGCTCACGACATACCGGCACCTGCCATGGAACGCGCCCTTCTACGCGAAGGCGGGATTTGCGATCGTTCCAGCCGAGCGCTGTGGTAGCGAAATGCTTCAGGAGTTGAGTCTTCAGAGACGCTTGCTGCCTGCGCCTGATGAAAGAGTCGCGATGCACAAGGTGCTGAGCACGTCCAGCTGAGTCCCACCACGATCTTGACCAACCCCTTGCGGTAGCGGCGGTGACACCCGCCAATCGAGGAGACAATTGTGAGAGCGAAATTCCTTGGATTTGCCACG
Organism: Steroidobacteraceae bacterium; assembly: GCA_035710545.1. Lineage (GTDB taxonomy): Bacteria > Pseudomonadota > Gammaproteobacteria > Steroidobacterales > Steroidobacteraceae > 13-2-20CM-66-19. The sequence continues at coordinate 732 of DASTDD010000181.1, forward strand.
TATCTGATGATCTTCATTGCTGCGCCCCTGTTCGCTACGCCAAGGGCGGTGACCCTTTCCACCGCGTCTTCTACGCCCTTTGTCAGCTACGTGGCTGGCCCGCAAGATTCAAGCGAGTGCGTTGTGCTCGTACATGATTGGTTCGGTGTCTCCCCATTCTATAAAGAAGCAGCGGATCGGCTTGCGAAGCAGGGCTACTGTGTGGTCGCTGTCGACCTTTACGAGGGGCGCGCGGCGAACACGCATGAGGAGGCCAAGGCGCTTCTCGAGAAACTCGACAGTAACGTTGCGGGTGAGAAGATTGACGCGGCGATCAGGTCACTTGATGACCGGCCGCGCAAGATTGCAGTCATGGGCTTCAGCATGGGCACTCGGCATGCTCTTGCGGCGGCACTGCGTAACAAATCCGTTCGGGCGACCGTGCTGTGGTACGGAGAGACGACGAAGGATTCCGAACGCCTTCGCGCCCTCTGCGGACCGGTGCTGCTCGTGGCGGGCTCGAAAGACGGGTCGGCGCTGGAGGATTCATCAGCCTTCGCCAAAGCGGCCGACGCTGCCGGGATTGGCGCGGAGATCTACGTATATCCGGGTGCGGTGCATGCCTTTGCGCAGCCGCTGTTCAACCAGGGAAAGACCTATGACGCCGTAGCCGCGGAGGCAGCCTGGCGGCTCACCGAAGACTTCCTCAGCCGGCGCCTGCGCTGAGGGGTTCTTCGGATAAGTGCAGCAGGGGGAAGGGCCTTCCCTCGCCGTCGGTTTCGGATCGTCCGCGGATGACGAAGCCCCTGGCACGGTAGAAGCTGACCGCGGCAATGTTTTGCTCATTGACATCGACCGACAGGCGCTCGTGCAGTGAGTGTGCATGGCGGAGCAGCGCAGTGCCGGCTCCACGCCCTATCCACTCGGGAATGACAAAGAGCGCCTCTATGTGGGCTCCAGCGAGCACGAGGAAGGCGACCGGGCCACCGGCGCCTTCGCACAGGACCCAGGTGTCCAGGCTCGCGAGGTCCAGTTGACGGACCGCCGGAGCAAGGGTCTGAAGGTCCTCCAGACTGAGGAAGGTATGGGTCGCCGAAGCGGATCGCCACCAGATATCGAAGAGGCGGTCGCTCTCATCGGGCTGTGCTCTTCGCGTCGAGAACGGCATTTGGGTCGAATCGGGTCGGTGATGAGAACGCCTGAACGGGCCCTGCCCTTTCTATCACTACGCCGCGAGCTGGGCCACTGGCTCACGAGCCGCGCGGCTCAGATCAGCTTGCGTGGCCGAGGCTCCACAGCATAGGTCGTCCAGCTCGCTCAAAACCCAGCTTCCACACTTTGGGCTGCTGCAACATCGAGCGGATCTCGGACAGGGTGAGCCGTTGCACCAGTGAAAAGTCGAACTCCCGGCTGCGCCGGGAGTTCGACGGACTGGCACGCTGACGGCGCGCCCGCTTACTTCGGCGACTTCTTGGAGTCCGGCCTGTTTCCCTGACTGAACGCAACGGAGGCATCCGCAACGGAAACCATGCCATCCGCGCCCTTCATCTTGTCGAACTTCCGCTCCGTATATTTCATGAATTCGTCCTTGGTGATCGTACCGTCATGATCGGTGTCCATGGCGCGTGCGTCGAAGCGCAGGTTGCCCTGGGCAAAATCCTTCGCGGCATCCTTGACGGAAATGCTCGGGGAGTCCTTGGCCATCATGCCCCATAGCTTGCTTCCGTACTCCATCATCTCGTCCTTGCTGATCTTGCCGTCATGGTTCGTGTCCATGTCGTGCGCATCGAAGTGCATGTTGCCCGTGGCAAAGTCATTCGTCGTCTGGGCGCTGGCGGCGCCGGTCAGCAATAACAATGCAGTCATGAACATCGACGCTCCGACGGCGTGCCGCCGTATGGATGCCGACATCTTTGGCTCATTCATTGATGGACTCCTCAAAGAGGGTGTTGTGTTTGGCTTTTCTGGATAGAGAGACCCTCGTTTGGCCAGAAACATTGCAGGCAACATGCAATTGGACGCTGGCCAGAGGGCGTGAGCGCCGCCCGAGAGCTTATCACCGCCAGGGCCGCCCCGGTGCACGCAGTGCAGCAACCGATTGACGACCCCCTGGCGCCTGCAATGGGCGGCGAGGGCGCCGGCTGCGATGAGACTTCTCCGTCGCCCCCGCCGCTTACCTGCTGCGGCATGGAGGTGCGCGGCTAGCGCCTCTGGGTCGAGCGCGCCAGAAACTCGCGAATGGCCCTCGCGATCTCCGTGGAGTGGGTCTCCAGCGCGAAGTGACCGGTGTCGAAGAAGTGCACGGTGGCCTCCGGTAAGTCACGCTTGAACGCTTCCGCGCCGGCCGGCAGGAAGAAGGGATCGTTCTTTCCCCATGCAGCCAACAGCGGGGGCCGATGGGCGCGAAAGTAAGCCTGAAATTTCGGGTACAGCGCGACGTTGCTCTTGTAGTCGCCCAGCAGATCGAGCTGCACTTCGGCAACCCCCGGGTGGCTCAGGTAGAAATTGTCGAGAGAATAGCCATCGGGAGAGACGGCGGTCACATCCGGCACGCCGTGCGTGTATTGCCAGATCGTGGTCTCGGGTGCGAGAAATTTGCGCAGCGCTTCGCGATTGGCCGCGGAAGGGTCGTCCCAATAGGCCCGGATCGGGCTCCAGCCCTCGCTGAGCCCTTCCACGTAGGCGTTGCCGTTCTGCGAGATGATGGCGGTGACGCGTTCAGGATGTTTGACGGCAAGTCGAAAACCGGTCGGGGCGCCGTAGTCGAATACATAGAGTGCATATCGATCGAAGTCCACCGATTCGATGAAACGGTCGATCGTCTCGGCGATTCGCTCGAAGGTGAGTCCGCGACCCGGGAAGTCGGACAGGCCGAACCCCGGCAGGTCAGGGGCAACCAGGTGGAAGTCGTTGGCGAGGAGGGGAATGAGATCCCGAAACATATGACTCGAGGTCGGAAAGCCGTGCAGCAGGAGCAGCTTCGGCGCGCCGGGGCGCCCGGCTTCGCGATAGAAAATGCTGATGCCGTCGACGCGAATCTTGCGATATCTGGCGGAAGTCATAAACGTGGCTCCTTCAGCTGGGTAACCGACAGTCGATTCTGATGCCATCAATCACTACGCCTGGGTACGTCGCGCGGGGATCCATCCGCCCACGCGCCATGCGCCAGAACCACGCTCAGGTCGGTCGTACCCATTGCAATGCCCCGCTGTATTGGCTCGGCTAGTAACCGTTTTGAATGCCATTGAGAGGTTATGATCTTGCGTCGTAACCTGTCAAGGATTATTTAATGGGTTACTAGTCCAGCCTCAGGTTGGCCATGTCGAATACTCCCGCGATATTCATTGCCGATGCGCCCGCCCTCGATTTTCTGAATTCGGTGGCGACGCCCGTTGATGCCCGCGTCGATTGGCTGATCGACGGCCAGGGCCTGATCAACTGGTTGCGACAGGCCCACCTCGTGCCCGAGCCCGTACTGGAGCGGATGCGCACGGAGCACAAGCCCGGCGAGCTGGATGGAGTGGCCGAGCAGGCACGAGAGCTCCGCGAGTGGTTTCGCAGCTTCGTGCGCAAGCACCAGGGGCGACCCCTCGCGCTGGATGACTTCAGGAAGCTCGAGCCCCTCAATCGCCTCCTCAAGCGCGACGAGTCTTTCAGTCAGATCACACCGGCTACTTACAAGGGTGGCCGATGCTTCGAGCTGCGGCCCGCGCGCCGGTGGCGCGCCCCCGAGGCGCTACTGCTCCCGATCGCCGAAATGCTGGCGCAATTTGTGTGCTCGGAGGACTTCACGTATGTGAAGTCCTGTGAAGGACCCGCTTGCACGCTGCTCTTCGCCGATCACACGCGGGGGCGCGCGCGACGCTGGTGTAGCATGGCGATCTGCGGCAACCGTGCAAAGCAGGCCGCTCACCGCCGCAGGCTCAAGGCAAGTCGCTGATGAATGGGCGAATCTCCGGGTAATCCGCAAGTCATTTTCCCCGACCACGATGCGTTCCGCGGACCTGCCTGCGAGCGGCGCGGGCTCGTTTGAAGAGATATATGAAAATGCATATGATAACCGCCCGCTAGAGCTCCCCAGGAAGCCCCATGCCTGATTTCGCAGCCTTGCGCAGGGAATTTCCGGTTCTGCAACGCAAGACCTACCTGAACAGCGGCTCGTATTGCGCGCTCGCCAACGACGTCAAGGCCGCGTTCGAGGCGTATATGGACGACCGGCTGGCGGTCGGCGCCAACTGGGATGTCTGGGTCACGAAGAACGAGGCGGTCCGGTCGCTCGTGGCGACTCTGCTGGGCGCCTCTGCCGATGAGGTCGCCGTGACCGCCTCCGTGTCCGCCGGTCTGAATGCGGTGGCGAGCGCCCTCGGATTCGACGGCCCTCGCAACAAGGTCGTGGTCAGCGATTTCGAATTCCCCACCAACGCCCAGATCTGGCACGCGCAGGAGCCGCGGGGAGCGCGAGTAGTCCACGTGCATCGCGCCGCGGACGGCTATATCCCGCCGGAGAGCTTCGAGTCGGTCATCGATGAGCGCACGCAGCTCGTGGCCATCACGCATGTCTGTTTTCGCAACGGAGCGCGGCTGGATATTCCCGCGATCGCCCGACTGGCGCATGCCAGGGGCGCGAAGCTGCTGCTCGACTGCTACCAGTCAGTCGGGTCGTTGCACATCGACGTCAAGGCGCTCGACCTCGACTTCGCCGTGGGTGGCATGCTCAAGTACCTGCTGGGTACCGCTGGCCTCGGGTTTCTGTACGTCAGGGAGTCGCTCATTCCGGCGCTGGTGCCGACGAACAGCGGCTGGTGGGCCCAGGCGGACATCAACGCGATGGATATCACGGCGAACCGGCCGGCACCGACGGCGCGTCGATTAGAGGCCGGCACACCGGCAGTGCCCAATTGTTACGCCAGCGAGGCGGGCCTGAAGCTGCTTCTGAGCGTCGGCACGAGGGCGATAGAAGCGCGCAACCTGTCGCTGACGCGACTGTGCATGCGCCGCCTGCAGGAAATCGGTTGGGCGAGCATCACACCGAGCGACGACTCGCGTCGTGGAGCAACCGTCTGCGTACCCTCACGCAACGTCAGTCGCCTGTCGGCCGAGCTTCTGAAACGCGACATCGTCACCTCGTACCGCGACAACAACCTGCGGGCGAGCCACCATTTCTACAACAACGAGGACGACGTCGAAACCTTCGTCGCCGCGATGAGGGAGCTGCGGGAAGAGTACGCTCCGGGATGAGCGGCCTTCTGCATGCGCAAATCAACCAGGCGCAAACCGTCGCGAGGTGATGGCGGCAGGGAGCGGTTCGATGACTTTCTACCGCACCTGATTGCCAGGCTGGCGTATCAATTGCACCTCGACCTCGTCGAGAAGCTCCGCCAGGAAGGCATCAACGCGACGCGCTGGCGCATCCTCGCCGTTCTCGCGATGGGTGATGGCATCACCGTGAACGAGATCACCGCTCGCGCGATGCTGCAGCAGTCGGCTCTGAGCCGGGCGCTGATGAAGATGGAGCAGGAACGTTACCTTCGGCGCGTGTCGGGCGTGGGCGATGGACGCTATGTCGAGGTGTTCCTGACCGACAAGGGGCGCGCGCTTTTCAATACTCTCAACATCGTCGTCCGGCGCAGGCAGGATCGGCTGCTGCAAGGATTTTCACAGCCGGAGAGGCAGGCCGCTCTGAGGTTGATGCGGCGATTGGGCCGCAACATGGCTGGCTGAGGGCGCAGGTGTCGGTTCTTCCTGCCATTCACTGCAGGTTGCGCCGGCTCGAGCCGGCAGAGTAAGGTCTTGGATTTCACCCGATCGCCAGACGAAAGACGACATGAGTCGGGCTGCGATTGCCGCGTGCGCCGCGGTCAACGTGCTGCTGGTCATCTGCGCCCCGGGCGCGCGCTGCGAGACCGATGCGAGCTTTCGCCTGAGCGCCAGCCTGGATGACCTGTCCACGTACTTCCCGGGCTACCTTGCAAATGGCTACGTCTCGACCTTGAGCACGCCCCGCGGAACCGAGCCGGCGCGCACCTACCTGGCAGGCTTCATGGACTATTCGCCCGGCGACGTTTCACGCCCGGCGGCTGTGCCTGGGCTGGCGGAGATCGATTTCAGCGCTGGAGCGGCGGGATCGGATTTCGCGTGGCTCAACCGCGTGCCGCTAAGCGCCCAGTACTTCCGCGACTATCGACAGACCCTCGACTTGCACGACGCGATGCTGACGAGCGATTACCGCTACCTCGACCGCGGCCGGGAAACCCATATCGAGGTCACTTCCTTCGTGAGCCAAGGTTCACCGCATCTGTCCGCGACGCGCTTCCAGATCACGCCGGACTACGACGGTGTGGTGCAACTATCTTTCGCACTCACGCTTTGGGCACCTTACGCCCCGCGGTTTCCACTGGCCCAGCTGAGCGGTCCCGAGATGGAGGAGGCGGTGGCGGCCAACGGCTTGCGACTCCAGCCCCAGGCACCTTCGGGGGCCGACCGCGCGGCCATCTGGTATCCGGGCCACACAGTCATCGGGACGAGCGACGGGGACAGTGAGTCCCTGTCACTTTGGCTGGACGGTCAGGCGGAGCAGGGTGCCGCCATGGCGATGGCCACCGCTGTTGCAATGCCCGAGGGGGTGCGTCCTGAATCGGTGTCCGTGCACCGTGATCGCTATCGGCTCGCGCTGGACATCAGCGTGAAAGTCGAGCGAGGGCGCACGTATTCATTCAACAAGTACGTGGCGCTCTCGCGCGCGGGGTGGGGCGGTGACCTACAGGAAGATCTGACGCTCGTCAGGCAGGCGAGGCAAAGCGGCTTCGAGCCACTCTTGAACGAGCATCGCGCGGCATGGCGCGCCCTGTGGCAATCCGATATCCAGATCGAAGGCGACGCAAGGTCGCAACGGCTCATCCATTCGGAGCTTTACTATTTGCTGGCGAGCTCGACTGCGGACACGGCTTGGGCGCTCGGGGCCTGTGCGCTGACGCCCGGGTACGCCGGCCACATATTCTGGGACAGCGATACCTGGATATTCCCCGCCTTGCTGTTATTGCATCCCGAGCGTGCCAGGTCGCTCGTCGTCTTCCGGGAGCACACGCTGCCAGCTGCCGAACAGCGGGCGCACCAGCACGGTTATGCCGGAGCGATGTATCCGTGGGAGTCCGACCCGGCGAACGGTACCGAGCAGACGCCCCACTTTGCGTATGTGCTCGGCGACAGCGAGATTCACGTCAACGCGGATGTGGCGATTGCGCAATGGCAGTACTTTCTGGCGACGGGCGACCGGGCATGGTTGCGCATGCACGGCTGGCCGGTGATCCGCGAGGTCGCCCGATTCTGGGCAAGTCGCTCGAGCTATGACCGCGAACACCGGCGATATGCGATCACGCACGTCACCTCAGTCTCGGAGTCCAATACGGACATCCAGAATGACACCTTCACCAACCTCTCCGCCGCCAAGGCTCTGCGCACGGCCGTGGCGGCGTCCCGGGTCATCGGCGAGCATGCGGATCCGCTTTGGGGTCGCATCGCCCGCGAGCTGTACGTTCCGCTTGCGCCGGATGGAAAGCATCACCTGCCCTTCGATCCCGCAGTGGTGCCGCGAGGCAATGATTTCGGCGGCGGTCCGGTCTCTCTGCTGTTCCTGCCCTCCCTGGATCTCCTCATGGAACCCACTCTGCGCCGGAATGACTACGAGTACGGCGTCGGCCCAGGCACGACCGCGGCGGTGGGGCGGGTCAGCATGGGCATCGCTCCCCGGACAATTGCCGCGGACACCATTGGAGGAGGCGCCGAGGCCACGGCGTGGTTCGACACCAACCTCAGCGGCGGTACGCTGAAGCCGCCGTTCAACGTTCGCACGGAGACCGCGACCAACAATACGGGCTATTTCCTCACCGGCTCCGGTGGTTACATCCAGAGTCTGGTGTTCGGCTTCACCGGCCTGCGGATCCGCGATGCCGGACTGGTCGAAGCCTATCCGCCCGTTCTGCCGGCCGGCTGGAATTCGCTGACTCTGCGAAACATCGCATTCCGCGGCCAGCATTGGGATGTCCGCATCGCGCGCGGGACGGACGGACTGGCGCACCTCACGCGCCAGGTGCATTGAAGATGAGTATGCGGCTGCTCCTCGTTGTACTGACCGGCCTGCTCGCGTGCTGCTCGGGCAAGAAGAGCGGCCCCACCGTGGTCGCCGGCAACGCTCGTTTCGAGTTCCTGGCTCCCTCTCTGGTGCGGATGGAATATGCAACGCCGGGCGCTTTCGTCGACGCGCCGACGGCAGTCGTGCAGAAGCGTGATTGGCCCGATGTCCGCGTCCGGACGATGCAAAAGGACGGTTGGCTGACCGCCTCCAGTGGCGAGGTGACCGTTCGTTACCGTCTCGGCTCGGGAGAGTTTTCCGCGACCAATCTCCAGGTGACCTGGAAGGATTCCGGAGGCAGCTCCCGCAGCTGGCGTCCGGGCGAGAAGGACCCGCTGAACCTCGGAGGACTGCCGTACTCGCTCGACAACATCAGTGAGGACAATCTGCCGGCGGGGCGGCCGGACACCGAGACACCCGTGCATGATGCGATCCCCGGCATCGACCTGGTATTGCCCGAGGCAAAGCCCGGTCTTCTGAGCCGTGCGGGCTACGCGTTCATCGATGACAGTCACACACCCGTGTGGAACGCACAGCGGACGTGGATCGAGCCGCGCGCGGCGGCGAATTCGCAGGATTGGTATCTCTTCGTCTACAAATCGGACTATCAGCAGGTCCTGCGGCAATACGCACGGCTGTGCGGCGCCGTCCCGATGATTCCCCGCTACACCCTGGGCCCGATGATCACCGATCTCAACTTCGAGTACTTCCCCGGCAGCGAGGAATCCCGCAACCCCGATTTCAAGCGCTACGACCAGCAGTACCTCGAGGCCGAGGTCTCCCGTATGCGCAGCAGTCACATTCCGTTCGACACCTTCGTGCTCGACTTCGCGTGGCACAACTACGGCTGGGAGGGCGGATACGACTGGAGTCCCCTGATCCCCCACCCGCAGGCGTTCTCGGACTGGCTGCACGGCCAGGGCGTCAAGTTGAGCCTCAACGACCACCCGGGGTACATCAATACCGAAGAGAGCATCCTGTCGTTCAGCGACAGTCATGCACCGCAGGTGCTGCGCGATCTCGGCCGACCGCCGCCGCGTGCACCGTCGTTCGACCTCGATCTCTCCAGGCAGTGGTCCTTCGCCCCCGATCCGCACGACGTGGGTCTCGCCCAGCGCTGGTACACAGGCAAGACAGCGGTGCACTGGAAGCCGATCCACATCGGACCGACCTGGCAGGAGCAGGGATACGAGGGCAGCACGGGCTGGTATCGGGCCTCGGTCCGTCTGCCGCCGCGACTTCCCGAGAAGCTGTATCTCACCCTGGGGGAAGTCAGGAAAACCTACCGCTTGTTCGTCAACGGACGGGAGGCGACTCCGAGCAGGATCCATTGGCCACAACGGCTGACCTACGCCGACATCACCCCCTACGTGCAGCCCGGGCGTGAGAACCTCATCGTGCTGCGTGTCGAGCAAGGCGAGGACGGTGGCGGGCTGATCCTGGCCCCCGCGGCGATCGGCGATGTCGAGCCGCCCAGGCGCATCTACTTCGATCTGTCGAATCAACAGCAGGCGGAAGTCTCCATGCGGGATCTGCACGGGCCGCTGATGCACGAGGGTGTGGACTTCTGGTGGGTCGATGGCGGCAGCGGCGCAGCGGACATGCCGGGGCTCAACAAGCAGCTCTGGACCAACAAGGTGTTCTTCGACTACACCCGGCAACAGAGCGGCCACAGGGGCTTCATCCTCGGGCGTTATGGCGACTGGGGCAGCGAACGCTATCCGGCCTACTTTACCGGCGACACGTATTCGCAGTGGCCCGTCCTCGCCTACGAGGTTGCCTTCACGGCGCGTGGCGGCAACGTGCTGATTCCCTACATCAGTCATGACATCGGCGGATTCCACGGCGAGAAGATCGATTTCGACCTGTACGCGCGCTGGATCGAGTTCGGGACCTTCAGTCCGATCCTGCGCATGCACAGCGCACACGAGAACCCGCGCGAAGGCAACCTGCGGATGCCATGGACCTACGGCGACCAGGGCATCGCCCTCATGAAGAAGTACTTCACGCTGCGTACGCAGCTGATCCCCTACATCTACACCTACAGCTGGCTTGCGCACCTGGAGTCGGTGCCCGTGCTACGACCCTTGTACCTGGAATACCCGCGGATGGACGAGGCCTACCGCCACTCGCACGAGTATTTCTTCGGAGCGCAGATGCTGGTCGCTCCGGTACTCGACCCCAGCGGCAATCAGACCATCTATCTGCCACCGGGTCGCTGGATCGACTTCTTCAGCGGCAAGGGCTACGAGGGGGGCAGGACCTTCACGGCACACTATGGCGTGGACGAGACGCCGGTGTTTGTTCGGGAAGGGGCGCTGATTCCGGAGCAGCCGCCCAGCGATTACTCGGATGCCCGGCCACTGGATACGCTGATCCTGAATGTCTTTGGATCCGGAGAGGGAAGCTTCGATCTGTACGAGGACGACGGCCTCTCGCTCGATTACGACAAGGGCGCCTACGCGGTGACGACCCTGCGCTACGCGACCGACCACGATGGCGAGCACCACCTGAGGATCGGGCCGGTCCGAGGCTCTTTTCAGGGGCAGGTCCAGGAACGCGCCTACGAGCTGCATCTCCACACCAGCGAGCAGCCCAGGACGGTCTCCGTGGACGGGCAGGCGACTTCGCTGACGACCTGGGACCCGGCGACGGCAGTCGCCGTCGTGCAGCTGCCGAAGCGCTCCATCCGGGATCGGGTCGAGGTGAGCTGGCGATGAGCGGCGGCGCGGCTCCGGCGCTGTCGCCGTGCTGGAATGGTCCGATGCGCCCGACAGCTCGCCGTGGCTTATTGAGATTTGCCGCAGTCGAGTAGCACACTGCCGCCCACTATGAAATACCTCTGGACTTGCCTCGCAGCCCTGCTGTGCACCGCCCTGCCGGCTCTGGGAGCCGGTGTGTCTCAACCGGCACCAAGCCCCGCTGCGGAGGTGATGTCCGCGCAAGGCCCCGCCTACATACACTGGCTCGAAGAGCGCTCGATGCTGCATCAGGCGCAGGAACTGGCCAGGCGTTACTCGGGAAATTCGGCCCAGTGGCAGCATCCCTACGGAACACCTCAGCCGCGTGCGGCGGTAGCTCAGGCCTCCGTGTGGTTTACGGCCTATCCGGCGTCGACCATCGCAGCGGCCTCCGGGGAATCGGTCCTCGCCACGCTGGCGGATGAGCGCCTCTGGCGTGCCTTTCAGACCATCGGTATTCAGGGCATTCACACCGGTCCGATGAAACGCTCGGGCGGGATACACGATCTGGACTACACGCCCTCCGTCGACGGCAATTTCGATCGCATCAGCTTCGACATCGATCCGGACTTCGGCACCGAGCCGCAATACAAGGCAATGGTGGCAGCCGCGACCAGCCATGGCGCCATCGTGATCGGCGACATCATTCCCGGCCATACCGGTAAGGGCGCAGACTTCCGCCTGGCCGAGCGTGCCTATGCAGACTATCCCGGCATCTACCACATGGTGCAGATCCCGCCTGGGGACTGGGGGCTGTTGCCGCCGGTGGCGCCGGGACACGACTCGGTCAACCTCAGTCCGGCAACCGTGGATGCCCTGCAGGCCAAGGGCTACATCGTCGGACAGCTCCACTCCGGGATCTTCTACCAGCCCGGAGTCAAGGTCACGGACTGGAGCGCCACGGATGTGGTCCGGGGAGTGGACGGCGTGCAGCGCCGGTGGGTGTATCTGCATTACTTCAAGGAAGGCCAGCCCACGCTGAACTGGCTCGATCCCTCGTTCGCCGCCGAGCGACTCGTGATCGGCGACGCAGTGGATGAGATCGGCGCGCTGGGCGACCGGATGGTGCGGCTGGATGCCAACGCGCTTCTGGGCATCGAGCGCGACCCGCAGGGCCGTGTGTGGTGGGCGGGGCACCCTCTGTCCGTGACGGCGAACCAGCTGATCGCAGACATGGTGCGCAAACTCGGGGGATTCACGTTCGAGGAGCTCGACTCGCCCCTCGAGAGCATGCACGAGATGCTCGAGGGGGGGCCAGATCTGTCGTACGACTTTGTGACGCGGCCGGTGTACGACCACGCCCTGCTGACGGGCGATGCGGAATTGCTGCGCCTGATGTATCGGCTCATGCGTCAGTACGGCGTCGATCCGGGGCGGCTGATACACGCTCTGCAGAACCACGACGAGTTGACCGGGGGGATGGCTCACTTCAGCGGTCCGCACGAGCAGGAGATGTATCAGTTTCGCGGCAGCGAAGTATCGGGTCGCGAGCTGCGCGACATGGTGCATCGTGACATGTATGACGCGCTCACCGGTCCGCGCGCTCCCTACAACCTGAGATTTGGCAGTGGGGTGGCCTGTACGACCGCGAGCTTCATCGCCGCGACGCTCGGTATCCGCGACCTCTCGAAACTGAAGGCCGCCGACAAACTCAAGATCCGCAAGCGGCATCTGCTGCTGGCTTTCTTCAATGCCATGCAGCCCGGCGTGTTCGCGCTTTCGGGCTGGGATCTGGTTGGCGCCCTGACACTGCCGGCCGCAACGGTTCATGAGCGGATCGCCGACGGCGATACCCGCTGGATCAACCGCGGTGCGTACGACCTGGTGGGATCCAATCCGAAGGCGACTCGATCGGCGGCCGGCCTGCCGCGCGCGGTGGCTCTGTATGGCTCGCTGCCCGAGCAGCTCAGGAAGCCGGACTCGTTTGCCTCGCAGCTGCAGCGCCTGCTGAGGGCGCGAGCCGACATGCGCCTGTATGCCGCCCGGTTGACCGATGTGCCGGATGTGCGCTCCAAAGGGCTGCTGGTGCTCGTGCACGAGCTACCCGAGAATCGGGGAACGGAGGTCACGGCAATCAACTTCGGGGCCACCCCGGTCGATGAGACCGTCCAGATCCATGGCGCCGCGCAGGGCGCGAGGGCGCGCGATGCGCTGGAACCGGAGACCCCCGCACTGGACCTCGGCCCGGACGGCGGCTTGCCTTTGCACTTGGGCGCCTTCGAAGCCAAGGCATTGCGGATCGGAGGCTGACATGCACGGTGCCGGCTCATGAGGCGGGGATGGACCGCAGCGTCGCTGGGCTGCCTCTTGTGCTGTCTGGTAGGCGCAGCAGCCGCGGAAGGGGATCCGAGCTTTCTGATGACGGCCACCAGCAGTGATCTGCCGACGTATTTCCCCACTTATCTGGCCAACGGATACCTGTCCACGATGGCCGGGCCTCGCGGCACTGAAAGCAACCTGGCCTACATGGTCGCGTTCATGGACTACGCCCGCGAGGACATCGCACGGCCCGCCGCGATTCCGGGCTGGACCGGCATCGACTACAGCACAGGCAAGACCACCGCCGGGGAGTTCTGGCTCAACAGCGTGAAGGTGGATGCCAAGAGCTTCGCCGACTACCGTCAGACCCTGGACATGCACGATGGCACCCTGACGACGAGCTATCGGTATACCGACGACAGCAAGAGAAGCAGTGACATCCGGGTCGTCACGTTCGTCAGCCAGGCCTCGCCCCATCTCGCGGCCACACAGCTGTCCATCACGCCTGCTTTCAGCGGAGAAGTGCAGCTCGAGCTCTGGTTTACGCTCTGGGCGCCGCACCAGCCCCGCTTCCCGATTCGCACGATGACCGGCGACCAGATGCTGGACGCCGTAGCCGCGAACAACATGAGTGTGCTCGAGCCCGTCAATCACGCCACGCCTGACCGCGCACCTGTGTGGTACTACGGTTACACACACGTGGTCTCTCAGAGTGCCGATGAGCACGATCGGACCTTCTGGCTGGATGGCAAGGCCGAGGAGGGCTTGAACATGGCGGAGGCGGCGGCGATCGGACTCCCTTCCGACGCCGATCCGGCGTCCGTTCAGGTCGTACGCACTCCTTACAAGTTGGGCCTGCGCATCGGTGTGCCGGTTCAGCAGGGCAGGACGTATTCTTTTTCCAAATACGTGGCGATCTCCCGGCAGGGGTGGGGCGGTGACTCGCGCGAGATGGTTGCTGCGGCGAAGGCAGCCCGCGAGTCGGGCTTCGATCGGCTGCTCGAGGCCCACCGGTCGGCGTGGCACACGCTGTGGCAATCGGACATCCAGGTCGAGGGAGATCCGAATGCGCAGCGGGCGCTACACTCCGATCTGTACTACCTGCTGTCCAATACCACTGTGGGGACCGCATGGCCCATGGGAGCGTGCGCCCTGACGCCAAACTATGCGGGCCACGCATTCTGGGACAGCGACTCGTGGGTGTTTCCGGCTCTGCTGCTTCTGCACCCCGACAGGGCCAAGCCCATCATCATGTTCCGGGATCGCACGATGCAGCCGGCGCGCGAACGGGCTCGCCAGTACGGCGTGAAGGGCACGATGTACCCCTGGGAGGCGGACCCGGAGACTGGCGTGGATTACACGCCGTACTTCGCGTACGGTGTCTACCGGGAGATTCACGTCAACGCCGACATCGCCATCGCGCAATGGCAATACTACCTGGCCACCGGCGATACGGACTGGCTCAGGAGCCACGGCTGGCCGGTCATTCGCGAGATTGCCGAGTTCTGGGTGAGCCGCGTCACCTACAACGAGGCGCTGCGCCGTTACGAGATTCACCACGTCACCTCTCCCGATGAGGCCTACGACGACGTGCCGAACGATTCCTTCACGAATGCCGCCGCGCGCAAGGCGCTCGATATCGCGGTTGCCGCGGCCGGGAAGGTCGGTGTCAAACCGGATCCGCGCTGGAGTCAGATCGCCCGACACCTGTACATTCCCTTCTCCGAGCAGGAGCAGCGGCATCTGGACTTTGATGCGAGCGTACCGCACGACAAGGTCACCTGGATGGGCTCCTCGCTCTCATGGCTCGCCTATCCGAATCTGGACCTGCCGATGTCGCCTCGCGTGAGGCGCAATGATTTCGAATTTCAACTTCAGGAGCTCAAGGTTCACGGCAACGATCCCAACGAGATGATGATGGTCATGCTGGCCGTGCACGCCGCGGAGCTGGGAGAGGGCAACGTCGCCGGTCAGTGGATCGACCGCAATCTGGTCGGCTTTCTGAAACCTCCCTTCAACGTGCGCAGCGAGACCGCGGCCAACAATGCCGGTTACATTCTCGCGACCTCGGCCGGTTTCGTGCAGAGCTTCGTGTATGGCCTGACGGGGCTGCGGATCGAAGACCAGGGCTTGAGACAGGCGTACGCGCCGGTGTTGCCGGACAGCTGGAAATCGATGACCCTGAAGAACGTCAGCTTCCGCGGCGAGCATTTCGACGTGCAGCTGAATCGCGACGCTGACGGCAAGGTCCACCTGACGCGCCGTCCGCACTGAACGGATGGCCAGCTGATGCCCGAGGCGCGTCCCACCATGAGCAGTGCCCACACTCTTTCGCGAAGGCTGCGAGGCGGCATCGTCGGCGGCGGCCGCGGCGCTTTCATTGGGTCGGTGCACCGGATTGCGGCGGAGCTGGATGGCGAGGCGCAGATTGTCGCGGGCGCCTTGTCCTCCGATCCCGAGGTGGCGCGGCAAAGCGCGGCGGACTGGCGTCTCGAGCGGGTCTACACCTCCTACGAGGCGATGGCCGCAGCCGAATCTGCCCACGAGAGCGGGATTGACTTCGTCATCATTGCAACGCCAAACGACCTGCACTTCCCGGTTGCCCTGACTTTTCTGGCAGCCGGCATCCACGTCATTTGCGACAAGCCCCTGGCGTTGACCGTCGGTGAGGGGGAGTCCATCGTGCGCCTCGTCCAGAGTAGCGGCCTGATGTTTGCGCTCACGCATGCTTATCTGGGGTATCCGGCCGTGCGGCAGGCGCGTGAGCTCGTGCGGACGGGGCAGCTGGGTGAGCTGCGCCGGGTGATGATCGAGTACACGCAGGATTGGCTGATGGAGCCGCTGGAGGCACGCGGCAACAAGCAGGCGCTGTGGCGAACCGATCCGAAGCGCGCCGGCCTGGGAGGCTGTATCGGCGACATCGGTACGCATGCGTTCAGTCTGCTCGAATTCGTGGCGGAGCGTCCCGTGGAGAGTCTCAGTGCGGATCTGAGCACGTTCGTGGCGGGTCGCCGGCTTGACGATGACGCCAGCGTGCTGCTGAGGCTGCGGGGCGGAGCGAGGGGCACTCTCGTGTGCTCGCAGATCGCCTGCGGCGAGGAGAACAGACTGTCCATGCGCCTCTACGGCACGCGGGCCGGGCTGGAGTGGCATCAACAGGAGCCCAACACGCTCATCCTCAAGCCAGCGGGCAAGCCCTGGGAGTTGCTGCGGACGGGGCAGGGCTACATGGCCCAGTCGGCAAGAGCGATGACCCGGACTCCCGGCGGCCATCCCGAGGGGTATATCGAGGCCTTTGCCAACATTTATCGGGCCTTCATGCAGGATGTCCGGCGGGTGGGCCGCAGTGAGCCGCCTGTGCTGGACTATCCAGGTGCGCGGGACGGAGTGCGTGGACTGCAGTTCGTTGCGCAGGCCGTGGCGAGCGCGCAGGCCGGATCCGTGTGGGTCGCGGTGTGAGTGCTTTCGAGCCTGGTAGCGACCGCGTGCCCGTCGCGCCAGGGTGGATTGCCGAGGAATGATCCAGTGAGCACCCTGACCCGAGCGCGTCTGTGCATCATGATGTTCCTGGAGTTCTTCATCTGGGGTGGTTGGTTCGTGACGATGGGCAGTTATCTCGCATCCAACCTGCACGCGAGCGGCGCGCAGACGGCCCTGGCCTATTCCACCCAGTCCTGGGGCGCCATCATCGCGCCGTTCATCGTCGGACTCGTCGCCGACCGCTACTTCAATGCAGAGCGTCTCCTCGGCGCCTTTCACCTGGCCGGCGCAGTCTTGCTGTACGTTCTGTCGAGCGCGCGGGAATTCTCCGTCTTCTATCCGTGTCTGCTCGCGTACATGATCCTGTACATGCCGACGCTGGCGCTGGTCAACACGGTCTCATTCCGGCAGATGGCCGAGCCGGCTCGGCACTTCTCGGGTGTCCGGGTCTGGGGCACGATCGGCTGGATCATCGCCGGGCTGGTCATCAGCTACATCTTCGCGTGGGATTCGAGCGGCGGGATGTCACGGGGTCTGCTCCGGAACACGTTCCTGATGTGCTCCATCGCCTCGTTCATTCTCGGGCTGTACAGCTTCACCTTGCCGGGCACGCCGCCATTGCCGAGGGCGCCGGAGAAGGCACGAATCGGCAGCCTCATCGGCCTGGACGCACTTGCGCTGCTGCGGGAGCGAAATTTCGCGGTGTTCTTCGCGGCTTCCATCCTGATCTGCATTCCGCTGGCCTTCTACTATCAGAACGCCAATCAGTTCCTCACCGAGATCCACCTCGCCAATGCCACCGGCAAGCAAACCATTGGCCAGATGTCCGAAGTGTTGTTCATGCTGCTGATCCCGGTGTTCCTGAATCGGTTCGGCATGAAAGCCACGCTGCTGGTGGGCATGCTGGCGTGGTCGTGCCGTTACGTGCTGTTTGCCTTCGGCAACGCGCAAGGCCTCGTGTTCATGCTGCTCCTGGGAATCGCGCTGCATGGGGTCTGTTACGACTTCTTCTTCGTTTCCGGACAGATCTATACCGACTCCAAGGCCGGCAGCCGGCACAAGGCCGCCGCCCAGGGGCTGATCACGCTGGCCACTTACGGGCTCGGCATGCTGGTGGGCTTCTGGGCGACCGGCCTGATCGACGACCAGTATGTCGTGGCAGGCGTGCATGAATGGCGGGCCATCTGGTTGTACCCGGCGGCCTTCGCCGCAGCAGTCTTCGTGTGGTTTGCGGCGACCTTTCGCAATGAGCGCCTCGCGCTGTCCACCGCGAGGTGACCGGCAACCGCCTGGGGGGCGGTTGTCACTGGGGAGCATGCCAACTTGATCGAGAGCAACGATTCCCGGCACAGCGGTTCTGGGCAGAGCGCCGAGCCACGTGCCTTCACACCGCGGCCGATGAAGCTCAGCATCCTGACCGCCGCCCTCCAGGAGCTCACGCCACGGGAGCGTCGCGAAGCCGACCCCGATCTGGCGATCGAAGAGTGGCTGGAGTTCGCCCGTCAGATCGGCTGCCCGAATATCGAGCTGTCCGCAGCCCTGCATCCGTCGGAAAGCGATGTACCGGCGGCGGCGATGCTCGACCCCGTGGCGAACACGCTCGACCTGCGCCGTCCCTTCAGCGCGGAGCGTGCCGCACGTGTGCTCCGGGCGATGCAGTCGACCGGCGTCGGCCTCTCGGATCTCGGCTACTTCGACAACATGCTGGCAGCGGATGAGACGGTGCGAGGCCGCAAGCACGCCCTGATGCTGCGTGTGCTCGATGCGGCGGTATTGCTGGGAGCGGAGGCGGTCACCGGTTTCGTGGGGCGCAATCCCCAGCTGTCAATGGATGCCAATCTCGTGATGTTCGAGGAGGTATTCATTCCACTGCTCCAGGAAGTCAAGGCGCGCGGCCTGACGTTTCGCGTGGAGCAGTGTCCAATGCCGGGCTGGACGGTCACCGACACCTGGCACAATAACCTCGCCTATGCGCCAGGTCCCTGGATTGCCCTGCACCGGATTTGCGAGCGCCATGGTGTGGGCGATCAGTTCCGCATCCACTACGATCCTTCACATGCGATTCTGATGGGACAGGATTCGCGCTCGGTCTTTCAATATCTCAAGGACACGGGATACAACTTCCTGATCGGCGGCTTCCACGTCAAAGGCCAGGTGATCGACGCACGTGGCATCTCTGCCTGGGGCTATGGCGGGCAGACGATGCAACGGGGGGACTGGCACGGGGCAAGGCCGAGTAAGGATGCGGCTGAGCAGCAGAATGCGTGGAAGAAGCAGACTGTCTTCAGTGAGCATGAGTTGCCAGGCACCGCACGCCACGATCCGGTCGCTTACCTGCAGAACCGCTCCGTCGACTGGCTGGACCATCAGCTGGCGGCCCGCGAGCTGCTCAACCTCGAGCCGGCCAGGACCTTCCTGGTGGTCGAGCACGAGTACCCGCCGGCGCGCATCCAGGATAAGGCGCGCCTTGCGCCGATTCTCGCCGGCTCGATCGCCTTCACCCGCGCGATTGACGAGGCTGCGGCTGCGATGTATGCCCTGCAGCACGAGGTCTTGCCGGCTCAGGCAATGTCCGCTCAGGGCATCGGCCGCGAGGCCTATCGATCCTGAAGCGCTGGAGGGCCGCACTGCGATGCCGTTCGTGAATGCCAAAGCCCAGAAGAAGAGCTACGACGTCATCGTCGTGGGCTCCGGCGCCGGAGGCGGTCAGGCTGCCTACACGCTCTGCATGGAGGGAGCGAAGGTTCTGATGCTCGAGGCCGGTCGCCGCTACTCCCCGGAGACCGAGACGCCGATGTTTCAGACACCGGACATGGCGCCACTCGGAGGGATCGCCACGCCGCAGAAGCCTTTCGGATTCTACGACGCGACCGTGGACGGGGGCTGGGAAGTGCCCGGTGAGCCCTACGTCCGCACGACGGAGGAGTATTCGGGTCGATTCGACTGGTGGCGCGCTCGCATGCTCGGCGGCCGCACCAATCACTGGGGCCGGATTTCGCTGCGCAACGGACCTTATGACTTCAAGCCGCACGCCCGCGACGGCCTGGGGTTCGACTGGCCGATCTCCTATGAGGACCTCGCGCCATACTATGACAAGGTCGAATTGCTGATCGGCGTCTATGGCACCAGCGAGGGCCTGGAGAACACGCCGAATTCCGCGCCCGGCTGTCTGCTGCCACCGCCCAAGCCACTGGTCAGCGACCTGTTGCTGGCGCAACGGGCCCGACCGCTCGGCATACCCGTGATCCCGGGCCATCGGGCAGTGTTGACCCGGCCCCTCGATTTCAGACGCACGCCGCAGCGCCTGCATCCGGGCAATGCCACCGCGCAGAAGATCCTCGCCGGGGACATGCGCAAGCGATCCGCCTGTATCTGGGCGACCTCCTGCGGGCGAGGCTGCTCGATCCGCGCAAACTATCAGTCCACCACGGTGCATCTGCCGCCGGCACTGGCTACCGGGAACCTCGACATCACCACCGATGCGATGGTCCACGAGATCACGCTCGGACGTGACGGCCGGGCGAGCGGTGTCACCTTCATCGATCGCAAGAGCGGCAAGCAGGAGTCGGCATCCGCCAGAGTGGTGATCCTGGCCGCGAGCGCGTGCGAGTCGGTCCGCATCCTGCTCAACTCCCGCGGCACGAAGTTTCCCGATGGCCTGGCCAACTCGAGCGGTAAGGTCGGGCGCTACCTCATGGATACGGTGGGCAGCACGGTGAGCGGGCAGATCCCGCTGCTGGAGAGCCTGCCGCCCCTCAATGAGGACGCCGCGGATGGGCATCAGGTGTACGTGCCGTGGTGGCTCTACGGAGAGCAGCTTCGCGGCAAGCTTGGCTTCGCGCGCGGCTATCATGTCGAGTACAACGGCGGCCGGCGAATGCCCGGCTATTGGACGATGGCCGGTCTCGAATGGCTGACCGGTGGCAGCTATGGAGTGAAGCTCAAGCGGGACGCACGACGATACTATGGCTCGTTCGTCAATTTCGACGGCCGCGGGGAGATGATTCCGAACGAGCACTCCTACTGTGAGATCGACCCGCGCATGAAGGACAAGTGGGGCATCCCCGTCCTGCGCTTTCACTGGCGGTGGTCGGAGCACGAGATGCGGCAGGCGGTCCACATGCAGAGGACGTTCGCACAGGTCATCGAGGCCATGGGTGGCCGCACCAGCGGTCCCGTCGAGACCGACGGCGCCCGGGCCATCGCGCCCGGCGGGTCGATCATTCACGAGGTCGGCGGGGCGATCATGGGATCGGATCCGAAGTCCTCGGTCACCAACCGGTGGTCCCAGACCTGGGATGTGCCGAATCTCTTCATCACCGACGGCGCCGTGTTTGCCTCGAACGCCGACAAGAATCCGACGCTGACGATCATGGCGCTCGCCTGGCGGGCGGCCGATCATATCCTCGAGCGCATGCGTCGCAAGGAGCTGTGATGGACCGCCGCACGACGATCAAGTGGGTGCTGGCCGCGAGCGCGGCGTGGCCGCTGGGCACCAGACGGATAATATGGGCCGCCGAGGCGCGTGCCGCACACGGTTATGGAACGGACCCGGATCTGCGCCCGGCCTATCACCCGGGCGAGCTCTGGCCCCTCACCCTGACTTCCTCGCAGCGCCAGCTGGCGGCAGTCCTGTCGGATCTGATCATACCGGCGGACGAGCACTCGCCCAGTGCCTCCGCCGTCGGCGTGGTCGAGTTCATCGACGAATGGGTCAGTGCACCATACCCCGCTAACCAGCAAGGCCGTCCAGTCATTCTCACGGGCTTCACGTGGCTCGATGCCGAGGCGGGGCGCCGTTTTGGCAAGGAGTTCATGCACCTCTCGCCCAGCGAGCAGGCCAGCATCTGTGACGACATCTGCAGCGAGACCCGGGCCGTCCCCTCGCGGCGCGAGGCCGCGCGCTTTTTCGCCCTGTATCGCGATCTGACGGCGGGCGGGTTTTATTCCACCCCCGCAGGCCGCAAGGACATCGGTTATATCGGCAACGTGGCCCTGCCGGGCTTCGCGGGGCCACCGGTTGCGCTGCTCCGGAAGCTCAATCTGCCGCTGGGCCTGAAGTCAACAGGTGAAACATGAGTCGAGTCGCTCAGTATGCATGCTTGATCGTTCTGTCCACTGTCTGCGTGTTGCTCGCGGCCGCGGATGCGGCGGCCGCCGGAACGCCGGCCTGGCGCTCCCTGCTCGAAAAGGACAGCGCGCCGGCCTGGCGCGGCTGGAAGGAGGCGGGCCTGCCAGCCGGCTGGCGCGTCCAGGACGGTGTGCTCGCGAAGGACGGCCCGGTCGATGACCTCGTGACGAACCAGAGCTACACGGATTTCGAGCTCGAGCTGGAATGGAAGCTCGGCAAGGAGGGCAACAGCGGCATCTTCTACCGGGGGACGCGCGAGTACGACCACATTTACTGGAGTGCGCCCGAGTATCAACTCCTCGACGATGCCAATGCCCCGGACGGCCGCAACCGGCTGACGGCAGCCGGATCGGCGTTCGGGCTCTACCCTTCGCCAGCCGGCGTGGTGCGGCCATTCGACCACTGGAACAAGGCGCGCCTGGTCGTGAAGGGCAACCACGTGGAGCACTGGCTCAACGGTCAAAAGGTCGTGGAGTACGATCTGCAGAGCCCCGAGTGGAAGAGCAAGGTTGCCGCGAGCAAGTTCGCCGCCTATCCCCACTACGGCCTCGCACCGAACGGCCTGCTGGGGCTGCAGGGCGACCATCCGGGCTCGCTCGCGATCCGCCACATCCGGATACGGGAGCTGCCGTAACATCGTGACTACGACCCGACTGGAACGCGTGCGATGGCCGGCAAGCTCAATCTGACGTTCACTGTTGGACACACGGGGCCGGTCTCCGGCCAGGCTCCGTTGCTGACACCCACTCTGCATCCGTCGGACCTCTTCCCGACGAGAGTCTGGCAGGCTCGCCTGGATCCACTGGCACCGCACCTTCGTGGCTGGGTCGAGGAGGTACTGAGAATGCGGGCGGCGACTCCCGAACCGGCTGGGCGAAGTACCCGCCAGGGTTGGAACAGCCAGGACATGAGAGTGCTGGAGCAGGCCTGCTTCACTTCCCTGCGTCACGCGATCCGCGCCGCGTGCGGCAGCGCCCTGCGTGAAATGCGTGTGGATGCGCCCGACTTCGAGCTGCAATCCTGGATCAATCTGCAC
>DASTDD010000182.1:0-5141 GCA_035710545.1 Steroidobacteraceae bacterium
ATGCCCGCAGTTCACAGGCTCTATAGTCTTAATAACTAACTATCCTTAGATCTATTAGAGAAGAGAGTGATCTCCATGAAGCTCACGGCCACGCGCGAAGATATTCTCGCTCCCCTGCAAAGCGTCATCGGTGTCGTGGAGCGCCGGCAGACCATGCCGGTGCTGGCGAACGTGCTGCTCGCCGCGCGCGAGAATCGCCTGAGCGTCACGGGCACCGATCTCGAAGTGGAACTGGTCGCCACCAACGCGGCGAACGTACAGCAGGCCGGCGATATCACCGTGCCCGGCAGAAAGCTGCTGGATATTTTCCGCTCGCTGCCGGAGAAGACGAGCGTGACGATCTCGACCGAGGGCGAGCGGGTGTCGGTGCGCGCCGGCCGCAGCCGCTTCACGCTGTCATCGCTTCCGGCCGCGGAATTCCCGCTGGTCGAGGAGATCAACGCGCAGCAGACCCTCAGCCTTGCGCAGGGCGAGTTCCGGCGCCTGATCGACAAGACGCACTTCTCGATGGCGCAGCAGGACGTGCGCTACTACCTGAACGGGCTGCTGCTCGAGACCGACGGCAAGGCGCTGCGCGCGGTGGCGACCGACGGGCATCGCCTGGCGCTGTGCGAAATGGAGCTCGCGGGCAAGAGCAAGACCACCCATCAAGTGATCGTGCCCCGCAAAGGCGTGCTCGAGCTGCAGCGGATCCTGGGAACCGAAGGCAATATCGAGCTGGCGGTGGGCACAAATCACGTTCGCTGCCAGATCGGCGACATTCGCTTCACTTCGAAGCTGATCGATGGTCGTTTCCCGGAGTATGGCCGGGTCATTCCCAATGCTCCACCGCGGACAGTCGAGGCCGATCGTGAAAGTCTGCGCCAGGCTCTGCAGCGTACGGCCATTCTTTCCAACGAGAAGTACCGCGGCATCCGTCTGACCGCCCGGCCGGATCTCCTCACCCTCCAGGCTCATAACCCCGAACAGGAGGAAGCCGAGGACCAGGTCGAGGTGTCATACAAGGGCGAGGAAGTCGAGATCGGCTTCAACGTCAATTATCTCCTGGACGCTCTGAGCGCGATCGAGGGTGACAAGGTTGAGATCGGCCTTACCGACTCGAACAGCAGCTGCCTGATTCACGCCCCGGGTACTACGCACACCCGATACGTCGTCATGCCGATGAGGCTTTGAGCCTCCTCGCACACAGCTGCGGCAGCCCCTCGCGGATCGAGCTCCGCACCTCGACTCGTGGCGACCTCACGAAGTCGCACGCTGCGGCGTCGAGTTCGCGCGCGAGCCACCCATTCGTCTTGCCACTGCATGTCTCTGCAGCTCTCCGCCCGTCTGCATGAGAGCCACTGCGGGCAGTATGCGCAGGTCGAGCGACCCCGGTGTCGTCGACCAATGCGCCGGGACCGGACTGTGTCGGACGTGGAGTCAGCCTCAAGGCTCGCCGGCAAGTCTCACCAACCAGGCGAATCAGCTCGCCGCGCTGTCCGAACCGGTGCGACTTGCGCGCCGGCGTTTCACGCCGCGCGCGACCGCATCAGGCGACGATGGGGTTGCCGAGGGACCGGCGCGACACGACCAACAGCCGATCTTGTTCCACGTGGAACAGCCGCGCCGCAGTGGGTGCGCCCAATAACTGGATGGGCACCAGCCTTACGTTCGGATCGCACGAACGCATCGCAGGTGCCCGGCGAAGTCGGGCGATCGCCGCCGACCTGGCCCCGTTGGCCTCTGCTAGTTCCACGTGGAACATCACCCCGGCTGCGCGGACCTCGGCGTACACAGCCGCCTGCAAGACAGTCCTATGATGGCGACCTACCAATGAGTGCAGCCAATACGCCACTCAAGATCCCAGCCAGAACGACGCCGATGCCGGTCGCACGTCGATTCCGCCCAAACGCCGCGTCACGGCTCCACCTCTTTCAGCGCAATCCAAACTTCGCGAGTAAGCGACAGTCGGCGGACGAGTGGCCTGGTTGGGCTGGAGGCAAACCGGCGGTATGGGCGTCACTTGCCGCGGGCACTGCAGGCCACCGAAGCGGCCATGCGGCCCAGCGGCAGAGGACGTGGCGCTCGTGGAACACGCGCTCACCCCGCGATGATTGGGCGCGGTTGCCGTGAGCCTCAGCACCCTCACCATTTTGGATCTACGCTGCATTGAGCAGGCGGAGCTCGAGTTGACCCCCGGGCTGACGCTCCTGTGGGGCGAAAACGGCTCCGGTAAGACGTCCGTGCTCGAGGCCATATTCCTGCTCGGACGAGGAAGATCGTTCCGAACCAGGAACAATGAGCGGCTAATCAGACGCGGAGCTGACCGCCTGCGGGTCATTGGGCATGTCTCGGCCGCGGGGGACGCCGTACAGACCATCGGCTTCGAGGCCTCGCGGGGCGGCACCACGGCGCGGGTGGGAGGGCGTCCCGCTCAGTCGCTTGCCGAGCTGTCCCAGGCTTTCCCAGTCCAGGCCATCGAGCCAGGCGTGCATCGGCTGGTCGAGGAGGGAGGCTACCGGCGCCGCCGGTGGATGGATTGGGCGGTGTTCCACGTGGAACCCCAATTCATGGATACCTGGGTTCGGTACCAGCGGGCGCTCCGTCAACGCAACGCTGCTCTCAAGACTGACCCTGCCCAGGCACCAGCGTGGGACCCCGAGATCGCCCGGCTGGGCGAGGTCATTGCCGAGTCGCGGCGCACCTTCCTCGAGCGGCTGCAGCCGTACTGGACGACAGCCGTGGCCGATCTCAGTGGGCTTGCCGTGAGCCTGCACTACCTGCGTGGCTGGAGCCTGGAGCACTCGCTCGCCGAGGCGCTCACGGGATCGCGCTCCCGTGACGAGCTCCGGCAGCTCACTCACGCCGGGCCGCACCGAGCCGACGTGGCAGTGCGCCTGCACGGGCGGCCGGCGCGGGAGGTGCTCTCGCGCGGCCAGCAGAAGCTGGTGGCGGTCGCCATGACGCTCGCCCAGCTGCGCCTGCTGCAGGACCAGACCCAAACCACTCCCACCCTGCTCCTGGATGATCCCGCCGCGGAGCTCGACGTGGAGCGGCTGCAGCGTTTCATCGCCGAAGTCGGCAAGCTCAGATGTCAGCTCGTTGTCACTTCTTTGCAGGCCGAATCGCGTCTTTTCGGGACGCCTGAACGCACGTTCCATGTGCGACAGGGGAGGGTCCAGCCGGTATAATGTCGCGTCTCAAAACCGAGTGCCTGCATGACCGCTGACGACGTCTACGATTCCAGTAAAATCAAAGTCTTAAAGGGTCTTGATGCAGTGCGGAAACGCCCCGGAATGTACATCGGGGACACCGACGACGGCACCGGCCTCCACCACATGGTCTTTGAGGTCGTCGACAACTCGATCGACGAGTCCCTGGCCGGCTATTGCGACCGCATCGTCGTCACCATCCACGCCGACGAATCGGTGACCGTGTCCGACAACGGGCGCGGCATTCCTGTGGATATCCACCCCGAGGAGGGGCGCTCGGCAGCCGAGGTCATCATGACCGTGCTGCACTCGGGCGGAAAATTCGACGACAGCTCCTACAAAGTGTCCGGCGGCCTGCACGGCGTGGGCGTATCGGTGGTGAACGCGCTCTCAGACTACCTGCAGCTCACCATCGGGCGTGACGGCAAGCTGCACCGCCAGGAATACCACCTCGGCGAACCGGTCGCGCCGCTCGCGGTGGTCGGCGAGACCCACGATCGCGGCACCACCATCCGCTTCAAGCCGAGCTCGCAGATCTTCACCAACATCCAGTTTCACTACGAGGTGTTGGCCAAGCGCCTGCGCGAGTTGTCATTCCTCAACTCCGGCGTGCGCATCGAGCTGCACGACGAACGCGAAAACAAGTCGGACGTGTTTGCGCACGCCGGCGGACTGCAGGCGTTCGTGAAATATCTGAATCGCACGCGCACGCCGATCCACGACTCGGTGTTCTGGTTCCGCACCCAGGACGGTCCGGTGTCGGTGGAAGTGGCACTGCAGTGGAACGACTCCTATCAGGAGAGCATGTTCTGCTATACCAACAACATTCCGCAGAAGGATGGCGGCACGCATCTCGCCGGCTTTCGCAGCGCACTGACGCGCACGCTCAACGACTACGTCGAAAAGGAGCTGTCAGGCAAGAAGGACCGCATCCCGATGACCGGCGACGATGCGCGCGAAGGTCTGACGGCCATTTTGTCGGTGAAGTTGCCGGACCCGAAGTTCTCTTCGCAGACCAAGGACAAGTTGGTTTCATCCGAGGTCAAGGGCATCGTCGAGACCGCGGTCGGCACCAAGCTGCAGGAATTCCTGCTCGAGCATCCGCAGGAGGCGCGCTTCGTCGTCGCCAAGATGGTGGAGGCGGCGCGCGCGCGCGAAGCGGCGCGCAAGGCGCGCGAGATGACGCGCCGCAAGGGCGCGCTCGATATCGCCGGGCTCCCCGGCAAGCTCGCCGACTGTCAGGAGAAGGATCCGGCGCTGTCGGAGATCTTCATCGTCGAGGGCGACTCGGCCGGCGGCTCCGCCAAGCAGGGTCGCGACCGTCGTACGCAGGCGATCCTGCCGCTCAAGGGCAAGATCCTCAACGTCGAGCGCGCGCGCTTCGACAAGATGCTGTCTTCCGCCGAGGTCGGCACGCTGATCACCGCACTCGGCTGCGGCATCGGCAAGGATGACTTCGACGTCGACAAGCTGCGCTATCACCGCATCGTGATCATGAGTGTCGACGGTGACGAACACGTGTTCGTGCGCGACGGCGCGCAGGGCACACGCATGGTGCGCATCGGCGCATTCATCGACCAGGCGCTCGAAGGCGTTGCGCCGGATGCCCACGGCGTGACACGGCGCGTGCGTGAGCCCTTGGGTGAGGTGCTGTGCTTCGGCCAGCAGGACCATCGTGTGTGTTTCCGGTCGATCAAGGCGGTAATCCGTCATCCTTTGGACGAGAGGCTGTTCCGTGTGCGAACCGCATATGGACGCTCGGTGCGGGTCACATCCAGTCATAGTGTTTTCGTCCACGACGGCGGGCAGATCAGCCTGAAGCGAGGCGCTGACTTGCGCCTCGGCGATGAGCTGGTGGCACCGCGGCAAATCCGGCTCCCTGTCGTCGCGCCGCGCAGGCTCGATGCGCTGCGCGCGCTGCATGCGGTACCCGAAGCCGCAAAGCAGGTG
>DASTDD010000183.1:0-12874 GCA_035710545.1 Steroidobacteraceae bacterium
CGCCTGCAAAGAAGCGCTCAATGACGGGAAGCTCGCCGAAGCGCGAGACCACCGTGGCGCCCAGCTCATCGCGCAGCAGCAGGTGCCAGAGCGGATGGAAATTGAAAACCCTGACCGCCTGGAGGTGCAGCTGAGCGAAGCGGGTATTGGAGCCGATCACCCCGTCCGATCCCTTGATCTCCACGAACAGCCCGTGCTGGAAGATCGGCTCACCCAGATAGCCCTTGGGAACGGAGGCGATGTCGAGACCGGGAATGAGCAGGCGGTCGGTGCGCGTTTCCGCCGCGGACTCACCGGTGGTGCGCATGGCCTGCACGAAATAGATGTACTGCCAGTTGCCGCCGACCTTCGTGATGCTGGGCTGAAAGTATTCGCTATGAGTATTCACATCGGCGAGCTGGCGCTGCTCGACGACGCCGCCGAGCGTCAGCTTCTCCACGGCTGGATCGCCGATGGGGATGATGTAGTTGCTCTGCACCTGGTACTTGGTGACCTGCGCCGCCTGGACGATGACGCTGAACCGATGTCCCCGGGCATTGATGCGGCGGTTTTCCCAGCTGAGCGTGCCGCGCGGGCCCGTGTCGGTGGCATAGCCGCCTCCGATCGAGTACCAGTTGCGCCGGCTGCGATCGGCCCGGATGTTCACCGGCACCGTGTGGCTCACCCGGTCGGGCTCGCCGGGCAGGACCTCGAGATTGGTGAAGTATTGTGCGTCGTCCAGCGCGAACTGGGTGCGCAGCAGCTCGGTGAAATCGAACGGCTCGTTCTGCTGGTAGCGCAGGTAGCGCCGTACGAGCGCATCGTTGACGGCACTCTGCTCGATCAGGGTGGGGCCGAAGCGGTAGCGCTCACCGGTCTGCATTTCCAGCACGATGCTGGCTCTGTGGTTTGGCGGATCGACCGTCAGCTCGCTGCGTGTCAGTTTCGCATCCAGATAGCCGTACGTCGCAGCCGTTCGCTGCAGCTCACCCTTGAGGTTGTCGTACTTCTCGTGGTTGAGGCGGTCGCCCGGACGCACCGGCAGGTGGTCAGTGATGCGGGTGAACAGCGGATCGGTGGCGCCCGATCCGTGCAGCTGGACGTCGACTTTCTCGATGAGAACCGGAGGTCCCGGATCGATGTCCACCGTGACACGCCAGTCCCCGTGTCCGAGATCGGCGAGATCGGAGTGCACTTTGGGCTCGTAGTAGCCGAACGGTCGCAACGCGGATTGAACCTCGCGTTCCACCCGATCGTGGAGGCGCTCCAGTGTGTCCCTGCTCAGGTCTGTGGTCTTCTTGTAACGCTCGAAGCTCAAGTAGACGAGCACGTTGGCCTTGATTGCATCATTCACGCCACGGATCTCGACCGTGCCGGTAGCGTGCGCGGACGGACAGGCGAGGAGGCACAACAAGATCGATGCGGCCCGACTGTACGCTCGAGCCGCCGGAAGGGAGTTTCGTTGCGCCATCTACAACATGCGACGTCACGGAAGTGCGTGGAATTCTAGTTTATTGCCGCAGACGGCCTGCGGCCTTTCCGAGCTACCTCAAGGCACCGGCCACCGCCGCAGGATCAGATCCTTCCGCCTCAAACCCCACCGGGCTGCGGTCCTGCAATGGCCTTCAAGGCCAGCTTCCCGCCTCAACGCTCAGTTCAGTGTAGCCGTTGACAACACCCTGCGAGTCGAAGCGGCGCTCGGCGAGGTAGAACGCTCCCGAGCCTTCCAGGAATAGCACGGTGGAGCAGCGGGTGCCGTATTCCGGGTGACGGACAAACGGAGACGACAACACCTGCTCCCACTCCGGCGAGAGACCGGTCTGCGGCAGCTCCTCCCCGGCAGCCGCCCGGGCAGGGTCGGCCAGAATGTTGAACAGCTCGCCGGCGGTGGCACCGGGAGAGCTCAGCCAGGCATCGAAGCGCCGGCGCACCCGCTGCAGCTTCGGCCAGGGGGTATCCAGGAGCTCGTTGGAGAGGCCGTACACGCCGGGACTCAGAGCCCTGGCAAACGGCTCGGCGCGGTTGGACGCATACCAGAGCGAGGTCTCGTCGGCCAGCAGCAGGTTGAAGCCGGAGTAGGCCTCGGGGCCGGCCTGCAGCGTGGCCAGATAGCTTCTGGCACCGGCGGTACCGCGCAGGTACGCGGGGATCAGGCCGCCGCGCGAAGGTGCAGCCGGCAGAGGCCGCTGCAGCTCGCGGAAATTCGTGACCACCCCGAATCGGCGCCGGCGATCCATTCCCAGCCAGGTGCCGCCGGCCCGCAGGTCGCGTCCCGCGAGAATGTCCTCGGGCGGCGGCCACCTGGCGAGCGGCGCGGCCGGGCGCTCGTGAAACTCATCCCGGTTTGCCGCCACGATCAGGCGGTAGCGCGGGTGAGCCTCCCAGGCGAGGACGAGCAGGCACATGAAGAAGCTACCGCCCGGATTCGAGCCAGGTGAAGATGAGGCGGTAGGAGATGGAGTGCGAAGGGGGCACGTGCGGAATACCCTCGGAACGGATCTCTTCACGCGTGAACCAGCGGGCATCCTCCAGCTCACTGCCGATCCGGATCGGGCTGTTCCGGGAGGCCTGCGCCTGAAAGCCGACCATCAGCGAGGAAGGGAAAGGCCAGGGCTGCGATGAATCGTACCGGGGTTCGCGCACGGTGACGCCAGTCTCTTCGAGTACCTCGCGCAGGACGGCATCCTCCAGACTCTCACCGGGCTCCACGAAGCCGGCAATCGTGGAATAGCGGCCCGGCGGCCAGCCGGGCTGGCGGCCCAGGAGGGCACGCTCGCCGTCCGTCACCAGCACGATGATGGCCGGATCGAGGCGCGGGAAAAACTCGTGGGAAGTCTCGGGATTGGTGCAGCGGATGACGTGACCGGCGCGTTCCAGGATCGTCCGCTGCCCACAGACGCCGCAGAATTGTTGCCGCTGCCGCCAGATCGTCATGGCGCGCGCGTAGGCGAGCAGCCCGGCCTCGTCCGCCGCCAGCAGCGGCGAGAGCGGTCTGAGCTCCTCGAAGGCAGTCCCCGCCGGTATCTCGAAGGGCTGGTCGGTCCGCAACTGGAACAGCACACAGCGGGCACCCTTGAACCAGCCCAGCAGAACCAGCTGTTGAGGATCCGCTGCCCGCACACCGGGATGATCCCCCGTGAGGAATGCAATGCGCGGCTGAGGAGCGGGGTACACCAACTGTGTCGTGTCCCGGACCGCTAGGTAGAGCGTGCCAGGATCGGAACGGGCGGCCACGGGCCAGTCAGCCTCATCGCGCACATCGGCGCGCCTGTCCACGTAGGGACCTGCGAAAAAATTGGGCCGACCCGGTTCCATGAGCGCCGCTGAGCTGATGACTTGAGCTCATTCTATCAGCCGACCGTGAAAGACCGGCGAACGCCGGCCGCTCAGGCGTGCGTTCCTGGACCTGCGCAGTCCTGGCAACACTTCTCTCTGACCGGAAATCGCTCGACCACCATCAGGCCGCCGCAGCCGGGGCATTTGCCGAGTCTGAGCTGATCACCGCGCGCGAGTGCGGTGGCGAGGAACACCGCGTGCTCGAAGGAGATCTGCGCGGACGGGATGGTCGCTCGATAGATCTCGAACGCGTAACAGAGCCGCTCGCCGCGCACCACGCTGGGCAGCGAGCCTGCCGCCTCCACGCCGGACTGCGCGGGTACAACACGCAACAGGCTGAACAGGCTGGCGAGCTGCGCGGTCTCCCACTGCAACCGCAGCGAGCGGGTGAAGTAGGCCACCTGGTGCGGCGACTTGCCGCGATGGCGCGGCACGAAGCGGGCCGCGTGACTCATGTAGGAACGGTAGAGGTTGCGGATCCGGTCGTCCGTGAGACCTGTCCATGCACGTATCGTCTGCGTGCGGGCCTCGTGGCGTAGGAACCGCAGCGCCAGGTCCAGACACAGCCGCTCACGGCTGTAACGATCGTCGGATATGCGCATGACACGTCCCTGTTGCGGAGTGGCGCAGCGCGTAGTTTTGGGAAAAAATTCCCAAAACTCAACCTTTTTAAATTTGGTCATATTTGACCAAAATCGTGCGTGCAATGCCGGAGAATCTGCGCAAACATAGGTCGCGAAGGGAGGCGTCATGTGGTTGCAGTGCGAGAAGGAACCCCACACGGATGGCGACCGGGCCCAGTGGGAAACTCCGTGGCCCTGCGCGGAGATACTGCGGGCTCTGACCGAGTTGAATGAGCAGTGCCTGGAGCTGCTGACCGCTCAGGCGCTGCAGCGCTGCGTTCCGGCGGCGCCGATGTTGCGCGAGCTGGGCGAGTTGTGGAGCCGGCTCGATGCCGCCGGCCGGCGCCGCGCCGCCGCATGCCCCTACCTGTTGCTGGATGCCGGATTCACCAACCCGCTGCGCTGGGGCTGGGTCGCCGGCAGCCGGGTGGAGGATCGCGAGCCTGCCGGTCCGGCCTTCTTCACCGTGCCCGGGGTCACCGGGCTGGCGTATCAGGTATTCAGCAATGCCTGGTACATGGTTCGCACCCAGCCGCTCGGCGTGCCGGTATTTCTCGGCATGTCAGCTCCGTGCGCCGCGCTGCTTCGTGCCTGCACCTTGCGCCAGATCACGGAGCTGGCCGAAGGACACGCGGCGTGGCTACGACCCCGGTGGGCGACCCGCACGCGGATCTGGCGCGAGTTGCTGCAAGCGGCCACATCGGGCGAAGGCCTGGCGCTCGAAAAGGCGCGCATGCATGGCGTGAACCTTTTGGCCATGGAGCTGAAGTCGCTCGATCAGACGGGCCTCCACGAGCGCCGCCGGGCAGGCGAATTCCGCCCGGAGCTGGGCAGCGTATAGTGGGAGTCCCGCCCGGACCTCCCGCATGCGCAAGCTCATCGACCTGAGTCATACCATCGGCAATGGCACGCTCACCTACAAGGGACTGCCGGGGCCGGTCATCTGCGACTACCTCAGCCGGGAAGCCTCGCGCAAGAACTACGAGGGCGGCGCTGAATTCCAGATCGGCCGCATCGACATGGTCTCCAACACGGGCACCTATCTCGATTGTCCGTTTCACCGCTTTGCCGACGGTGAGGATCTGAGCCGGATCGCCCTCGAGCGTTGCGCAGCGCTTCCAGCCGTCCTGGTGCGCATCTCGCCGTCCGATGACATCGGGATCGGCGCCTCCCACTTCGAGCGGTTGGACGTGTCGGGCAAGGCGGTCCTGGTGCACACCGGCTGGAGCACTCACTGGAGTACTCCCGCGTACTTCGACAATCATCCGTTTCTGGCCGAGGCCGCCGCCGTGTATCTGCGCGAGCGAGGCGCGCTGCTGGTCGGCATCGACTCGCACAACATCGACGACACGCGCTCGCGCAACAGCCGCCCCGTGCATACCACGCTGCTCGGAAACGGGATCCTCATTGTCGAGCACCTGCGGGGCCTCGAGCAGCTGCCGGAGTCGGGCTTCCGCTTCAGCGCCATTCCGCCGAAGTTCTCGGGCGTCGGGACGTTTCCAGTCCGGGCGTTTGCGGAAACCACCGGTTAGGGGACCTCGCAAAACGGCCGTCAGTCCAGACCGCCGCGGCGCTCTGCGACCCGGCATGCGGCGAGCCGCCGCCGTCGCACTCGACCCCGGTGCGCTGGAGGCGCGCCGTTACAAGGATCCGAACACCTTCTTGATGAGGTTGCTGGCCTGGCCCATCGGGTCCTTGCGGATCGCCTTCTCTTCCGCGGCGATCTCGGCGAACAGCGCATCCATCGCCCGCGCGGTCACGTAGTCGTTGAGGTTGGCATCCTGCGAGCGCACGAAACCAACCTGCGCGGCCTTGCCGGCGTACTCGTCGTATAACTCGCGCGCCTTCATCTTCGCAGTCGCCTGAGCGACGATCGGCTTGAATTTCCCGGCCAGCTGCGCGCTGGTGGCCGTGCGGAAATAATCGGTCGCGGCGGTATCGCCTCCGGTCAGGATGCCCTTCGCGTCCTTGACCGACATGTGCAGCACGGCCTGCTTGAAGATGGGCCGGGCATCGGCGACCGCCGCCTCGGCGGCATGATTCATGGCCGTTCTGAGCTTCTCGGTGTCGCCGGACATGCCGATCAGCCGCAGCGCCCGATCCGCCTTCTCGAGCGCGGGCGGCAATGGAATCGCGTATTGCGGATTGTTGAGAAATCCGTTCGGCGTCCCGAGCCGGCTGATCGCCTTGTCCACGCCTTGTGACAGCGCCGCGCGCAAGCCGCTGCCGGCTTCCTTGGAGCTCACCGCATCGAGCGCGGCGCCCTCGGCGAACAGGGGCAGCGCGAATACCAGCGTCATCCAGAGCGCAAGCGGCCGGCGACTCCGCCGCTCGCCGACGTGCTGGTCGCGTCGACTCTCGAACAGCGCAGCGCAGCTTCTCATGACAGCTCTCCTTACGATCGTGCGTCGCCCTCGCCCCGGGCCGCACGCCGCCATGTTACCCCAGCGCCGCCGCTTGACTGGCGCTGCATGATTATGCAGAATGCGCGCGAATTTATGCATAAGCCGGGAACCCGTGCAAACCGAATCCCCGCAGTTCGACCGTCGCGGCGCCATTGTCCGCCTGCTTCGCACCGGCCTTGTCCGCAGGCAGGAGGATTTGGTGCGGCTGCTGAAGAAGGAAGGCCACGACGTCACGCAGTCCTCCGTCAGTCGCGACCTGCGCGACCTCGGCGTACTCAAGGCGAGCGGCCGCTACGTCCTGCCGCCGGATGAGGTGACCCGCGCCAACGGCGACTTCGGCATGCTGGCTCAGTTCGTGCGGGGCATGCGCCGTGCGGGCAACTCGATCACCATCCTCAGGACCACCATCGGCGCGGCGCAGAGCGTCGCCGTCGCAATCGACAAGGCCGAGTGGCCGGAGGTTGCCGGCACCATCTCGGGCGACGACACCATCTTCATCGCTACGGCCAGCGCTCGCGCGCAGGATGAGCTGGTCGAGCGCCTGCAGTCGCTTTTCAGGATCTAGATGCATGGTCGACTCGACCCTACGCCCAAGCGGCAGGCCCATCGTCCTCGCCTATTCCGGTGGCCTCGACACTTCGTTCCTCGTGCCGTGGATAGCGGAGAACACCGGGCGGCCCGTCATCACAGTGACCGTCGACACTGGTGGAATCGACGAGGCCACCAGACGGACGCTGTCGGAACGTGCACGAGCGCTCGGCGCGGTGGAGCACCACCAGGTCGATGCGCGCGCGGACTATTTCGAGCAAGTGCTGCGCTTTCTCATCATGGGAAATGTGAAGCGCGGACATCTCTATCCGTTGTGCGTGGGTGCTGAACGCGTGATGCAGGCACAGACCATTGCGCACATGGCGCGGAAACTCGGTACTAACGTCATCGCTCACGGCTGCACGGCCGCCGGCAATGACCAGGTCCGCTTCGAGGTTGCCCTGCGCACACTCGCTCCGGATCTCGAGGTGCTGGCACCGGTCCGCGACCGCAGCTTCAAGCGGCAGGAGGAGCTCGACTACCTGCAGACGCGCGGGTTGCCTGTGCCGCCGTTCGGCGCCGCCTACTCGGTGAACCGTGGCCTGTGGGGCGTCACGATCGGCGGCAGAGAGACACTGACCTCCGTGGGCAGCATCCCCGAGAGCGCGTGGGTCCTGTCAGGCGATGCCTTCAGCACCGCGCGAGAGCCGCAGCGGCACGTCATCTCCTTCGAGCGCGGCCGCCCCGTGGGGCTCGACGGCAAAGCCCTCTCGCCCGTCGCACTCATCGAGACGCTGGAGACGATTGCCGGGCCGTTCGGGATCGGCCGCGGCATCCACCTGGGCGATACGATCATCGGCACCAAGGGGCGCGTTGCGTTTGAGGCCCCGGCCGCGGAGACACTCCTGGCGGCGCATCGCGAGCTCGAGAAACTCGTGATCACAGCTCGTCAGCAGCGGATCAAGGAGCTCGTGGCGCAGCCCTATGGCGATCTGGTGCATGAAGGCCAGCTGCTCGACCCGGTGTGCCGCGACATCGAAGCGCTGCTGCAGTCCTCCCAGGACCGCGTCACCGGACACGTCCACGTACTGTTCCGGCCGGGGCACCTGTTCATCGAAGGAGTCGAGTCCCCTTACTCCCTCATGGCCGCCTCCCGGGGTGTGTATGGAGAAGCCGTCGGCGAGTGGACGCCGACGGACGCCTTGGGCTTTTCCAAGATCGCGGCGCTGACAGGCGTCTTCGCCCGTCGCGCGCTCGAGCGCGCCAAGGAGGCGTGAGCGGATGAATGCCATGCGAAGCATCGTGGTGGACAAGATTGCCTCCGTCACGCAAGCCTGCGGGCTGACGCACGAAGTGCGGATATCCGCGGAAGTCCCCGCCGAGGAGGGCGTGGTCCTGGCCGTGGAGGTGCTGACCAACAAGTCCACCTACAACACGCTCGAGCTGACCAGCGGCCGCATGGCCAAGGTCGGCAAAGGAGACGTAGTCGTCGGTGCGCTGGGTCATCGCAAGGCGCTGTTCGGCTATTCCGGGCACGTGCCGGAAGCGGTGCAGCCGGGTGACGTCATCCAGATGCTGAACATCGGCGGCGTGCTCGGCGTGTGCGACTCGGTCAACCCCGACAAGGGCAAGCCCTTCGACTGCCGGGTCATCGGGGGTGTTCTACACTTTCCCTATCTCGGCGAGCGCATTGGCATTCCCGCCCGGGTCGGACACCAGCAGCTCGATCTGGAAGCGCGGCTCGATGCGGGCGGCGTGCCGGTCGTGGCGTTGGCCGGCACCTGCATGGAAGCCGGCAAGACGGCGGCTGCCTGTGCCGTCATCGGCCGCATGCGGCATCGTGGACTGGTAATCGATGCCTTCAAAGCCACGGGAGTATCGCTGCGCCGGGACATCCTGGCGATGGAAGACGCCGGCGCGCGGCGCTCCATGATCTTCACCGACCTGGGAGTCGTTTCCACGACGAAAAGGACCGGTCCGGCGCTCACGCGCACGATGCTCACCGAGCTGGCGACCGGAAAACCGGACGCCATCGTCTTCGAGCTCGGCGACGGAATCCTCGGCACCTACGGAGTGGATGCCATCCTGGAGTGTCCCGATATCCGCGCTGCGCTCACCGGAGTCATTCTCTCGGCGAACGATCCGGTCGCCGCCTGGGGTGGCGTCAAGCTGCTGCGCGAGCAGTTCGGCATCGAGCCCTGCGTGGTCACCGGACCCTCGACGGACAACCAGGTCGGCGTCGAGATCATCACCAGGCAACTGGGCGTGCCGGCCTTCAATGCGCTGACTCACGGCGCCGCCCTGGGTGATCGCGTGATCGAGGCTATCGGACTCCGGGCTGCGCAATGAGCGGCGCGAATCCAGCCGCAGGCGGCGCAATTCCGGCATT
This sequence comes from Steroidobacteraceae bacterium, assembly GCA_035710545.1. Taxonomy (GTDB): domain Bacteria; phylum Pseudomonadota; class Gammaproteobacteria; order Steroidobacterales; family Steroidobacteraceae; genus 13-2-20CM-66-19. Next base: position 9,261 of record DASTDD010000183.1, read on the forward strand.
CGTTCTCGGAGGGACCGGTTACGTGGCCGGCGAGCTGCTGCGCCTGATCGCGGTCCATCCGCGGTTCGAGCTCGCGGCGATCATGTCGGACAGCCAGCCGGGGGAGCCTGTCGCGAAGGCTTTTCCGCAGCTCGCCTGCAGCTATCCTGACACATGCTTCCGGGCCCAATCCGACCTCGAGGCCTTGCTGACAGAGCTGCCGCAAGCTGCGCTCTTCTCAGCGGCGCCGCACGGTGTCTCGGCTCCCCTGATCGATACTTTGCTCGGGGCCGCCGCCCGGGCGGGGAAGCGGCCTCGGGTGGTGGATATCTCAGCGGATTTCCGTTACGCCTCGGCGGAAGCATACGAGACCGTTTACAAGCATGCGCATGGCGCGCCGAATCGCCTCTCCGAGTTCACTTGCTCGGTGCCCGAGCATCTCACGCGACTCGAGACGCCTCACGTGGCGCATCCCGGCTGCTTCGCGACCGCCATTCTGCTCGCGAGCGTGCCGCTGCTGAGGCTGGGTCTCGTTGCGCCGACTCTGTTCGTCGCGGGCGTCACCGGAAGCACCGGCGCGGGACGCAAGCCGATTGCGGGAACGCATCACCCGCTCCGGCACGGCGATCTGTATTCCTACAACGCCCTCGCTCATCGGCACACGCCGGAGATCACGGCGTGCGCCCGAGCGGCGAGCGGCATCGAGGCCGACTTTGCCTTCGTGCCGCATTCCGGACCGTTCGCTCGCGGAATCCACGTGACCGTGCAGGCGCCGCTGAAATCGGCCGCCCGGACCCGCGACATGCTGGCGGCCCTGCGCGAGTTCTACGCCCAAGCGCCGTTCGTTCGCGTCAGTGACCAGGCGCCCCGGGTGAAGGACGTCGCCACCAGCAACTACGCCCATCTGTCCGCGGTCTCAAACGGCCGCTCGGTTGCTGTCATGTGCGCGATCGACAATCTCAACAAAGGGGCCGCAGGCGGTGCCGTGCAATGGATGAACCGCCTGTTCGACCTCGCCGAGACCACGGGGCTGACCGCCTCGGCCCCTGGCTGGACCTGACGACCATGAGCGCAGCACCCTCCGCAGCGCCAGCGGCGCCGATTCCGGATTTCCTGGCGCCGGTCTTCGCGCAATATCCGCTCGAGGTCGTCTCCGCGCAGGGCGTGTGGCTGCGGAACAGCCGCGGGGAGCGGGTTCTGGACTTGTACGGTGGCCACGCCGTCGCCGCACTGGGCTACGCCCACCCCGGCTTCACCCGCGCGCTGACCGAACAGGCGCAGTCATGTAACTTCCAGACTAACGCCGTCGCGATGCGGGTACGGCTGCGCGCGGCGGAGCGCCTCGTACGATTCGCCGGCCTGCCGTTCACGGGCGTTTTCTTCGTCAACAGCGGCGCCGAGGCAAACGAGAATGCCCTGAAGCTCGCGTTCCGCCTTACATCGCGCCCGCACGTTGCAGCGATCGAGGGCGCCTTTCACGGCCGGACCGCCGCGGCGGGTGCGGTTACCTGGGGTGCACAGCAGAAGTGGTACACCTATCCGCGCACGCCCTTTGATGTCAGCTTCATACCTCGCGGTGATATCGCCTCCATTGCACAACATGTGACACCGTCAACGGCAGCGGTGATCGTGGAGCCCGTTCAGGGGCTCGCCGGAGCGGTCGAGATGGGAAGCGAGTTTCTGGCGGCATTGCGTCATCGCTGCGATGAGGTGGGAGCGCTGCTGATCTTCGACGAGGTGCAGTGCGGGATGGGCCGGGTCGGGCAGCCGTTCGCGGCCCATCTTTATGGGGTCCTGCCGGACATGCTGACCACGGCCAAGGCTCTCGGAAACGGATTTCCCTGCGCGGCGCTGCTGACCGGCGCCAGAGCGTCTTCTGCTTTCAAGCCCGAGCTCCTGGGCACGACGTTCGGCGGCGGCCCGATGGCTTGTGCGGTCATGGAGGCCGTCATCGAGGCCATCGAGTCCGAGAATCTGCTGGAGCGCGTCCGGCGGGTCGCTGCATACATCCGTAAGAGCTGCATCGTGGGACCCGTTACGGCTCATCAAGGGGCGGGCTTGCTCGTGGGCTTACGCATGAGCCGCCCCGCGAAGCAGATCCAGGCCGAGCTTCTCGAGGGAGGAATTCTTACCGGCACGGCGACGGACCCGAACGTGCTGCGCCTGTTGCCCCCGTTCATCCTCGAGGAAGAGCACGTGGACATGCTGCGCGATGCTCTGGCGGACCTTCCCGCATGAAGCGGTTTCTCGACCTGGCGGAATTCGAGCCGGCGGAGGTGGCCTCGCTGCTCGAGCTTGCGCGCCGATTGCAAGCCAACCCGGAGCCGCATGCACTGGCGGGCAAGGTGCTGGGTCTGGTGTTCTTCAATCCTTCGCTGCGCACGCTTGCCTCGTTCCAGTCGGGGATGGCGCGCCTGGGGGGCAGCTCGTTTGTCATCACGCCGGGCCAGGGCACGTGGCAACTCGAGACACGCCTCGGTGTAGTCATGAACGGCGCGGCAGCCGAGCATGTGCGCGAGGGAATGCCCGTGCTGGCCTCGTACTGCGACGCCCTCGGCATCCGCGCTTTCGCAGAGGGCCGTGATCTCGCGGCGGACCTCGCCGACACGGCCTTCAAGACGATGGCCGACCTGGTGGACAAGCCACTCATCAACCTGGAGTCGGCGGCGAACCATCCCTGCCAGGCTCTGGCCGACTGGAAGACGCTGGACGACCTCTGTGTCTCCCGGCATGAACGCTTCGTGCTGTCCTGGGTTTATCATCCACGCGCGCTGCCGCTGGCTGTGCCCGCGGCTGCCGTCCACATGGCGGCGATGCGCGGCATGGAGGTAGTCGTGCTGCGTCCGGAAGGCTTCGCTCTCCCGCCGGAGATCATGGACAAGGCCCGCCGGGCGGCGGCACGGGCCGGCGGGTCGCTACGCGAGACCGCGGATCGGGGCGAAGCCCTGTCCGGCGCTAGCATTGTCTACGCGAAGGAGTGGGGGGCGACGAGTTGCTACGGTGATGCCCTGGCAGATGCCAAACTGCGCGCCGAGCTCACCGACTGGTGCGTGCGCGAGGAGTGGTTTGCGCCGGCCGCCGCCGATTGCCGTCTCATGCACTGCCTGCCCGTCAGACGCAACACTGCGGTGGCGGACGCTGTGCTGGATGGGCCTCGCAGCATCGTGCGGCAACAGGCATTCAACAGGCTCGTGGTACAGATGGCCGTGCTCCATCGAATGCTCAAGGGGGGATGACGCTCAATGATCATGCATCGCGGCGAGCAGGCACTCGCCATCCGCGCGCTCAAGAGCGCCGCACCCTACATCCGCATGTACAGAGGCAAGACCTTCATCGTGAAAGCCGGCGGCGGTGTGTTCGGGGACGCCGCGGCGACCCGGGTGCTGATCGAGCAAATCGCGATCCTGCATTACTTCGGCGTCCGCGTCGTCATGGTGCACGGCGGCGGTCCGCAGCTCACGGATCTCTCCGAGGCGCTCGGAGTTCCGACGCGCATGGTGGAGGGCCGGCGGGTCACCGATCAGAAGTCGATCGACGTGACCGCGATGGTGCTCAATGGGCTGATCAACACCCGCATTCTCGGCATCTGCCGCGATCTCAACATCGATGCCGTGGGAATCAGCGGAGTCGATGCG
>DASTDD010000184.1:0-14759 GCA_035710545.1 Steroidobacteraceae bacterium
AGCACGCTGAAGAACATGACACCGAGCAGCTTGTTGGAGGCAGCCGCCTCGAACAGGTTGGTCGGAACTATGCTCAGCAGCGTGTCCAGAACTGTCGAGGCAGCGCGCTGCTGGACACTCGCCGCGACGATGTCCGAGGAGGCCTGCAGCGCCAGCAGCGAGCGCGCCGGCACGCCGTCGACGATCCCCGGCCGGATCAGGTCTACCAGGCCCAGGGCGATCAGAACCGACAACAGCGTCGTGAAGATGTAGAACGCGAGCGTCTTGAGCCCGAGGCGACCCAGGTCCCTTCCCGAGCCGAGACTGGCCACCCCGGTGATGAGCGAGGCGGAGATCAGCGGTACGACCACCATCTTCAGCAGGTTGATGAAGATGGTGCCGAGAAACTCGAAGAATCCCAGCAGCGGCACGCCGGCCAGCCGGCCTTCGGGGCCGACCAGCCAGCCGGCCAGCGCGCCCGCCACCATCGCCGCCAGAATGGGCGTGGCGGCCAAAGAACGCGGGGCGGGTGCGGCCATCAGTGAGCCGGCGCGCGGCGGCTACTCGAACGCTTTCGGGTTCTTGCGCACATCAGCGGTGCGCCTCATCTCCTCCACGTACGCGACAGCGTCGGCTTGCCCGTGCCGCTCGGCATCCTGCCTCGCAAGCTGTGCCTGCTGCTGCAGGCGTGCCTGCAACTCCTGGGGAGTACCCGGAGGCGGCTCGGTGCGCAACCCGATCACCGCAAGCAGCGCGGCACCGCCGGTCTGCATCGCAACAGCGCGGTAGACCGGCTTGTCCGGTTTGGGGGTGTCGAACACGACCTCACGCAGTTGGGCCGGCAGAGCCGTGTCCTTACGGCCGACGAATCTCGCCGGCTGCGCCGAGACTCCGAGACCTTTCACGACATCGTCGAACGACGTGCCGGCCTCGAGCTTTGCCTGCGCCTCCTGCGCCGCCTTGAGAGCCGCCCGAGAGCCGCGATCCTTGCGGATCGCGGCAACGATGGCATCGCGTACCTGCGCGAGCGGCTTCGGCTCGGTCTGGCGGTGCTCGAGCACCTTGAACAGAACCAGCCGGTCCTCCCCCACCAGCACGGGGCCACCGATGCGTCCCGGCGGCAGCGGCGAGTCGCCGAACACCAGATCCTGAATCGGTTGGGCCGCGCCCAACGGGGCGCCCCCGGCACCGCGCAGAAACTGCGGGACCTCACCGGTCTGCAGGTTGAACTCCTTCGCCAGCACATCCAGATCGTTTCCGGCCTGGTCCACCTTGGATTGCAGCTGCTCCTGGATCTCGCCGAAGCGATCCGATGCCGCGTTCCGCTTGAACTCCGCTTCGAGATCCCCCCGGACCTCCTCGAACGGCTTCGCCTTGCCCGGCTGAATCTCGTCGAGCTTGATGATGTGATAGCCGAACTCGGTCTTCACCGGACCCACGATGTCGCCCACTTTCATGCCGAAGAGCGCATCGGTGAAGGGCTTGACGAACTGGTTGCGATCGGCCCAGCCCAGATCGCCGCCCTTGTCGGCCGAGCCGGGATCCTGCGAGTACTGCTTGGCGAGCGCCGCGAAGTCCTTGCCTGCCTTGGCCTGGGCGAGCACGTCCTCGGCGCGCTTGCGCGCGGCCGCATCGTCCTTGCCCACCTGGATGAGAATGTGACTCGCGTGGCGCTTCTCCGGCTCGACGTAGCGAGCCTGGTTCTTCTCGTAGAGGGCCTTCAGATCGGCGTCGGTGGGTTTGACCTGAGCGGCGAGCGTGTCGAGGCGCAGCTCGGCGTACTGCAAATGCGCCTGCTCGGGGCTCATGTACTCGGACTGGTGCGCCTTGTAGTAGGCCTGCACGGCAGCATCGTCCACCTGGATGTCGGCACTGTATTTGTCGGCAGGCACCAGCGCGTAACGCACCTCGCGTTCCTCGTCTTCGAGCGTGCGCGCACGCCGAGCTTCCACGGGTGTCTGAAAATCCGACAAGGCGATACCGCTCTGGATCTGCGAGCGCTGCAGGGCGTTGCGCAGATCCTCCTCGAAGGCCGTCGGGGAGATCCCCGCCTGCGCCAGGCGCTCCTTGGCGATCTCGGGCGAGTAATTGCCATCGAGCTGGAAGGCCGGCTCGGCGTGGACGGCATTGATCACATCCGCTTCGCTCACCCGGTAACCGAGGTCATGGGCCCGTTCGGAGAGCAGGGCGCGGCGGATCATCGACTCGAGCAAATGGTCCTGCAGCACCGCTTTTTGGGCGGCCGGAATCTCACCACCGAACTGTTGCTGCCAGCTGCTCTGCTGCTGCACCCACGCGTTGCGGGCAGCTTCGAGCGTCACCTTCTGCCCCCCCGCCTCGGCCGCGTAGGTGGAGCCGGTGAAACTGATGTTCACGATGCCATAGGCGCCCCAGGCGGCAAATATGATCGCGAGCGTCCCCAGGATGATGTAAGTCAGCCACTTGTGCCGCTGGAAGCCGTCCCGGATGCTTTGGAGCATGATCTAGACTCGCCTGAGGAATCGCAAATCATAGCAAAAGGCCCGGGAAGCGCCCTACCCGGCCCGAGGTCCGCGGCCAGTGGGCCTCTGCGGCCCACTGCCCTGCACGCCCCCGCTACCCGTCGCGCCTGTCTTCCGCGGGCCTTACCTCGAGCGAGGGGAGCTTGTCGTCGTAGAAGGCAATCCGGCCCTTCAGCCCCTGGTGCTCATCGAACGGATCCTCGTAGCTCCAGGCGGCGTCCTGCAGCGTGCCGTTGCCGCCGGCGATGCTGAAGTAGCTGGCCGAGCCTTTGAATGGACAGTGCGTGCTCGTCCGGGATGGCTTCAGCAGCTCCATCCTGACATCAGCCCGCGGGAAGTAGTAACGCGCCGGATTCCCATCCTCGTCAACGCGTATGACATCGGTGGAATCGGCGAGCAGGGCGGCGCCCCCGAGCGTCACGACGAATCGCTGCCCGACAGGCTGCTCGCTCACCCGGTGATCGGGCCACTTCTGATGGCCCGGCGATCTGTTCATCGCAATCTCCTCACTGAATCAAGCACGGCTGGCGACGCAGAGGCGCTCTCAGTGGCCGCCCAGCGCCTTCTGAAAATCCCCGCTCTGCAGCATCGAGCTGACAGTATTGACGATCGAATCCGAGAGGACCTCGTAGTAGTTCTCGAGCTTGTAGGAGCGGCCGAAGCGGGTTGCATCGCCCGAGGCCATGCCGCTCCACAGTGTTTTCCCGGACGGATCGACGACCGTCACATGTACGGCGACCTCCGCCTTGTACGTCGAGGTCTCCCGGACGAAGAATCGCCTCACCTCACCCTTGATGATCACGCCGCCGCCACTGTCCACCGTCTTGAGACCGGCCTGATCGAACAGCTGGCGCATGTGAGTGCTCACGAACGCGCCCACGTCGTCACTGGTGGTGACGGGCTTCGGCTTGTCCTCATCCTCCCGGTTCTCTCCGATCGCCTCCCTGGCCTCGCGCACGTCCTGGAAGGTCTCGAACTGGATCGGCTTCTGCGACATCTCCATCGTGCCGAGGCGCAGATCCGAAGTAGGCTTCCATTGCAGCCGCACCTGCTCCAGCAGGGTGCTCTTCGAATAGGCAACTGCCGTTACCGCCAGCAACATGACCAGAAGACGGACGCGCATGGTCGATCAACTCCCTCACCGCGCTTACCTGCCGCGTGATCATATGCTCGGCGACGCTGCCGGTGCCATCGTAGTTGCTCCGCTGCATACAACCCGCCGGGGCGCGTCTACCTCCCGACCCGGGCCACGCGTGCCCGGGCGATTTCCCTGGCGTACTCCGCCTGGAGCTCAGACGGCCCACCCGTCAGCTCGCGGAATTCCACGATGCGCGCCTCACTCAGGCTCAGCACAGCAAGATGCTGGGCCGAACCGGTCCTGAGACCATTCGAGCTCAGCGTGTAGCGAACAAAAACGGTGTTCGCATCTGCGGTCGGAAACAGCCAGAGGTCTCCGATGTGCTTGCCATCCGCTGCGAGCCGGGCATTGGACTGCAGGTCATCGAGAGCATGCGCGACCCGATGAAGCAGCTCGGCGCGCTGCTGCGTCATATCGGTAGCAGGAGCACTGAACGGCAGCTCCTGAGCGAACAGAGGAACTGCGGTCAGCAGCAGCGATGCAGCCGTGACGGCCCTGGAAACCAGTGAGCTCTTCATGACATTTCTCCAGTGTGGGTGAATCAGTGGGGTCATCAATATGTATATGCATGTATATAGGGCCTGAACCGGTCGTAGCCCGATGGAGTGCATCAGTGGGCCCGCGCCAGTCCCAGCAGGCTGCGCCGCAGCTGAGCTGCCTCGCGCGAGCCGATTGCCGCTTCGAACTCTTCCTGCGCGCGGATCCACAAGGGCATCGCCTGCTTCAGCCGGCGTTCGCCCGAGGGCGTGAGCGAATAGAGGAGCTGCCGCGGATCATCCTCGCCCGGTCCGCTTCTCAGCAGCGTCGCTCGCTGCAGCGGCTTGAGGGCTCGCAGCAGCGTCGTGCGGTCCATCACCAGGGCGCGCGGGAGCTCGGACATGGTCATCGCGCCGGCCTCCCCAAGCGCTGCGAGGATGGAGAACTGCGCGCTCGTGAGTCCCGCTCCGGCCAGGTGGCGCTCGTACAGCCGCGTCACCCGTCGGGCCGCCTGCCGCACTGCGAAGCAATTGCACAGACGGAGCGAATCGGGGCCTTTCAGGGAGCTCGAGCCGGGATCTTTCATGGGATGGCATTCTATGTGTGTATATGCACAAAGTCAAGCCGGACCGAGGCACGCCGATTCGCCTCACTCGGGTCTCGGCGCCAGCCGCGCGAGCGCCGCTGTCAGGGATTCGGGGCTGACGGGCTTCACGAGATGGTCGTCGAAGCCTCCCTCCAGCGCGCGGGCCCGGTCCTCGGGTTGGCCGTAGCCGGTCAGGGCCACGAGCCGGATCCGATCGCCCCCGGGCTCGGCACGGATGCGCCGTGCCAGCTCATACCCGTCCATGCCCGGCAGACCGATGTCCAGCAACGCGATCTCCGGCCGGAAAAGGCGCAGCCGGTCGATGGCTTGCCGGCTCCCATAGGCGGTCGAAATCTCATGTCCGTCGAGCTCCAGCATCATGGACAGCGTATCCGCCGCATCGGCATTGTCATCGACGACGAGCACGCGCCGGGCTTCCAGCGAAGGGAGCTCCGCGCGGACCGGCACTCGCGTGGGAGCTTCGACCAGCGGTAACCGGATGCAGAACCGCGAGCCCTGCCCCGAGCCTGCGCTATGTGCGACAACATCCCCGCCGTGCATCTCGATGAGGCGCTGCACCACCGACAGACCGATTCCCAGTCCACCCTCCGAGCGGTCCAGCGTGCGATCGGACTGCACGAACAGGTCGAAGACCTTCGGCAGGAGTGTCGGCGGGATTCCGGTTCCGTCATCCGTGACCTCGATCACCGCTCGACCCGGCTCCTCACGCGTGGTGATGTGAATGTGGCCGCCCACATCGGTGTATTTCGCCGCGTTGGTCAAGAGATTCACGACGCTTTGGACCAGGCGCGCGATGTCACCGTTGACGAACAACGGCCGGTAGCTCGAAGTGAGCTGCAGATCATGCCGGCGCTCGCGAATCATCGGCTCCACGGTCTCGACCGCCTGCGCGACGATCTGGGCGATCTCGACGGGCTCGCGCCTGAGCTCGATGCGCTTTTGGGTGATGCGGGAGACGTCGAGCAAGTCATCGACCAGGCGCGAAAGGTGCGCGACCTGGCGCCGCACGATATCGACCACGGGTTGCACATGAGGATCGGCGGAGATCACTCGCGTCAGAAGCTCGCTCGCGGTGCGGATCGGCGCCAGCGGATTCCTCAGCTCATGAGCCAGCATCGCCAGAAACTCATCCTTCTGTCGGTCGGCGAGTCTCAGAGCTTCCTCGGCACGGTAACGCTCGGAGATGTCCACGCTGGAAACCGCCACGCCGTCCCCCACACGTGCAATCGCCAGTCGCAGCAGCGTGTCCACCTGGTCCTGCGTGTAGTGGACTTCGCCTATCCATGGCACGCCCGTTTCGGTCACGCGGACGTAGCTGTCGAACAAGCCCGCTGTCCGGCTGCCGGGGAACACCTTCAAAAGGTGCTTCCCCAGCAGACTCTCGCGCGCTCGGCTCGCCAGTTTCGCGGCGGGCTCGTTGAGGTACGTCCACGTGAAATCGATGATCGCGCCCTGCCCGTCGCGCACCGCTTCAAAGACCATGAATCCGTCGGGACTCGCTTCCGGGACAGCGCGAAACTGCTCCTCGCTCTCGCGGAGCTTCTCGGCCGCTTCGCGCCGCTGTCGCGCAAGGGCGAGCGCGCCGTAGACCCTGGCGAGCAGCTCCCGCGAGGAGAATGGCTTGACCAGATAGTCGTCCGCGCCGGACTGAAGACCTTCGACAGTGGCCTCCTCGCCGGCGCGCGCCGACAGGAGGATGATCGGAATCGACGCCGTGGCGGGATCACTGCGCAGGGCCGCGATCAGGGCAAACCCATCGAGCTCCGGCATCATGACATCCGACAGAATGAGATCGGGCCGATGTGCCCGGGCCTGCGTCAGCGCCACGGCACCGTCGCGAACGGTGGTCACGTGATAGAAGGGCTCCAGCAGGCCGCGTACGTAGTCGCGCATGTCTGCGTTGTCATCGGCGAGAAGCACATGGGCCCCCGCCGTGGAGGACACGCCCGGCTCATGTGACGAGATCGGTGCCTCGATGAGGCCCGTAGACGTCTCCACCGCTTCACTGTCCGGCAGCCAGCGCAGCGCCTCCTGCACATAGGCGTCGGCCCGGGTGGCCGCAGCACTGTGAGCGGAGGCGGCGCGGAGGCGATCTGCGGGTAAGTGCGCGGAGCCCAGCGGAATGTGCACGGAAAATGTTGTGCCGGCTCCCTGCTCGCTGGTTACCGTGATCGCACCGCCATGCAGATTCACGAGCTCCTGCACGAGAGCGAGGCCGATCCCGGAGCCTTCGTGAGTGCGGGCACGCGTGTTCTGGATCCGATAGAACCGCTCGAACAGGCGCGGCTGATCGGCGCGCGGCACGCCCACTCCGGTGTCGATCACCTCGAGCACGGCATGCTCATCCGCCTCGAACAGCCGCACTGTGATGGCCCCATTGAGCGTGAATTTGAAGGCATTGGAGAGAAGATTGAGCACGACCTTTTCCCACATTTCAGCATCGACGTAGACCGGCTCGCGCAGGTCTTCGCAAGCGACGCTGTAAACGAGGCGGGCGCTCTCTATCGTCGAACGGAATGTGCTCGCCAGATCGCGCGTCAGACGCGCGAGGTCGGTGGGCTCGAAGGACGCCTGCATGCGGCCGGCCTCGATGCGCGAGAAATCGAGAAGATTGTTGACCAGCTTCAGCAGCCGAAGAGCATTGCGATGCGTCAGCTGCAGCTCCTCGCGCATCGGGGCAGGCATTGCGTGCGGGTTGGCCAGCGCGGCCTCGAGCGGCCCGAGCATCAGTGTCAGGGGCGTTCGAAATTCGTGACTGACGTTGGAGAAGAAGGCGGTCTTGGCCCGGTCGAGCTGCGCCAGGGCTTCCGCTCTTTGCCGTTCGGACTCGTACGCCTCCGCTGCGGCAATCGCAGTCCCGATCTGCCCGGCCAGCAGTGTCAGAAAATCAGCGTACGTCTCATCCCACCTGCGGAACGGGTTGAGTCCCACGACCAGAACGCCGACGGGATCGGTACGCGCCGGACCCATGATGGGCACGATGGCCGCGTGGCTCGGCGGCCTCGGCCAGGGGCCTCGCCCGGCCGTGATGTTGTGCTCCAATGGCACGACCGTCGTCTCGCGCGTGCGCAGAACATCATGACATGGCCACCGAGCCGCGCCATCCAACCCCGAGGCGCCCACTGAGGCGTACTGCGCGAATTCGCCGGTACCGGACTGCAGGAAGATCACCGCAAACGGCATGTCCCTTGGATTCGTCGCGAGCCCCTCGAGACTGAGCTGGCACGCCTGATGACGGTCGCGGGCACTGGCGGTGCGGGTGGCGACCTCGCCAAGCGTGGCCATCTGGCGCTCGTTGATGACCCGCCGTGTGTCATCGGTGTTGGCGCAGATCAGTCCGCCGCAGCCGCCTTCATCGTTGGGCACGGGGCTGTATGAAAACGTGTAGTAGGTTTCCTCAGGATAGCCGTACCGCTCCATGATCAGGAGCTGCGCCTCCACGTAGGTCCCCTCATTGCGGTGAACCACCTGGTCCGACATCGGGCCCACGACATCCCAAAGCTCGCGCCACACGAGCCTGAATGGCTGACCGAGCGCCGCGGGATGTTTGCCGCCGATGATCGATTTGTACGGATCGTTGTACAGGTAGGTCAGCTCCGGGCCCCAGCCGAGCCAGAAGGCCTGCCGCGAGGTCAGCATGATCCGCACGGCCGTCTTGAGGCTCTGAGGCCACCCCTCGGGTGGACCGAGCGGGGTGCTTCTCCAGTCATGGCAGCGGATGCGCTCGCCCATCTCCCCGCCACCGGACAGAAAATCCAGGGTGTTCGGGGTCGCGGGGCTGAACAGGGGTTGGGTTTGCGGTTTGGACTCAGCGGTGCTCATGGTGCTCGTTCGGAGTGCGTGGAACAGCAACTGAATCTGGCCGTCGGGATGAAACACTCGAGCTCGGCCTCGGTTCCCGGCTCACCGTCATGCCTGAACCTAGGGCGGGCGGGAGGCTCTGGCCGAGCGGGGCTGGTGGAAATTCGTAGGAGAGTCGCGCCTGGCGGCCCCCTTAGTTGGTATCCGGCCAATCCCGATTCTATCGCGTAACTCTTTGATAAACAAAGAACGGCGGCAGCGCTGGCCCGGGCGCGCCGACGGGGCTGCCAACGTCGTAGTACGATTTCCTTACCTAGAAGTAAGGAAATGGTAATGGCATCCGCCACTCTCAGCAGCAAAGGACAGGTCACGCTCCCAAAAAGTGTACGCGACCGACTAGGCGTTGAAGGCGGCGACCGGCTTGAGTTCATCGAGTCAGAGCAAGGCTTTCTCGTCGTCGCAGCCACACGGGACATCCGCTCGCTCAAGGGCATCGTAGGCCGACCCAAGAAGCCGGTGACCATCGAGGACATGAACAGCGCCATCGAAAAGATGGGCCGGATGCCGTGATCGGTCTCGACACGAACGTCATCGTCCGCTACCTCACTCAAGACGATCCGAAGCAGTCACCCATTGCTACACGGCTGATGGAGAAGACGCTCAGCTCGGAGGTGCCCGGCTTCATCTCGCTCGTCGTGCTGGCGGAAGTCGTCTCGGTGCTGGTGTCCCTGTATACGGTGGACAGAGCGGGCGTCGGGGAAGTCGTTACTGGACTGCTGACTACCGAGCAACTTCGGGTCGAATCCGCCGAACTCGTCTGGCGCGCCAAGAGGCGCTACGAGGCATCAAAGGCGGATTTCAGCGACGCGCTTGTCGCGGAGTGCGCCGTGGCTGCCGGCTGCAAGCGATCTGTCACGTTTGACCGAACGGCCGCCGCGACATCGGGTTTCGAGCTGCCGACGTGACTACACCTTGATGGGGCTTGGGCTTGCGGCGCCCGCACTTGGATCAACAAGTTATTGATCGAAAAAGAGCCTGACCCCCTCCGCCCCCGGATTTACCAGTAGACGTAGACGCCTTCCGTGCTGGCAAATCCCAGTTCATGCGGCGACGAAGCCCGGAAGCTTCAGGGCTTCAGCGTCGAACGTCGCCGTAGCGCGGCACGCAAGCGTGCCATAGCGCGCGCCGATTAGGCAGTCCGCGAACTGCGCGGACGAGTTCTTCCAGGTGAAGAGCGCCTCTTCGATGGCTGGTGCGTCCTCGAAGGTTACTTCCACCGCGCTCATGAGATCAGAGAACGCGCCGAGGATCTCGGTCTTGCTTAGCCGGTAGCGGCTCCGTAGAACCCATTCCGTCTCCAAGAGCACGAGATGGCTGACGAGGACCGGCGTCCCGGCCTGCGCCCCCCGGCGGATCAGCCTCTGAGCACGCTCGAACTGTTCTTCATCATCCCGAACCAGGAACCGGACCAGGACGTTGGTGTCCAGTCCGAGCATCAGCGGGAGAGCTCTTCAACTGGGAGTGCCTTCCGCCCCTTTCTGTGCAGGCGCCCCGCGACACTCATTGCACTCTTGTTCTTGACGCGCATCAATACCGTGCCATCCGGGAGCAGCGTGAAGGTCATCCGGTCGCCGGTCTTCATCCGTAGGCCATCCCGGATTTCCTTCGGAATGGTCGTCTGGCCTTTGCTGGTAAGCGTCGCGTCTGTACTCATGGCGGCAAGACCTCTCTATCCTTACATTTCATATTATAGTAAGGACGAGTCATAGCCGCAATTGAAATACGGCGGCTCGGGTCGCCGATGCACCGATCACCTCTTCGGCTACTTTCAGGTCGACCATGAAGGATGATGTGTGCCCGTCGACCACAGTCGAATAAAACATATTGCGCGTGCGTCCGTTAAGGCCGCCGTCGATAATCCCCCAAGCGACGCCAACGGGTTTCACTGGAGTACGCCGGGCAGTGCCGGGCGCGGAGGACTGGATCTGCACCTGCGCGCGAACGATGGGAAGATGCTCCTCCTCAGCGCTGTAGCAGTGGGCCGTGCCGAGAATCAACCCGATTGAGCCAAGGGCCGTCAATATACTTCACATGCTCCCTCCTCACTCCCAACGCAGCACAAGCACTGGCGCCACCGAGTCAACATCTCATCAAGTGCCGCGATAATCACGTCGCCCTCTTCCTCCAAGGACTGGACGAGCTCGCCGAGACTCTCGTTCGCAACTGACACAATCTCCAACGGATGCAGCACAACGGACTGGCCCTTGATTCGAAAAGTTGGATTCAGCCGCGGATTGGTTATCTTACCGATGGACGACTTGTCCACCAACGGCACGACTACACGACGCCGATAATCGTCATACAGGCTCGACTGCACGACGACGACGAACGGGATGGCGTCCCGGTGCCGCCCGGAATTGCGATGGACGTCGAACTGGGTCATCAGAGCGTGGAATGATCGTCGGCGAATGAACCGTGATCTTCGGCAAACTGATTCCATAGCGCCACGGTGGATTCGATGACCTTCGCTTGGGCCGCCCGGCGCTGCCGCTCCTTGAGCAAGTACTCTGCGAGCAGCGACTCAACGACGCGCGAAAGATTTGGGGTGACCTTGCGAACGTGCTCGAGAAGGTCCTCGTTGAGGGTCAAATTGACCGCCCGCTTCCTGGCGTCGACGTTGTAGCCAGCTTTCATGGTCACTACTCCTATGGTCGGACCTTATGCGCATGCCATGCGCATAGTCAAGCCGCCGGAGCAGAGCGCGCGGGATTGAAGCCCGTCGCCCGTTGAGCCCCGAGCACGCGAGCACGTGGCTTGGCTCGGGCTGCTGGCTTGTAAGTTCTTGAAAGAAAGGGCGGTCGCTTGGGGCCGACGATCGGCACTCGCGACCGGCTTCGGGCGGATCTTGCCACTAGAGCGCCACCACGAAAGTGGCACCCTCGCAAGTGGCGGATTTGTAAGTGATATCTGGCGGAGCGGACGGGACTCGAACCCGCGACCCCCGGCGTGACAGGCCGGTATTCTAACCAGCTGAACTACCGCTCCGATCTTGGTGGGGCGCCGGGAAACCCGGCAGGGGGCGAATCCTAATGACTGCCGGATGAGGCATCAAGGTTTTTCCGGCGGGGACGGTGCGCCGATCCGGGCGCGGCCCTCCCTGGCGACTCTGCCCGCTGCCCCGACCGGGCGGCGCCCCCCGCAGGTCCCTCTGGCACCTGGGACGGTCCCGGCAGGGCGGCCTGATCGCCGCAAGTCCACGCGGCCGGGTGTAGCCGACCTCGGACACGGGCTTCAGCGCGAGGGCCGCTCGATACCTACTTCGGCTCCGGGCCCACCGGGTGGCCTACCGGCGCGTTTTTGTCCTTCACCATGACCACCAGAAACTTCGCCGGCTGGGTGGTGCTGGCGTTGGCGGAGACCGTGTGCACGTCCCAGGGTCCTTCGTAAAATGTCTGCCCCGCAGTCAGAGTTACCTGCTTCTGTCCCTCGATTTGCATGTTGATTGCGCCCTCGAGGACGTACACGAAGACGTTTGCATCGTGACGATGCGGGGGCGAGCTGCCGCCGGGTGGATATTCCACCGTCAACATCACGGCCTCCTTGCCAGGAAGGCCGGTCAGCTCATGACTCATCAGGGTCGACACCGCAGCAGGCTTCGGCGCGTCAACGGCTCGGACATCGGCCGCCGCAACGATCGCGCCGGCAATGGCCATGGCCGCCACGGCCAGTCGCAATCGCCGGACGCGGCCCGGGTTTTCGGTTGTTTCGAGAACGGAGAATGCTGTCATACGGACTCGCTGGTGAATTTCCGAATCAGTGGGTGCGTTCGATTCCGGCTCCGATTCTAGCGCCGGGTGACTGTCCGATCTTCAGTCGCGCTCGTGGACCGCGGCAGCCATGAGCCAGGCAGCGGCCTTTTGTGGGCGGGCGCCGCTGCGTGGGCAGTGGCCTTCTGAGGGCGGCCAAGCGGCGACCTGCTATGGCGTTCGCGTGCGCTCAGGCCGGACGGATCAGCAGATCCGCCAGCGCGAGCGCGCTCAGGCCGGACGGATCAACAGATCCGCCAGTGCGAGCGCGCTCAGGCCGGACGGGTCAGCAGATCGGCCAGCGCGAGCGCGATCAGCACCGCGAGCCATGCAAACCCGACGCAGGCCACGATTCGAAACAGCGGCGTGTCGGTCTTGAGGCGCATGTAGAAGATCAGCACGAGCGCAGCCTTCAGCCCGGCAATGCCGAGATTCGCCGCGACGTTACCCGGGCCCAACCTCAGAAATGCGCTCCCCACCGTCAGAGCGAGGAGCACGAGCAAAGCTGCCAGAACGAGCAGGTTGGCCGTCAGGGACGGGGGCTTGGGGCCGCTACGGTGAGTGCGGGCGCTCATCCGGAGCGTCCGACGAGATACATCAACGGAAACACGAAGATCCAGACGATGTCCACGAGGTGCCAGTAGAGCGCGGTCATCTCGAGCGGGGTGTGGTAATCCTGATCGAAATCACCCCGATGCGTGCGGCGCCCCATGATGACCAACACCCCAACGCCTATGGCGACGTGCAGACTGTGAAATCCCGTGATGAAGTAATAGAGGCAGAAAAACATCTGCATCGGCACCGAGTGCGGGCCGGTTTGCGTGTAGCGGAGGAATGGAATGAGGCCTTCGTGATACTCACTCACGTACTCGAATCCGTGCATCGTGAGAAACGTACAGCCCAGGAGCGCGGTGCCCGCTATCAGCCAGCTTGCAACACGCCGCCCACCCAGCTGCACCTCGCGGACCGACACAGCGACCAGGCAACTGCTGATCAGCAGCACGGCCGTTTCCATCGACCCCAGTAGCAGATCCGTGTGCCTGCTCCCCTCTGCAAAGGCCTCCGCAAATCGCACCCGGCACAGGGTATAGCCCGCAAACAGAACGCCGAAGAACAGGATCTCCGTGCTGATGAAGGTCCACATGCCGAGGGTCGCCGCCTCGCGCTGCTGGACGGGATCGTCAAACTGTTCGGCGGTGTGCGTGGCACCCATCGGTCGCGTTGCGCTCATTGCGGGTTGTACTCGTAGGGGCGTCCCGTGACCACGGGAGTCTGGTCGAAGTTATGCGGCGGCGGCGGCGAGCTCGTCTCCCATTCCAGGCCCCTGGCGCGCCACGGATTGGCGCTGGCGCGCGCTCCGTAGCGCAACGACCAGAGCAGGTAGACAAGCGGCAGCAGATACGAGACTGCGAGAATCGTCGCACCGGCCGAAGAAAGCACGTTGAGGACCTGGAATTGCGGCGGGTAGACGTGGTAGCGCCGCGGCATTCCCTCGTAGCCGAGCAGGTACTGCGGAAAGAAGGTGAGATTGAACCCGAAGAACATCATGACGGCCGCGAATCGGGCCCAGCCCTCCGAGTACATGCGGCCGGTGATCTTGGGCCACCAGAAATGGATTCCCCCGAGGTAGGCCATCACGGCGCCGCCGACCATGATGTAGTGGAAGTGCGCAACGACGAAGTATGTGTCAGTGAGGTTCACATCCAGAGCCGTGGCCGCGAGGAACAGGCCTGTGAGCCCACCGAGCATGAACAGGCCGATGAACCCGAGGGCATACAGCATGTGCGCCCCAAAGCTGATGTCGCCCTTGTAGAGCGTGGCCGTCCAGTTGAACACCTTGATCGCCGAGGGGACGGCGACCACGAAACTCAAAATCGAGAAGACGATGCTGGCGTACATCGACTGCCCCGAGACGAACATGTGGTGACCCCACACCAGAAAGCCGATCACCGCGATGCCCATGATGGAATAGACCATGAAGTTGTAGCCGAAGATCCGCCGCCGCACCGATGCGGTGATGAGCTCGCTGACGACGCCCATGGCAGGCAGGATCATGATGTAGACCGCGGGATGCGAGTAGAACCAGAAGAAGTGCTGGAACAGGAGCGGGTCACCGCCGAGGGCCGGATCGAAGATGCCCACCCCCAGCCCGCGCTCGAGCCCGATGAGAGCCAGTGTCATGGCGAGCACCGGGGTCGCCAGGACCATCACCAGCGAGACTCCATACATCGACCAGACGAACAGTGGCAGACGAAACCACGTCATCCCATGTGCCCGCATGGCGTGAATGGTCACGATGAAATTCAGGCCGGTGAAGATCGATGAGAACCCCACCACGAACACTCCCACCACCGTGAGCATCACGTTCGAGTTCGAGAACATCGTCGAGAACGGCGTATAGAACGTCCAGCCGGTGTCCACGCCACCGAACACGAGGCAGGCGATGGTGA
>DASTDD010000185.1:0-17250 GCA_035710545.1 Steroidobacteraceae bacterium
AGCCAGCCGCCCGGCTCGATGTCGATTGCCTCGCCCGGCGCGAGCACCTTCTCGAACACGTTGCCGTAGCCGTGCAGCCACAGAATGCCGTCCGCGCGATGGCTGTGAAACTTGTCGATGAAGAAACCGGAGCCTCCAAACAGCATATTGGAGATCCCACGCACGCGCTCGAACGTATAGTCAACACTCTCCGTGGCGGCAAGAAACTGATGCTCGCGCACGTGCAGCTCGCTCCCCTGCGCGAGATGGATCGGGACGATATGGCCAGCACCGTCGCGGCTGAAGGAGATCATGCCGTCGCCGCTCGCCTCGGTGATGAACACCTGCAGTCCCGCCATCATGCGCTTGAGAGCGCCTTTCATGGGCTTGAGCGCAATGCGCACCGACGGGTTCTTCCACAGCAGGATGTGGTGCTCGAAGTACACCGGCATGCGCGAAACATCGATCGTGAGCGCCGGCACGAGCTCGCCGTCGATGTGATAGGTCACTCCGCCGAATGTCTCCGCCTCGGCGCTGGTCGGCATCAGGCGCGGTAGCTCGCTCATAGGGTGACTCCGCCGGGCTCGTTCCCCCGGCTCCGGCATATGTAAGGGCCCCGAGGAGGGCGGCCGGTGGGACTGGCCGCTGCTTTCGCGAGTGTGGCAAAGTACAGGCAGACCGCATCAGTGTCGAGTCGGGCGGGGTCGTGAGCGAAATGCGCTATCTGGAGAACAAAGAGCGAAGCACCGAAATACTGCGCCTCGCTCTGCCGCTCATGGCCCGTCAGCTCGCGGCCTTTCATCCGCTGAGCTACGCGCTCTGGTATGAGCATTGCGCCGGCATCAATCCGGATCTGAGCCAGGTGCTCGATTCACGCTTGACCGCCAATTCGGCACTGACCGAGATGGACGTCTGGCGGCTGTACGCGCAGTACATCGCGGCCCGCGACATCGAATCCTTCGAACGGTTGCAGCTGCAGCTGCGCACCCTGCTGGAAGACACGGCGCAGAGCGCCTCGAGCGCCAGTGCCCAGGCGACCGAGTTCGGCCATTCCCTCGAAGGCCACGCGAAAGCCCTCGCGCAGCCCATGGCAGCGGAGAAGGTGCGGGAAGTCGTCGAGGACATGCTCGAGAGCACCCAGAAAATGCAGGTGGTCACGACCGAGCTGTCCGCGAAGCTGCAGGCGAGCACCCAGGAAGTGAACTCTCTGACGGAAAGCCTGCGCCGCGCCCAGAGCGAAGCGCTGCTCGATTCCCTCACGGGCCTGAAGAACCGACGGGGCCTGGAGCGGGCGATCGAGGACCTGGAGCGCGAGCCGTCGGGCCTGCTCGGCTCGGCGCTTCTGCTGGCCGACATCGATCACTTCAAGGTCGTCAACGACACGTACGGGCACGTCCTCGGTGACAAGGTGATCCGCGCGGTCGCGCATGTGTTGCGGTCCAGCATAAAGGGTCGCGACGTAGCGTGCAGGCTGGGTGGAGAGGAGTTCGCGGTTCTGCTGCCTCAGACGACCCTGAAGGGCGCCGCGGCGGTGGCCGAGCAGATTCGCGGCACCGTAGCCCAGGGCCGCATCTGCCGCCCGGACGGCAACGAATCCATCGGCCAGGTGACGCTGTCAGTGGGTGTCGCCGTGGCGGCCCCCGGCGACACGCTCGAAGCGCTGCTCGAGCGCGCCGATGCTGCCATGTATGCGGCGAAGCGCGCCGGCCGCAATCAAGTCAGCCTCGCCGGCGACGCCCCGACAACTAACTAACTTGCGCGAGCAGGCGGGGCGGAAGGTGTGGGAGGTCGTCGTGCGTGGGGGAAGTCCCCTTGCGCCTGGTGACGCGTGGGACACGGATTGGGGTGCCGCCCCCTTGCGTGGGAGCTCTTTGCCAGGGGGCAAACCCCAATCCGTGTCCCGCGCGGAAGGTCTCCCGCCGGGGCAACCCCACACACGACAATCCCCCTACGCTAATCCCCCTACGCTAATCCCCCACTGATGGAGATGACCTGCGCCGTCACGTAGGCCGCCTCGTCCGACACGAGAAAGGCCACGAGGCTTGCGACCTCCGACGGCAGGCCTGCCCGCTTCATCGGGACCAGCCGCTCGATCGCCGCCGCGTCGAACGCCTTCTCACTCATTGCGCTGGTGATGATGCCTGGCGCGATCGCATTCACGGTGATACCGCGGCTCGCGACCTCGAGTGCCAGAGAGCGAGTCGCCGCATTCAGTGCGCCCTTCGCCGCCGCATAGTTGACCTGACCGCGATTGCCGACGAGTGCCGTGACGGAGGAGGTATTGACGATACGGCCCCACCGGGTGCGGATCATCGGCATGAGTAGCGGCTGTGTGACATTGAAGAAGCCGTCCACGGACGTGCTGATGACCCGGTGCCACTGCGCAGCGCTCATGCCTGGGAACACCGCATCGTCATGCACGCCGGCGTTGTTCACCAGAACCTGGATGGGCCCGTCGCTCAACAGCCGCTCGAGCTGCGAGCGGGTCTCCTCCGCATCGGTTACATCGAATGTGACCGCCTGCGCTCGGCCGCCTGACTCGACGATCTCTTTCACGAGCGCTGCAGCGGCTTCGACGCCGCGGTGCGCGTGTACGTACACATGATGTCCATCGCGCGCCAGGCGTGCGCAGATGGCACTACCGATGCCGCCGCTTCCGCCCGTGACCAGAGCCCGTTTCACCTCGGTTGCAGTCACTTGAGATTCCCGGCGTTGAAGGCGATGGCGGCGCGTCCGGTCACGAGCACGCGGCCTGCAGCCGCGGCCCCCGTACCCGCCCTGCGCAAAACGGCGCTGTCCACTGCGGACAGCGTGAACTGATACAGCACGGATTTCTCATCGCCCGCAACGCGCACAACGCTTGCGACCAGGCTGTCCTGCAGATCGTCGAGGCGATCCACGTGAAGCTCTACTCCCCGAACGCTCGCAAGATATCCATGCGGAGCCGAGGCATCGGCAATCGACGCAACCAACGCTCCGTGAACCGCCATGGCCTGCGCCGCGTATTCAACCCCGCACGCCGCAGCAAGTCTGCCGTCGGCCCGCAACGGATTGTGCACAGCCCGATGAGTGTTGCTTGCGCAGCGGGCGCCGGTGGTGTCCCAATCCAACACCTCGTCCAGCAGGCACATGTTCCCCCGGTGAGGAATGTGGGCTTCGATCCACTGGCGATCCAGGTGTGTCACAAGACCTCTATCTCAAGGCTACGCCCATCGAGGTAGTCCACGCCCACCCGCCCGGGTACCTGCCGGGCGAGCTGGACCAGCAATGGCAAGCTGCGGGCCGCGGGGATCGAGGTGCGCAGGTGCTCGAGCTGCGGATCGCTCAGAGCACCTCCCGGCCTGTCGGAGATCGCCACGCGGATGCGGACGCTACTGCTGGTGCCGTCGATCGGCGGAGTCAGCACGAATGCCACGCCAAACGCGTCTGCAATGTATCGCTTCTGGTTAAGTGGGGGCGGGTACTCCGCGTCATACGCCACCAGCAATACCGGCGTGCGGTCGAGCGAGACGAGAGTGACTGCTTCGAGCAGTCCGCTTGCGAAGCTCGCATCGAATGCGCACAGCGCGTTCGAAGGGGCCGTCGCGCCTGTTGCGATGCTCCAGTAGCCGGCCGCTGCGTTGTGCACTGAATTGTGGAAGCGGGTGGGCGACAGCTGACGATCATCCTGCGCCAGCGCCTGGCAGATTTCGTGGCAATTCTGTCCGTCACCCCCGGATGAGCTGAAGACGGAGACGAGGGTGGTGGGATCCACACCGGCGCCCTGGGTCGCCTGCATCCCCACCCCCAGAGCGAGCCGCACGATCCGACCGACACGCCGTCGTTCCGCCGGCGGCAGGCGCTCGGCCACCGGCACGATGGTCGGCTCGGGAGCGAAGGGCGTGTGGCCGGCCAGCATAGCGCGCGCGCTGGGCCAGTCTTTCAGTCCCGGCCCCAGCAGCCCGACTCCGGCGATGCGCGCAACGAGCTCCGTCATCGGACTAGCCCGCGCGACCCAGCACGAGACTGCAGTTCGTGCCGCCAAAGCCGAAGGAATTGCTCAGGACGCGACGCAGGGGTCCCCGCCGGTTCTCGAGCAGATAGTCGATGCCGAGCGCTGGATCGAGGTGGGTGGTGTTGACCCCGCCGGGCATGAAGTCATTCTGGAGACCGAGCGAGCAGATGACGGCTTCGAGCGCTCCAGCGGCCCCGAGCGCATGCCCGGTGGCCCCTTTGGTCGAGCTGCCGGGCGTGCTCGTGCCGAACACAGCCCGCACCGCCCGGCTCTCGGCGGAATCGTTGGTGGCAGTGCCGGTCCCGTGCAGATTGACGTAGTCGATGTCGCCCGGCTCGAGGCTGGCGGCCTCCAGCGCCGCCACCATCGCCGCACGCGCTCCCAGCCCCTCCGGGTGGGGCGAGGACATGTGATAGGCATCGCTCGACTCTCCGACTCCGAGCAGCAGCACCGCACCGGGATCCGCCGACTGCGGCATCCGCTCGAGCAGCGCGAATGCGGCGGCCTCGCTGATCGAGATCCCATCGCGTTGCAGATCGAACGGGCGGCAGGGTCGCCGGGAAGTCAACTGCAGCGCGTGAAATCCGTACAGGGTCGTCAGACACAACGAGTCCACTCCGCCCACCACAGCGGCGTCGATGAGATCGGCCGCAATCATCCGCCGGGCGCTGCCGAAGACTTTGGCGCTCGAGGAGCAGGCGGATGAGACGACGACCGCGGGACCTTCGAGCTGCAACGCTTGGCGAACGAAGTCCGCTGCCGAGAAGGAGTTGTGCGTGCCGACGTAGTCGAAGTCATCCGGCAGTGAGCCGTCGGCCGGGCTGATGCGGCGATAGGCGAGCTCCGTCTGCAGGATCCCCGAGGTACTGGTGCCCAGGAAGACTCCCACGCGCCGGGCGCCCCAGCGCGCGGCGCTGCGCCGGACTTC
Organism: Steroidobacteraceae bacterium; assembly: GCA_035710545.1. GTDB lineage: Bacteria > Pseudomonadota > Gammaproteobacteria > Steroidobacterales > Steroidobacteraceae > 13-2-20CM-66-19. Next base: position 4,902 of record DASTDD010000185.1, read on the forward strand.
TTCGGCAAATCCGTCCTCATGGAGTCCGAGCTGCGCGAGCCGGTTGTTACGACAGTCGAAGTGACTCAATGCCTTCGGGAGGCGCTGCTCATCAACCCCGTCGACCTCTCCGGTGCAGGTGTCCAGCGTCACTGTCTCGAAGGTACAGGGCCGCAGTCCTGTACGCTGCTCGCGCAGGGAGGCGAGCGTGGCCTCCTTTCCACGGCCAATACAACTCACCGCCGTGTAATGCGAGAGCAGCAGAGGGCTCATGCCGGCACCGTGTTCTCGGGCAGCGCCGCTCGCAGGGTCACCGGCCGCAGCTCGGCCGCCGCCACCGCCTTGAGCAGTCGCGGCAGCACCTCCAGAATCACTGGAGTCCCGGCAGCGGTCTGCGCGGCATGCCCGTCATGCAGCAGCAGGATGTCGCGCGCAGCAAGCCCACGCGTGAGCTTCGTGAACACCGACCGCGGATCCCGATTCACCGTGTCAAAGCCGCGGCGCGTCCAACTCGCCAGCTGCAGTTTGAGCCGCGCCAGCGCCGGCTCCAGAAAGGGATTGCGCAGGCCGGCGGGCGCCCGGAAGAAACGCGGGAGCTCGCCGGTGACAGCGGCAATCGTGTTCTGTGCGCGCTCGATCTCCTCGCGCATCGCGCGTGGTCCCAGTACCGAGAAGCGATTGAGATGCCGCTGGCTGTGATTCTCGATTGCATGGCCGTGGCGCACGATCTCCCGCGAGAGCTCGGCGTACCGGGCCACCCGCTCTCCGACACAGAAAAAGGTTGCCGTCGTGTTGTGTCGCGCCAGCACATCCAGTACCTCGGGCGTGATGTCGGGATCCGGCCCGTCATCGATGGTGATTGCCACGGCCGCGCTGTTGGCCGCGGACTGGGGCAGGCGCGTCCAGTTGGGCCCGAGCAGCGTGCTCTTCGGCCACAGTCCGGCGGCGGTCAGCACGAGATGATCGGCAATCACCGTGCCCAGCATCCAGGGCCAGAGGTTCGGCCGGACGATGACGCCGATCGCTGCCGCGGCGTGCAACGCCCAGGAGGCCCGGATCGACAGCGCCGGCTCAGGCACGCTGGCCGCTCGCGCTGGGACTGGTCAGGTCCGCCCGTCGCTGGCCGGGCGCTGCGAAGTGCAGGTCCAGGAAGTTCTCCCAGAGCTGCCGCCAGACTGGCCACTCGTGGCCGCCCGGCACGATATCGACGTTCTCCGGCCGCACGGCCGCGGCCATCAGGCGATGACTGTCCGCGAACCGATCCTCGCTGCCGAAGCCCAGATGCAAGGGCAGAGGGCGGGACTGATGAGTCTTGATGAAGCGCCAGACGCGCCGCTCGTCGTCATCCTGCTCAGGCTCGCCGGGCTGCCAGGAGGCGACGCCCTCGGCCCGGGCGATTTCTCCGGTGATGATGTGGTTGCCGAGGTAAGGGGCGAGCAGGCATAGCCCATCCAGCTCGTGGGCGTAGCGCTCGGCATAGGCAATGCCGATGAAACCACCCAGGGAGATTCCGCAGATCCAGATGGAGTGACTGCCCAGCGCCCGGGCAGGCAGCACCAGCTCGTGCCGCAGACGGCGCAGGAGTGTCCGATCCGACAGGTGCTGCAGGTTGGGCTCGGCGAATACCAGGTCGATGGGCAGGCCCCGATCGCGCACCGCGCTCGCGAAGCCCGCCTGCAGGAAATCCTCGGGGCGCGTGTAGGCGCCCGGTAGAAACAGGATGCGCGTGCTGGCCACGCCATCGGCCCGAACGAGATCGAGAATCGTGCGCATGGTCAAGCCGCCCGCGAGCGCGCGGCGGCCGGCAGGTCGCCCGCCAGCAACGCCGAGAAGATCAGTGCCAGCAGCGCGCCCGGCGCGACGGTGGTCCCGAGCGCGGAGAGCACCGGGACCACCGAGAAGGCGAGAACGCCAAATCCCAGGACCGTGGCGGAGTTGGCGATCACGAGCGAGGCCAATGTCAGGGGGACCTCGCCCGCATGCCGGTCGTTCGCACGGCGGTCGAAGAACAGGGCGTAGTTGGAGCCGACGGCCACGATCAGCAGCATGCCGATGACATGCAGGATCGTGAGCTCGCGGCGGGCCAGCACGAGAGCCGCGGCGACGGTGAGTACGGCAAGGACGAGCGGCGCTACCACGCGCAGCACCCGAAGCGGAGAGCGGAGTGCAACGAGCAACAGTGCGAGGATGCCCAGGAAGCCCGCAAACGAAAGCCTCAACACCTCCGACAGGTAGGTCGAGTAGAGCTGGTCCGCCTGAGCCTTGACGTCGAGCACCACGGCCTCCCCGGGGGCGGCTTCGGAGACCGCAGAATGCACACGCGCCACATCCAAGGCAAATGAGGCCGGCGCGCGCAGCGGCATCAGTGCACTCCATTGCTGCCCCTCGTGAAGCAGGAGCGCATCCACGCCCGTCGCCAGGGAGGTGCCCTCCAGGTCCAGCCGTGTGAGCGGCGGCTGCGTGCGGGCGCTCTCCACATCGCGCAGGAATGGCTCCAGCCGCTCCGACCGGATCGGGAATCCCACCAGGGCCGCATTCAGGCGCGCACGAAGCTCCGCGGCCTCCGGCAGGCTTGCCTGCCGCGCGCGCTGGACCGCGAGGCTGGGCAGGTAGCGCGCCGGACTCTCATAGCCGCCAAGCACTCCCGCTTCCGCCAAGGCATCGAGCCGCTTTCCGACCCTCTCCGCGGCCTGGAGCACCGATTCCTGGTCGGCGCCCGAGACCACCACCAGATAGCGCGCATCGGGGGCGCCGATGTCCGAGCGGAGCAGGGCGTCCAGTGCCTGATCGGCCTCCGAGACCGGGCTCAGGGCGGACAGCTCCCGGTTCCACAGGGATGTCCGGTGTGTATACAGGACGATACCGGCCAGCACCGGCACCAGAATCAGCAGCGCGCGCGGCATCCTGAGACGCCGCAGGGCAGCGGCGAACAGGACACCGATGCGGGCGGTGTCGCGGATGTCGAAATCTGCTGGAATCAGCTGTGGCAGGACGAACCGGGTCACGAGGGCGGCCGCCACGAGCCCGCTGATGGAATACAGGCCCAGTTGCGCCAGTCCCGGAAATGCCGAAGGCAGCAACGAGGCGAATCCCACAATGGAGGTCAGTACGCCGAGACGGATCGTCGGCCAGAGCATCCGCTTCCAGTCCGTGCCGGCGGGCTGGCGCGCCTGGATGAACAGATAGATCGAGTAGTCGATCGACTCACCGATCAGCGTGACGCCAAAGCCGAGGGTGATGCCATGGACCAGTCCGAAGCCGAGCGCCACGGCGGCAACACCGGCGAGCGCACCGGAGGCGACCGGAATGAATCCGAGGGCCAGCGCAGCGAACGATCGATACACGCGCAACAGCAGCAGCATGATCAGCACGGTGCTCAGGATCGACAGGCGCATGACCTCGTGCTTGATCGTGCCGCGAGCCTCGACGGAGAAGACGCCCGGGCCGCTCAACTCGAGCCGTAGAGCGCCGGCTCCGGCGGGCACGCCATGGGCCGCGGCGGCGAAATCACGGCGGATAGTCTCGACGGCGCGCTCCTGTCCGTCTGTGTCAGACCCAGCTGCGCGAGTCTGGGCAATCAGCAGCGCACGCTTGCCATCGCGTGAGCTCCACGCTCCGTTGACCATGTGCGGCTGCTTCTCGCTGCCGAGCTGGTCGATGATCTGCAGCATCTCGCCGGTCGGGTCGCGTGGCAGCAATGATTTCGCCAACAGGCCAACCGGCGAGGCGAGCATATCGAGCGTCTCCTGGATCGCAGCGTGCAGACCTGCGACCGTGAATCGCTCCGGCGTGACCGCATCACTCAGCAGGTAACGATGCCCGAAGAGCACCGCACGATCCCGATCCAGGCCCACGGGCTCGCCGTTTTGAACCGCCACGAACTGACTTTCGGCCCGCAGGCGCCGGCCCAGATCGAGCGAGGTGCGCGCTCGCGTGGCCGGATCGCCTCCCTCGATCCCGATGAGAATCAGCCGTGAGGCGATGCCTTCGCGCAGCTGATCGACCAGCAGTCGCTGCGTGGCGGTCGGCGCTCGAGGCAGGAAGGCGGAGAGATCGGTGGTGTAGTGCGCACGGACGACCACGACGGCGGCCAGGGCTGCCAGCCCTACCCACACAATCGTCGCCGTCAAGCCCGCGCGGCTCATTGCCCGACGTCAGCTCCAATCGTCAGCTCCGAGCGATCGCCATCGGCCTCCTGTATCTCGACCGAGTGCACGGCAGCCGCCTCCCCCGCGATGCGGATCTGCCGCACCGTGCGGGCGAGTTTCGCATCGAGCGGCATCAGAGTGAGCGTCCAGTGATCGAAGGTGCCGTCGAAGCCGACCCGGAAGATCCTTTCCAGCGCTGCCTCATCTCCTGCAAGGGTCGCGCGAATGCTCTCGATGAACGGCACGACCTGCGGATACTGCTGCAGGTCTAACGTGTAGGTGTGCCGCCCGCGCTGAGCCGTCAGCACACCACCCTGCAGTACGAGGCTCTCGCGTTTGGGCTTCAGCGTCAGTTTCTCGAGCCGGTCGGGAGCGTCATACACCAGCTCTCCGGAGGACTGCACGGGCTGATCGAGGATCGAGAGATACTTGCGCTCGACGAATGTGACATGGCCATGCTTGCGCTGCGCCAGCATGCTCATCAGATGCGTGAGATTGGCCGGATTGCCCGCCGTGGCGGGCTCGGCCGCCAGCGCCGTGGACAGCAGCAGAGCGCTCACGAGGCCCGTCAGGCCACTACTCCGCCGCATTGCGGGGCCGCCAGAAGTCGTAGAAGTTGAACCAGTTGTACGGGTCGGCGCGGCAATGTTTCTCCAGCAGTGCCGCGTATCGCACGATGGCCGCGCTCACCGCCGCCTCGCGCCGTTGGCGGTCCACGGTGGAGAAATCCGCGAGGGGCTGGAACACGACGTGGTAACGGTTGCCCCCTCGATACAGGCCGATCATGAAAATGACCGGCCGCTGCATCAGCGCCGCCGCGCGCATGGGCCCGACCGGAAAGCTCGCCGGCGCGCCCAGAAAGGGCACAGTCTGCGTCGCTTCATCGCCGAGCGTGCGGTCGCCCAGCACACCCACGAACGTCCCGCGATCGAGGGCCTCGCGAATCTGCAGCATGGCATCCATGTGGCCGAGCGGGATGATGTGGGGTGCGGCCCATGGCGCAATGGCCGCGAGCTGCTCACTCACCTTGCGGGCATTCTCCTCGTACATGGCCATCGCGATCTGCAGGCCCGGCTGTTGCCGGCCGATCGAGCGGATGACCTCGAAGCTGCCGAGGTGAGCGCCCATCAGGAATGCGCCGTGTCCGGAGCGCAGTGCCTCCTGCACCCACTGCTCCCCTTCGCACGTGATGTCGAACAGATCGAAGCGCTGGTTGATGAGATAGACCCGGTCATGAATCGTCGTGGCGAAGCTCAACACATGACGGAAGCCGTCCGCCACCGTGGGCTCGCGACCCAGCGCGCGCCGGAGATAGGCGCGGACATGGCGCCGGGCGGTCGGCGCGAAAGCGAAGAAGTACGCCGCAATGAAATACAGGAAGAAGCGCGAGGCACGCCGTCCCAGACGCAGCGACAGGAACCTCATTATCCGCAGCAGCGTCACGCTGCCGCGTTCGCGAGTCGTCGCCCACTCGGCGCGTTGCGTGCGAACCTCGTCAGCCTTGCTTGCCATGGGCTGGTCCGGCCGAGGATGAGGCGGTGAGAAGCCCCTGGGCGACTGTGCGCTCGCTGGCACGGATGACGAAGCGCACAGAGCCGTTGGGCAGCGACTCGTACTCGAGGCTCACCGGCTCGCCCGGCCGCACCGCGCTCAGAAATTTTGCCGCGCTGATCTGCCAGCCGGAAGGCGCCGTGCCCTCGGGCCGGCCGAGCTCGCGCAACACGGCATCGAGAAGGACGACGCCCGGCAGGACCGGTGCGCCCGGAAAGTGCCCGGCATACGCCGGATGGTCCGCAGCGATTCTCAGATCCGTGCGTTTCAGGGAGCCCGTGAAAGCGGCCACGGAGGTTACCTGGACGCTGTGCGCTTCAGAGCGGTGGCGAGGAGGGAATGCAGCGTCTCGCGCGGGAGTTTGCCGGTGTCGTTTCGGGGCAGCTGATCGACGAACAGCAGCGGCCGCGGCAGAAACACTGGATCGATGCGGCGGCGCAGCTCCCCGGTGACGGCCGCGACGCTCATGCCAGGCGCCACGACCAGCGCAGCCACCCGCGCGACGCCGCCAGCGGCCGACTCCTCCTCGCGAACGAAGAACACTCCATCCTGCACGCCCGGGATCGCATTGAGCTGATGGTTGAGATAAGACAGGGAGCTGCGCTTGCCGGCGATGTTGACCAGGTCGGACAGCCGTCCATGCAGCAGAAAGCGGTCCGCGGCCGTGATCTCCAGCACGTCGCACATCTCGGTGGGCTGCTCGATATGGCCGCCCCGCGCCCAGGTTCGCTCGCCGTCCGCCTCCAGGAGCACATCCCGGAACAGTTGCCACTCGATGCTCTCGGCGGTGCGCCGGCTGGCGATCTGGCCGGTCTCGGTAGACCCGTAGATCTCCAGCAGCTTCGTCGCGTAGCGCTGCTCCACCTCGCGCGCGAGATTCTGCGACAGCGGCGCGGTGGCCGACAGGATCAGGTCGGTGGGCGGTAGCCGCACGTCGGCAGCCAGCAGGGCACGCAAATGGACCGGCGTCGAGACGAGCATTCGGGGCGGCGGCAGCGCTTCGAGCTCGCTGCAGATGTCCGCCGGGTAGAACGGCCGACCGGCGCTCAGTGCATGGCCGCCCTGCAGGGCAAGCAGCACGGTCGACTCAAATCCATACATGTGCTGCGGGGGAACCGTTCCCACGATGGCGCGCGGACGATCGTCAAGTCCCAGACGCTCCGCCTCGAAGCGGACACAGTTGACCAGCCGACCCCAGGTCTTGCGATAGGGGAGCGGCGTGCCGGTGGAGCCGGAGGTAAACACGTAGGCGGCGACCTGATCGCTAGCGACCGCGGGCGGCGACCAGCCGGAGCTGTGTGGTGTTTCCAGGCCCGTCGCGAGGGGCGCGAGTTTCGTTCCCTCCTCGTAGATCACCCGCGGCAGCTCGATCGGGCAACGTGCGTCATCCGTCAACAGAAACACATCGGGGGCAAACTCGCGCAGCTGGCGGATGACCTCCGCTGTGTGCGTGGAGGGCAGCAGGCTCACTTTCCCTGTCAGCAGCGCGGCAGCGAAACCGACAGTGAACCGATAGCGATCGATGCAAACGTTGAGCACGTGAGCCGAGGCCGGCAGTGTAGCCGCGACGCGTCGCACATCGGCCAGGAAATGCCGGGCGGTGACCGGCGTACCCCCGCGGTAAGCGAGTACCGAGTCACCGGACGGGTGGGACAGCAGCGGAAGCGTGGCCAGGACGTTACTTCGTCCTGTGCGCGCTGATGTAATCCACGAGGTGCTCGAGCGAGCGGAAGATCTGTTCATTTTCTTCGCTGTCGGCACGGAGCTGTACACCGTATTGCTTGGACACGACCAGGGCGATTTCCAGGATGTCGATCGAGTCCAGACCGAGGCCGTCCCCGTAAAGGGGGGCCTTCGGGTCGATGTCGCCGGCGGCCAGCTCGAGGTTCAAAGCCGCCACGATCAGACCGGCAACCTCCCGTTGCAGGTCCGCAATGTCAGCCGGCCTCGCCGGTTGTCGAAGAGGCGACGCGTTGTCGGACATATCCTGGAGAGTTCAATCGCCGGCTGCAAAGCGAGCATGATACATAGGGTTAGCTGGAGCGCAACCAGACGCGCCTCAGCTCCTGATCCGTAGCAACCGGCGGACCAGGAGCCACGGCAGACGCAGCAGGAAGCCACAAAAAAGCCGGAAATGCATGGACGTCAGCAGCAGGTTGTCGCGCCCGTAGCGGAAATGGGAGACGCCCCCCTCCTCAGGGCGGAAGTAACGCACGGGCGCCGGCAGATTGATCGCCTCGACACCGCTCCAGCTCAGCCTCACGACCGCCTCCACGTCGAAGTCGAACCGGCGCATCCACATGTGAGAACGCATGATGCGAGCCAGAGGCCCGACGGGGTAGACGCGAAAACCGAAGAGCGAGTCGTGGATACCGGCCCACAGGGTCTCGAGATTGGCGCAGGCATTCGAGACCCGGCGCCCCTTCACCCTGACGCTCGGCGCGCTCGCATCGAAAATGGGCTCGCCGAGCACCATGGCCCGCGGATTCGCCATCGACTCGGCCATGAATGCGCTGATCCTGTCGGCCGGATGCTGCCCGTCGGAATCCATGGTCAGCACGTGCGTGTAGCCGTGGCGAAGCGCCTCGGCGAGGCCATCCAGCACGGCGGCGCCCTTGCCGCCATTCTGGCGCCGGACGATGACTTTCACGCCGGGATCGGCCTGCGACAGCACCTGCAAGGTCTCGGCGGTCCCATCCGTGCTGCCGTCCACGATGACCCAGACCGGATTCCACTGCTCGCGTGCGCCCCGGACCGTCTCGAAGACCTTGCGCCCGGGGTTGTAGCTCGGAATCAGAACCAGATGGGTCGCCGACCGCGTGGTCATCGACTGTAACTGTCGGCCTGCGACCCCACCTCGTGACCGAGCCAGTCCGACTGCAGCGACCCGGAGAGCTGCTGGCCGTATTCGCGTTCGAGCGCCGCCATGAAGCTGTTCACATCCTGCGGAGGGTCGAATCGCCGGCCGAGCCGGATGCGGTAGGTGATGGGGAGCACCGGTCGCCGGAACAGCCCCCAGCCCTTGCCCAGGTACGGCGAATCGGTCTCGATGACGGCCACCTGGACGGGCACCTGAGCGTGCTTCGCAATGACTCCGACGCTCGCCTTGAGGGGGTTGACCGGCTCGCGGGTGGTGCGCGTGCCCTCGGGAAACAGCAGCAATATCCCGCCGCGGCGCAGGTCGGCCACCGCTTCCTTGATCATCTGGCGCGGCTGGTCCGAGGGGATGTAGCGCGCCAGGCGCGAGCCGGCACCCAGAAAGATGTTCCCCAGCAGCTCGGCTTTCATCACGCAGGCGACATTGGGGTGGCGCGTCAGGATCAGCAGCGCGTCGATCAGCGAAGGATGGTTGGGCGCCAGGATCACTGGCGGCCCCTCGCGTAACGAATCGATCGCCCGCAGATCCAGACGGTAGGCGCCGCTGAGAGTCAGCAGCCAGGAGTACAAGCGGAAGCCGGCCATGATCCCGCAGCGTCCGGCGGCGGTTCCCCAGCGCCGCGGCAGCAGCGGGTACACCAGCAGCGCCCAGAGCGAGAACGCCAGACAGATCAGACCCAACACGATGAGCATCGCGTAGGTGACTAGATAATCGTGCAAAGTCTTCAGCGGCCGCGGCCCCGCGGAGGCCTCCGGCGAGCTCATTCGGCCGCTTCGACCATACCCGCTGACTGATGGATGATCCACGCGATTCCGAAGCCTCCGGCCCAATAGCTGTTGCGTTTCACCAGCGGGCTGGACTCGAATACGGCGCCGGCGAGGGAATCATGGCGCACGTAGGCCCCCACCCAGTACGCAGGATAGCGTTTCGACAGCGAGGCGAGAATCTGTGAGCCGGCGTAGCCCCCTGCTGCCTGGAATGCCGGTCGCTGCGCGGTCGCATATTGCGGGTCAACCGTGTAGAAATAATTGTCGTAGCGGCGGTTCGCAAACAACGGACCCGCCAGCGCGCCGAAGTTCCAGCCCTGCAGTCCGGCGACGTCGAGGATGTCCAGGCCGACATTGGGCGTAAAAACCCAGCCGATCGCGCGCGGCGGGGATTGAAACGTGAAGGCACTGCGTAGGGGCAGCCGCACGTCGAATCTCACCTTCTGGCTGGCCGATCGCCACACGTGCACGTCCAGCGAAGGGCCGATCTCGAATGTCGGGCGCAGGTCCGGCATGCCGGCGCGGGCGGCGTTACGCCGCACGGGCGTGGTCGCATTCAGGCTGATGTTCAACTCGATCCAGTCCTCGTTGAACAGTTTTCCACGCACGCCGTTGCGGTCGGCCTGCAGGAATTTTCCACGATAGTAGACATACGGCAGCGGCAGCACGTAGGCATGCGTGGTGTCGGCGCCGCGATAGTCCTGAAAGATGACCGTGCCGACACCGAGGCCGAATTCCCACAGCGGCTTCTGGTCGGCGCGCGCTCCGATCACCCCCGAGGCCGCCAGCGCCGTGAAGAGAAGGAGCCGGCGCCTGGAGCCCACGGCGTACACGCTCAGGCCGCGGCGCTGGCCGGCGCTTGTCCGATGGCCTCGATCTCGACCAGCAGATCCTGCCGGCAGATGTCGGCGCGCAGGTACATCGCCTGGGCGCCCGGGCCGAGCGCGGCACGGAGCTGGGACTGAATGGTCGGCAGGTCCGCGTCCTTGCGCACGTAGACTTTGTACGCGAGTGTCCCCAGGTCGAAGCGCGAAGCGCCCGTCGTCACCCGGTTCGCCTCGCCGAGCAGCGCTTCGATGTTGGTGAGAGTCTCCCGGGTTTGGGCGGCGGCATCGCCCGCATGCACCGTCCGATGACCGACGATGCTCGAGGTGCCCGAGATGAACAGCATGGCACCGGCGCGCTCGCGCAGCACCGAGGCGCGGGAGAACACCGGTTTGGGGCCGTATTGCTCGGGGTATTCGTACGCGCTCACCTGGCGTGGATTCTCGATGACCGCGGGGGCATCCTGACTGGCGAGAAAATAGATGACCAGCGGGCTGCCGCTCACCGAGCCGAGCGCGCAGGCAGCCGGCACGTTGCCGGTCAGATCGCGGCCGCAGGCGGCCAGTGCCTTGCGCCGCGCGTCGTTGAACTGGCGGTAGCGCTCCACGCCATGCGTGTCCTGATTGATCTCCGGGAGATAGTTCCACACGCGCAGCAGATGGGGGTAACCGAGCGTATCGAGCGTCGCGAAGACCTCCCGATAGCCCTGTTCGGTGGCCGCATGCAGGGCCGATTCTTCGGGTGGTGTCGAGTTTCGCCTCGCATCGTCCGTGTGCGCTTCGGACAGCGTGATGCACCCGAACATGACGCCCGCGCCGTGTCGATAACGTACCCGGCCGTGCGAGCCGGACCGAGTGGCCTGATCGATCCTCCAGACCTCACAGACCGCTCCGCTGGCGCCCAGCACGGGCGTGCGCACTTCCGCGACGGGTATGTCGGGGGCCCCGAGCGAGCGATCAAAGGTCGCGACGCCGAGGACACCGTCCCACCGTCGCGGCTCGGGTCCCGCCAGCGGCAGGTAGTGAACCTGAAGACCGCCTGCACAGGCCATCAGGCCGGGTGTATCCGTGCCGCTGCGGCCGCAGTGCCGCAGGGACCGCCGCCGGTGACCAGCGCGTCCGTGTCCTGCGGGGCGTCCATGGGAATTGGGCGATCGACCATCATGGCGGCGTCACTTTAATCGTCTGATCGGCCACGGTCCACCGACTGGAAGGCCACCGTAAAGCGACTGCCCCCTTGCTCGGATCCCGGGCCCACGTCCACGCTGGCTCCGTGCACGCGTGCGATCTCTTCCACGATGGCGAGCCCCAGACCACATCCTTCCCCGTTGGAATTCGGCACTCGGTAGAAGCGCTCGAAGATCCGCAGACGCTCGTCTTCGGGGATCCCCGGCCCGTCATCGACGACGGAGAGCTTCGGCTGGAGGCCCCCCTCGACGATCACCGACACGCTTCCGGCGGTCCGCCCGTAGCGCAACGCGTTGTCGATCAGGTTGGACAGCAGCTCACCGAGCAGGCGGTGGTCGCCGTTGATCCGGACCGGGGTGTCCGGGACGTCCAGCCCGAAATCGATGTCGCGCTCGATCGCTCGGGGGATCCACTCCTCGCCGACGCGGCGGGCCAGCGAGACCAGGTCCATCGGCTTGAGCTCCACGACCGAGAGTGCTTCCGGGTCCGTGCGCGCCAAGGTGAGCAACTGTTGGCTCAACCGCCCGGCCCGCTCCACGGACCGATGCAGCGCTCGCAGGGCATCGCGCCCGGCCTGATCGTCCTGAGCGCGTTCGGCACGCTCGGTATGCAGCAGTATTGCGGCCAGCGGAGTTCTCAACTGGTGAGCCGCATCGGCCACGAATCGCCGCTGCGCGCGCATGGCGCTGCTGAGCCGTGCGAGCAGCTCATTGATGCGCGTGGCGAGAATGCGGGCCTCGCGCGGCAGCTCTGTCTGAGGCACGGGCAAGAGATTGTTCTGATCGCGCTCCTCGATCTGAGCGGCGAGGTCCGTCAGCGGCTTCAGGCCCCGCGAGATGCCCGCCCAGGCGAGCAGCACGGCGATGCTCAGCAGCGCCGCCTGCGGAGCCACCATGGCAACCAGGATGTCCCGGGCGAGTGTCTTGCGCTTGATCAGTGTCTCGGCGACGGTGACGGTCACCGTGTCGTGAGTGTCAGGTGGGGCGATGCGCGTCGCGACGATGCGGACTGGCC
>DASTDD010000186.1:0-16011 GCA_035710545.1 Steroidobacteraceae bacterium
GGCCGTGTCTCAGTCCCAGTGTGGCTGGTCGTCCTCTCAGACCAGCTACGGATCGTCGCCTTGGTAGGCCGTTACCCTACCAACTAGCTAATCCGACTTCGGCTCATCCATCGGCGCAAGGTCTTACGATCCCCTGCTTTCTCCCGTAGGACTTATGCGGTATTAGCCAACCTTTCGGCTGGTTATTCCCCACCATTGGGCAGATTCCGAAGCATTACTCACCCGTTTGCCGCTCGTCAGCATGTATTGCTACACCTGTTACCGCTCGACTTGCATGTGTTAGGCACGCCGCCAGCGTTCAATCTGAGCCAGGATCAAACTCTTCACTTGAAGAACTTGAAACATCGAAATCGAATGGCTCGAGAAAGACTCATTGCTGGACTTTCTTGGTCACTCGGTCTTTGCACCAAGGGCATCGACGCGAGTCCCCACACAAATTACCTGCCGAACTTTTAAAGAGCATCCCGCACCGCGCTGGATGAGGGAAAGGAACGGGCGACCGCGATCCGCCGGACTTCGGGCCCGCTCACGAGGGGGCGGAGGTATATACCCCCACCCGTCCTCCGTCAACCACGAACCTCGCCGGGCACTGCCGGTGCGAGCGCAATCGCCGTGCCGGTACCGTCTAGAAGCCCGCCGGACCCGCATGGCGATCGAGGTGTGGAAGGGCGCGCAGTATAGCCGCCGGTGGCGCCTTGTCAACGCACTGTCACGATGTGCCCGGGCCGCCTTGAGGATCGGACCACCCGTGCTGCAGCCGGTTCCCGGTTCGCGGCGCGTTGCAGCGCTCCAAAACCTTCTGCTTCAGGGCTTTAGCTCGAGCCTGAGGCGCGCGAAGCGCCTCGATCCCACCTGGAAGACGTGGTCCGCGCCGGCTGCAAGAGTCAGGTTCCGGTCCGTGGCGCGCGCGCCGTCTATCCGCACCGCTCCCTCATCTATCTTACGGTTGGCTTCCGAAGTACTGGCCGCCAGCCCCGCCGCCTTGAGTACGTTGGCCAGCCGTAGCCCGGCGCCATCCACGAACACCGTGCGCGGCTCCAGGTCGGTGGGGACCTCCTTCTGGCTGACGCGCGCGATGAAGTCCCGGTGAGCACGGTCGGCCGCTTCCGGGTCGTGGAACCGGGCAACGATCTCGCGCGCAAGCTCGAACTTCACGTCACGGGGATTGCGCCCCTCCCCGACGCCGCGCCGCAATGCAGCAAGGTCCGCCAGCGGCCGGAAGCTGAGCAGCTCGAAATAACGCCACATCAGCTCGTCCGAGATCGACATGATCTTGCCGAACATGACCGCCGGCTCCTCGGCGATCCCGATGTAATTGTTCTGTGACTTCGACATCTTGTTGACGCCATCCGTGCCTTCCAGGAGCGGGAGCGTCATGACGATCTGCGGCTCCTGTCCATAGGCCTCCTGAAGATGCCGGCCGACCAGCAGATTGAACTTCTGGTCCGTGCCTCCGAGCTCCACGTCCGCGCGCATCGCCACCGAATCGTAGCCCTGCACCAGCGGATAGAGGAATTCATGGATGGCGATGGGTCGCCCGTCCGCATAGCGCTTGGCGAAGTCATCCCGCTCGAGCATGCGCGCCACCGTATGGCGGCCGGCGATCTCGATCAGCCTGGAGGCCGGCATCTGTCCGAACCAGCGGGAATTGAAGTCCACGCGAGTACGCTGGGGGTCCAGGATCTTGAAGACCTGCTGCTCATAGGTGCGCGCGTTGGCCTGCACCGCCTCCGGGGTCAGCGGCGGCCGGGTGGCGTTGCGCCCGCTGGGGTCGCCGATCAGCCCGGTGAAGTCTCCTATCAGAAAAGTGACGTCATGGCCGAGCTGCTGAAACTGGCGCATCTTGTTGAGCAGCACGGTATGGCCCAGATGCAGGTCGGGCGCCGTGGGGTCGAAGCCCGCCTTGATGTGCAGAGGCTTTTGCCGGCGGAGCTTGCGCACGAGCTCTTCGACGACCAGGACTTCCTGTGTTCCGCGCTCAAGCTCGGCCAGCTGTGTGTCGATATCCGTCATACCTGCCCAAAATTGACCGGACGTTTGCCGCTCGGGTAGGTTGCCCCACCCCCGCAGCCGCCAAGTGTAGTCGATGGCCCTTCGCTTCAAACCGGCCCTGTTCAAACTGGCTCGCTCGGAATGGGAACTCTCCTGGACCCGCGCCCTGCAGTTGGCCGCCTGCGCGGCCTTCGCCTGGCTGTGGCTGCGGCCGTCCATGCCAGTTGCGCCCATCACACCGATAAAGGCTGATCGCACCGAACAGCCTGCCCCGCCCGGGAAGCCGAGTACCCAACCCGTAACGCCCTCGGGCTCCGGGGCATCCGGCGCCCCAGCGCCCGATGCCGCCTCGATCGGTCTTGCCAGCATCGATGTCACCGTCAACCGCAACGACACCCTGGATCGCATCTTCCGCAAGCTGAATCTGAGTCTCTCGGACCTCGCCTTCCTGCGGAGCCTGCCCGGAATCAAGGCGCACCTCGACAGCCTCCGCCCGGGGGAGTCCCTTCACTTCACGCATCGGGACACTGAGCTGGATGGCCTCGAGCGCAGATTGAACGAGAACGAGACCTTGCAGATCACCCGGGAGGCCGGCGCCCTGCGGGCGACGGTCCTGCAGGACCCCCTGGAGGGGCGCACCCGCACCATTCACGGGGTCATCAACAGCTCGCTGTTCGAGGCCGTGACTGGTGCCGGCGCGCACGATCAGACAGCGGTCAACCTGGCGGATATCTTCGGCTGGGACATCGATTTCGTGCTCGACATCCAGCCGGGGGACTCGTTCGCCGTCACCTACCGGGAGCTCTACCAGAATGGCGACTACGTAAAGGACGGGCCCGTGCTGGCGGCAAAGTTCATCAACCACGGGCGGACCTTCCTTGCCGTCCGTTACGTCGATCCCGACGGCAACGCCCACTACTTCACGCCGGATGGCAAGAGCATGCGCAAGGCATTCCTGCGCGCTCCTCTGGAGTTCACGCGGGTCAGTTCGCGATTCAACAGTGCGCGCCGCCACCCGATTCTCAACCTGATCCGCGCGCACAAAGGCGTGGATTACGCTGCGCCAAGCGGTACACCGGTAAAGTCCGCCGGGGACGGCCGGATCATCTACGCCGGGGTCATGGGCGGCTACGGCAACGTCGTGGAGATCGAGCACACGCGAAGCGTCACGACGGTGTACGGGCACCTGTCGCGCTTCGCGAGCGGGACACATGTAGGCAAGCACGTGACGCAAGGGACCGTGATCGCCTATGTCGGCATGACAGGACTTGCGACCGGACCGCATCTGCACTACGAATACCGCGTGAACGGCGTCTTCAAGAACCCCCAGACGGTACCCCTGCCGGAAGCCGAACCGATCGAGGCCCGCTGGCGTGAGGATTTTCTGAGCAAGTCGGCGATGCTTCTCGCTACCGTGGAGACACCGCTCGGACCGGCACTGGTAGCCCGCTGAAGTGTCACATCGGCGTCAGCGAAACTGTGTTGAGATGCGCTCGCTCCCGCTGCGGGCAACACCTGGATGCGCGCCAAGGTAGCCGTCGATGGACTCGCCCGATCTGAAGGCTCCCCAGCACTACATCAACCGTGAGCTGTCGTTCCTGGAATTCAACCAGCGCGTGCTCGCGCAGGCATTCGACGAGTCGGTGCCGCTGCTCGAGCGGCTGCGATTTCTGTGCATCTCCTCGAGCAATCTCGACGAATTCTTCGAGATCCGCGTCGCCGGCCTGAAGCAGCTGCTCGAGCTCGGCTCGGGCCAATTCGCCGCGGACGCGATGTCGCTGCCCGATCAGCTCACGGCGATCCACGAGCGGGCGCTGCGGCTGTGCGCCGAGCAGTACCGTTGCCTGAACGATGTCCTGCTGCCCGCGCTGCAGGCGGAGGGTATCTCCCTGCAGCCCCGCGAGGCCTGGAGCGCCGCGGCGCAGCAGTGGCTCGAGCGCTATTTCGAGCAGGAGATCGAGCCGGTCCTCAGTCCCCTGGGCCTCGATCCCGCCCGGCCCTTCCCACGCATCCAGAACAAGAGCCTCAACTTCATCGTCCGGCTGCAGGGCAAGGATGCCTTCGGACGCGACAGCGAGCACGCCATCGTGCAGGCGCCCCGATCACTGCCGCGCGTGGTCCCGGTGCCCAACGAGGGATCGGAGCGGACGCTGATGCTGCTCTCGGTCATCGTGCATACGTTCGTGCAGCGGCTGTTCGCGGGCATCGAGGTGCTCGGCTGCTACCAGTTCAGGGTCACCCGCAACAGCGACCTGTTCGTGGACGAGGAGGAGATCGATGACTTGCGCCGGGCGCTCGAGGGCGAGCTCGCGCATCGCCGCTACGGCGCGGCCGTGCGACTGGAGACCTCGAGCGATTGTCCGGACGACATGGTGCAGTTCCTCCTGCATCAGTTCGCGCTGGCGGACGTGGACATGTACCGCATGCCGGGGCCCGTCAACCTGAACCGCCTGTCGGCCATCTACGACCTGGTGCAGCGTCCGGACCTGAAGTATCCGATCTTCACGCCGGGCCTGCCGCAGCGTTTGCTCACCAACACGGACATGTTCTCCGTGATCAGGCAGAACGACATCCTGCTGCATCACCCGTATCAGAGCTTCGCGCCGGTGATGGATTTCGTGCGCCAGGCAGCCGCCGATCCGCAGGTGCTCGCCATCAAGCAGACGCTGTATCGTGCCGGGCACGACTCCCCTGTGGTCGACGCCCTGGTCGCCGCGGCCAATGCCGGCAAGGACGTGACGGTCATAGTCGAGCTGCGCGCCCGCTTCGATGAGGAAGCCAACATCGAGCTGTCCAACCGGCTGCAGGAGGCCGGCGCGCACGTCATGTATGGAGTGGTGGGCTACAAGACGCATGCGAAGGTCACGCTGGTCGTACGACGTGAGCCCGGCGGGATTCGCCGCTATTGCCACCTGGGCACGGGCAACTATCACCCGCGCACGGCCCGCGCTTACACCGACTACGGCCTGCTGACCTGCAACGAGGAGATCGGCCAGGACGTGCACGAGCTGTTTCTGCAGCTCACGAGCCTCACCCGGACTCCGAAGCTGAATCGCCTCGTGCAATCCCCTTTCGGGATGCATGAAGCGGTGATCTCCAAACTGGCCCGTGAGGCGGAGCACGCGCGGGCGGGACGTCCGGCACGCGTCATCGCCAAACTCAACGCGCTCGTCGATCCGCAGGCCATGGAGGCGCTGTATCGCGCCTCCTGCGCTGGCGTGAAGATCGATCTGATCGTGCGGGGCGTGTGCGCGCTGCGCCCCGGCGTGCCTGGAGTGTCGGACAACATCAAGGTGCGCTCGATCGTCGGCCGGTTCCTCGAGCACTCGCGCGTGTTCCACTTCGAGAACGGCGGTGAGCCGGAGATGTACTGCGCGAGCGCCGACTGGATGGAGCGCAACTTCTTCCGCCGCGTGGAGATCGCCTTCCCGATCCAGCGCGAGTCGCACCGGCAGCGGATTCTGCGCGATCTGGATTTCTGCCTGCGCGACAACACCCAGGCCTGGGAGCTGCTGCCGGACGGCCGCTATCGGCGCATCGAGCGCAAGCCCGAGGAGCGCCCCGTCAACACCCAGGCCGAGCTGCTCGCCGCCTACGCGGCCGGGCCGGGACCTGCCTTTCCAGCAAGCTGACGCGCCTTTCCAGCAAGCTGACGCGCCACGCGACCCTCATCCAAACACGCGCACCCGGAACCCCGCTGCTCGCAGGTACTCGGTTTCCTGCTGCAGGTCCGCGGACGTCAACGGATGTCCCTTCAACCAGCCTTGCGGAAACTCCATCTCCAGCGAGTGGGGCGTCGCCGTCAGCTCGATCTGCGGCAAAGCCGTCGCACTGCGCCCCCGATGCAGTAGCACGGCCAGGCGCAGCAGAACGATCAGGTACAGCGCGTTTCGGTCCCATGGCGGAACGAGGTCTTCCATGCCTTCGAGCGCAAGCTTGCGCCTGTGACCGCCAACCAGCCTCGCAAGCAGCCGTTGCTCCTCGCGCGGAAAGCCGGGCATGTCCGCGTTCTCCAGCAGGTAAGCGCCGTGACGATGGTAGCCGCTGTGGGAGACATCCAGGCCGATCTCATGCAGCCTCGCCGCCCAGCGCAGGGCCAGATCCGCCAGAGATGAATCGAGATGCCACACTTCGTGCGTCTGCTCCAGGAACTGCAGGACGGTGCTCTCGACTCGCTCGGCCTGCGCGCCGTCCACGTGGTAGCGCATCTCCATCGCCCGGACGGTGCGCTCCCGCGCATCCTCGTTCTTGAAGCGCCCGAGCATGTCGAACAGAAGGCCTTCGCGCATCGCGCCTTCCGCGATACGCATCTCCTTGATGTCGAGCACCGAGAAGATCTCCGCGAGGATGACGGTCCCGCCGGGGAAAACGGGTCGGCGATCTTCGGTGATGGGTGTCAGCTTCAGCTCGCGGGTGTGGCCCGCATCGATCATGTAGCTGATGACGCGCTTGAGTCCTTCAGGCGTGATGACGAGGGCCTGGGGATCGAGCTCGCGGATTGCCTCGCCGATCGCACGCACGGTGCCAGAGCTTCCGGCGCAGTGCTCCCATCCACGCCGGCGGAATGCGGCCTGGACGGGCTCGAGCTCGAGTCGCGCCGCCATGCGCGCGCGCTCGATGCGTTTCGCGGAGATCTTGCCGTCGCGGAAGAAGCGCTCGCTGAGCGAGACGCAGCCCATCTGCAGGCTCTCGAGCTCCAGCGGAGTGAGACCGTCGCCGATGATGAGCTCGGAGCTGCCGCCGCCGATGTCCGCGACCAGCCGCCGCCCGGGCTCGCTCGGCATCGTGCTGGCGACGCCCGAGTAGATCAGGCGCGCCTCCTCCATGCCCGAGATGATCTCGATCGGATGTCCGAGCGCCTCGCGGGCTCGCTCGAGGAAGGCCTGTTTCCGGTGCGCCAGGCGAAGGGCATTCGTGCCGACGACGCGCACGCTGTCCGCACGCATGTCGCGCAGGCGCTGTCCGAACCGCTGCAGACATGCCAAAGCGCGCGCCGCGACCTCTTTGTCGATCCGGCCGTTCTCCGCAACCCCGGCGGCCAGCCGCACCATCTCGCGCAGTCGGTCGATGATGACGAGTTGCCCGTGCGAATGTCGGGCAACGACCATGTGGAAGCTGTTGGAACCGAGATCGACCGCCGCGAGGACCTCGGGGACCGGCCGGCTGGCAGGGTCGGCCTGCGTTTGCGTGGCCGCTCTCGCCGGGGCAGCCGGACTCACGCGCCGCGCCGGAAACCGCTCACGCCCGACAGGCTGCTAGGCCGAGAAGGAAGAGCCACAGCCGCAGGTGGTGGTTGCATTCGGATTGCGGATGACGAACTGGGCCCCTTCGAGACCTTCACGATAGTCGATCTCCGCGCCCAGGAGGTATTGCACGCTCATGGGATCTACGAGCAGCTTGACGCCGAGATTCTCGACGCACGTATCACCCTCCTGGATCTGCTCGTCGAACTCGAACCCGTACTGGAGTCCCGAGCAGCCGCCGCCCTGCACGAAGACCCGCAGCATCAGCTTCGGGTTGCCCTCGCCGTGAATGAGATCGCCCACCTTCCGTGCCGCCGCATCCGTGAACGCGAGCGCAGGCGCTTCCTGGAGGGCTTCGGTGGTGCTCATCTGCAAGGTCTCCTCGTTCATCGTCTATCTGCCAGTCAGTCTAGGGGCGGTGGCCAGTACGGTCAAAGCTGAGCGAAGCATGCGCCAAGGCCGCTCTGGAGGTCGAATCGCCGGGCCGCGGCAGCCTCAAAGGGCCCGGGAGGTCTGCTCCGCCCCGGCCCCAGCCTTGGCCTCCGCGGACACCTGGGTCAGCTTTCCCATGATTTGCGCGCCCAGCGTCATTTCAATGACTCCATAGTAGACGCTGCCCTGCACCTTGGCGGTGGCCCCCAGCACGATGCGCTCGCGGGCAACGATGTCTCCCTTGACCGTACCGTTCAACATAACGCTGGAAACCTCGACGTTGCCTTCGATCGCGCCGGTCTCGCTCACCGACAAGCTCGAGCCCTCGTTTGGATCCGCCCGGACGTTCCCGGAAATCTTGCCGTCCAGGTGTAGACCCCCAGCGAAGACGAGGTCACCGTGGACATGGGATGCCTTATCGATCAGCGTGTCGATGCGTGGCTGCTTCGGATCTCGACTGAACATCGTTGGGGGCTCCGCGGGACAGGTCTATGAGGCGTCCACCGACCAGGGGAAGCTCTGGCTGGCCGGCGGCACATCCTTGCGGCTCGACCGCAGCTCGAGCGCTACATGATCCGGCCTGAAGCCGGTGGGAAACGCCACTTCCTGGTCGAGGTTCTCGAAATAGCGAAAATTGTAAGGTAGCTCATGCTGTTTGCCGGCGGTCAGCGCAGGCAAGTCCATGCTGGTCGTCTTGCCGTCTTCGGCGGCACCGTCAACGGTCACACCCATGGCACCCGCAGCCACATTGTCCGGACGCACCGAGCGCACCAGGGAGACGTGCAGGACGAACTTGTTGGGCTTGGTACCGGGCGTGATGCGCACCTGCTGCACCTTGACCCCGACCGCCGCCGCTCCCTGCGCCACGATCCCCCGGTAGAAGGCCAGCTCTTGAGTCTGCCGGGCGACCTGTGCCTGCAGGTCACCGATCGTGCGCGCCACTTCAGCCTGCTCGCGCGCACGGCCGATCCGGATGGTGTCGAGCTCGGCAAGCTGCGTGCGCAGCTCGCGATTCGACTTCTGCAGCCGATCGATCGCGACGTCGTATTCCGTCCGCTGCTGCGCGACCGCGAGCCTGTCGTAGCCCGCATTGAAGCGTCCGAGCTCGTACACGATGTAGAGCGCCACCAGGAGGATCAGCAACAGCACGCCAAGGATCACGAAGCGCCGCGCCGGGGCGTGCGTGCGCACGACGAGGTTCGGCCTTGCATCGGAGCTGGGCATGGATTCTTCGGCGGCCCTTGTCAGTCAATCGGCACCGATGCCGCGCCCTGGGGACTGGTCCTGCCGGATGCCGTTTCCCCCCACCATGCGGGGTGAGGGGGCGCTCCCTCCGGAAAAGCCAGCGGTGCAAGCTCCGTCAGCGCGCGCACGTAGACGCCTTTCTTGAAATAGATCACCTCCCGGACCGGCTCCCAGAAGGTCACCCATCGAAACTGATCGAACTCGGGCTCCGGAGTCCGCGCGAAGTCGAATTGCGCGTCCTCTTGCCTCAGGCGCATGAGAAACCAGCGTTGCTTCTGTCCGATGCACACCGGCTGCTGGTTCCGGCGCACATACCGGGCCGGAAGACGGTAGCGCAGCCAGCGAGCGGTCCTGCCCAGCATCACGACGTCGGCGCGGGAGAGGCCGATCTCCTCGTGCAGCTCCCGGTAGGCGGCCGCTTCGAGCGACTCGCCGGGCCGCACCCCGCCCTGGGGGAACTGCCAGCCCCGGCCCCCCACCTGCCGCCCGAGAAACGTGTCCCCACCGCCCCGCATCAGCACGATGCCGACGTTTGCGCGGAAGCCGTCCGAATCGATGACGTCGCTCATGGGTTGACATCGGAGTCTGCCACAAGGCGCCCCCGGGATGCGGGATGACGGGGGCCGGATCTGCGCGAATGTGACCCACTCGTTAATCGTTTCCGGCCGCGCCGGGCCCCCGGGGAAATCGAGCTGATCTTGACGGGCTGTCGACTCCGCTCGTGAACAGGGTCGATTTCCCCGGGGTGGCCACAAGGCGTGGCTCTTGCGGCCTGGTCCCCTGCTAGGATTCCGGGCCATGACTGGGGCCGGGGCAGCTTCGTCGATGAGGCAGGCGGTGTTCGAGACGTCGCGGGGGAAAGGCCTGCTCGCGATCCTGCTCCTCGCCGCCGCCGTGTGCGTTGCCTCGCTGCTCATCGGCAGCTCCGAAATCGGAGCGCGCGAGGCGCTTGCGGCGCTCTTCGGCGGGGGCAGCGAGGCCGCGCGCAGTGTGATGATCGAAGTCAGGCTGCCCCGGCTGCTCGCGGCCTTTGGCGTGGGTGGCCTGCTGGCTCTGACCGGTGTGCTCCTGCAGGCGCTGTTCCGCAATCCTCTGGCTGACCCCTACGTGCTGGGGGTTTCCGGAGGCGCCGCGGTGGGGGCGCTGCTGGCGATGATGCTCGGCGCGGCGGCCTTCGGTATACAGGCGGCGGCGGTAGGTGGCGCGTTCGGGTCCGTGGCGGTTGTCTACCTGCTGGCGCGCGGCGGCGGCACCCCGCGATTGCTTCTGACAGGGGTCGTGACAGCGAGCGCCTGCGGCGCGTTGGTCGCCGTTCTGCTCGCCCTTGCCGACTCGGTCCGCTTGCGCGGCATGGTGTTCTGGCTTGCGGGCGATCTGGGCTGGGCGTTGAACCCGTGGACCAGCGCGCTCGCCGCGCTCCTCTCGGGCGCACTCGCACTCATTGTGGCCAGGCCCCTTAACGTTCTTGCCGCGGGCGAGCTCAGGGCGCGAAGCGTCGGACTGCACATCGATATCTGGCGCACGAGCCTGTTCATTGCCTGCGCCGTGCTCACGGCGATAGCGGTGGTCAGTGCGGGCACGGTCGGTTTCGTGGGCCTGATCACGCCTCATGCGATCCGGCTGGCGTTTCGGACCAGTGATCACCGCATAGTCGCGCCGGCTGCCGTAGTGCTTGGCGGCACCGTGCTCGCTGCAGCGGATCTCGTGGCACGCACCGTCGCCAGCCCGCGTCAACTTCCCGTGGGCGCGATCATGGCGTTGGTGGGAGCGCCGCTGTTCATCGCTCTCCTGCGACGGGGGTACACCCGCTAAGACGTGCTGACGCTGGATGCAGCCATCTCCGGTAGCGCAGCCGGCAAAGAGGGCCATTTCAGCCCATTAGCTAACACACGCTGTTCGACGAAGTCGTTACGCGGTTTCGGCCAGCGCTCTTCGCGCGGTACAACGCCGCGTCAGCTTCGGCGATCAGCCGATCTGCGAGCTGAGTGTAGTCACGAGTTCCCTTCGAGACCGCCGATGCCACGGCGACTCCGATCGAGAGCGTGACGATCTCCGACCGCTGGCCCCCGACCTCGATAGGCTGCCCGCGCACGGCTTCCAGCACACGCAGGGCGACCCTCTCCCCGTCCGCGAGCGCTCCGTGCGGCAGCACGATTGCGAACTCGTCGCCGCCGAAGCGCGCCCCGGTATCACTCAGGCGCATGTGGTCATTGATGCGCTGGGCGACCTCGCGCAGCACGGCATCGCCGGCCAGATGCCCGTAACGGTCATTGATGCGCTTGAAATTGTCGACATCGATCATCAGGCAGGCGACCGGCTGCTGGTCGCGCTGCGCGCGCGCCAGCTCCTCGCACAGTCGTGCTTGGAGGTAACGCCGGTTGTGGAAGCCGGTCAGGAAATCCGTCAGTCCGCTGCGCACGAGTCGCGCGCGGTTGATGGCGTTCTCCAGGCATATCGCCGCTACGACTCCCAGGTGCGCGAGGAAGTCGCTCGCCAGCCGCGCCGTGAAGCGACGCGGATCGGTGCTGAAGAATACGAGAACACCATCGAGCTGCTCATTGCGGCGCAGCGGAATGAGCGCGAGGCTGCCCACCTGCCCCATTCCCGGCAGCAGCACAGCATGTTCCGCCGTGCGGAACGGACCCAGCCAGGGTCGCTCGAGGCCACTCAGGCGCGGCGCCATCTCGCCGAGCTCGTCGGCAAACTGGACCTCGGGAAGCTCCTCGAATCGGAACGCGTCGCCCGATAGCAGGTGCCTCACCTCATGATCCGGGTCGTGCATGGCCAGCGTGACCGCGTCGAGCTGATAGGAGCCGCGCAGCCCGTGGATCATTCGCTCGAGCAGCTGCGGGAGCGAGCCTGAACGCAACAGCTCGAGTTCCCGCTCCTGAGTTTTGCGCAGCAACGCATCGTTGCGGCTGACCTCCTCGGTCAGCTCGCTCAGACGCGCCTGCAGCACCCTGATCTCCGCATCGAGCTGGTCATTGCGGTCGAGGTTCGCTGCGCGGCTGCGCAGGTCCTTGTCAGGTCGACGCATCGCCTCTTCCTCGTTGCCTGTGTATGCGGCCCGTGTGCCAGCCGCGCCTGCTCTCAGGCGCGCCGAGCCGTCACGCTGCGGCGATCTTCGAGGTACTCGCGCCCCCGCTCCATCAGGGACACGAAAGCATCGTGATCCTGCGACACGACCGCGGTCCGGAGGCGCTCGACGGCCTGGGAGAGCGCTTCGAGAGACTCGGCTCCGTAGTCGTTCAGGCTCTGGATCTCGTAATACAACTCCGGGCTCTCCTGGGCCACGCGACTCGCAACATCGAGCTGTGCATCGAACGTGGTACTCGACATGCGCGCAAGCTTCGGCGCAGTCTCGCCACTGCCGGCAAGGGCGGTGAAGAACGCGATGTTGAGCGCGTGAGAGAGCCCGAGGACGTAGGCAATGAGCCGATCATGATCGTCGAGACTCATGACCACCTGCTCGGCCATCGTTGGCGCGAACAGCTCTCGTGCGCTGGCCAGCGCCTCGGCACAGCCAAGGTCCACGAAGACGACGTGCCGGCCGGACAGCAACTCCGTGTCAGGGCCGAACATCGGGTGCAGCGACGTTACCTTGCAGCCATGTGATTTCAGCGCCATGAGGCCCGCGCGCAACGGCGACTTCAGCGACCCGACGTCGAAGATCACTCCAGGCGGACGGCGGAGGGCCAGCTCACGCAGTATGGCGTCGGTAACGCCAAGCGGCGTCGCGAGCACGATGTAGTCGTGCCGCAGATCGGTCTTACGCCAGTCCTCCACGCGTGTAAGGCCAGCAGCCGCGCTACCCGGATCGGCAACCTCCACGCGGAAGCCCTGTGAGCTGAGGAACTCGACGAACCAGCGGCCCATCTTGCCCGCCCCACCGATCACGAGAACGCGTCGTCCGGAGCCCGCTCCACGTGCAGCGACGCTGGCCTGCTCCTGCGTCGTCAACGAGGAGCGGATCAAGAGGCGCAACAGATCCTCGGCGAGTCCCGGTGAGACGCCCAGCTCCTCGGCCGCCGTTCTGGCTCCCAGGATGACGTCGCGCTCGCGCTCGTAGTCGCGCGTGGGAAAGCCGGTTACGCGCTTCACGCGCGCGACCTCTGCGCTGAGGCGCTTGCGCTCGGCAACCAGAGAGATCATCTGCCGATCGATGGCGGTCAGGCGCTCGCGGAGCGTATCCAGCGTCATATCGTCCTGCGTCATGGCAGCCTCGGCTATTGTTAATAAGCTGAAATTGCCTGCGGCAATTTCAGCGGACATCGCTCCGTGGTCCGCAGGCAAAAGACGGGACTTTCGCCTGCTGCACCTCACTCCACAGCGATCACCGCGGCAATTGCAGCGGACATCGCCCCGTCAAGAGCTGGGGTTCCCTTGCCCCGTTGACCTCGGAGCCTGCGCCCACCCGGCCAGGCGCGACCGTCGCCTGCCCGCGCGGATGAGGTGAACACCCTTTTATCGGCTGGTTTACGATTGCGCAATGAGCCGACACACCGAGCTGCTGCCAGACCCGCTCCCCGGGGAGCCCCTCCTCGTCATCAACCGCTGGTTGGCCGAGAGCTGGAAACTTAGACAGCAACCCAATCCCAATTCGATGGTCCTCGCGACGGTGGACCCGGATGGCCGCCCCTCCGCGCGCGTCGTGCTATGCAAGGAGATCGTGCCGCAACCTGGCTACCTCGTGTTCTATACGAACTATCTGTCGCGAAAGGGCATGGATCTCACCCGAAATCCCCGGGCCGCGCTGGTGATGCACTGGGACGGCCTGCACCGCCAGGTGCGGGTCGAAGGCCCGGTGGTGCAAGCCCCGGCAGCTGACAGCGATGCCTATTTCGCCTCGCGTCCGTGGCAGAGCCGCCTCGGCGCCTGGGCGAGCGCGCAGAGCCAACCCGTCGCGAGCCGCCAGGATCTGCAGGCCGCGGTCGCGGACGCAGCCAGACGCTTCGGAACGCCAGTTCCTTTCGGTGGCGCCGGCGAGGGCCCGGGGGTGAGCGATTTCGTGATTCCGCGGCCACCTCACTGGGGTGGCTTTCACATCTGGGCGGAAGCGGTGGAGTTGTGGGTGGAAGGGGAGGCGCGTATCCATGACCGTGCGCGGTGGACTCGCCCGCTCACCAAGCGTGCCGACGGCCTCTTCGACGCGGGTCCGTGGAACAGCACCCGCCTGCAGCCCTAGCGCGCCGTGTGGCGGATCATCCGCACGGCGATCCTCCTGCTCGTGCTGATCTGGGCTGCCGGTCATACCTGGCTCGACCGCGTCGCCAGCACCCGCTGGAGAGATCCGCTGTGGGTCGGCATATTTCCGGTGAATGCCGACTCGAGCGCTCGAGCACAACAATACATCGACGCTCTGACACCCCGCGAGTATGAGGACATCGAAGCTTTCTTCGCGCGCGAGGCGCGGCGCTACGGCAAAGAGCTCGCGCAGCCCGTGCACGTCGTTCTGTACCCGCAGTCCCGACAGCTCCCGCCCGTATTGGAGAGGAGAGCCGGGGCGCTGGCGATCGCCTGGTGGAGCCTGAAGATGCGCTGGTATGCATTTCGTGCTGCTGACACCGGCGGGCGGGCGCCGCCGAGGATCCGGATCTTCGTCCTCTATCACGACCCGTCGACTCTGCAGACGGTGCCGGACTCCCACGGCCTGCAGAAGGGTCTGATTGGTCTAGTTCACGCATTCGCGCTGCAGTCCATGGCGGGGAGCAACAGTATCGTCATCGCGCATGAGCTTCTGCATACGCTCGGCGCCACGGACAAATATGATCCGCGGACTGGAGCGCCTGTTTACCCCGGCGGGTTTGCGGATCCGTCGCGCCAGCCGCTCTATCCACAGCCCATGGCGGAAATCATGGCGGGCGAGCGCGCCCTCTCCCCCAGTCAATCAGAAATGCCGCAGGCGCTGAGCGACGTCCTCGTCGGCCCCGCGACCGCCGGCGAGATACGGTGGACACATCCTTGAGCTCACGACCCGCGCCGCTCGCGGTCAGGAACCTCGGAATTCGGGTCGGTGGCCGTGACCTGGTCAGCAATCTGACGATCGAGTTTGCGCCGGGAACTTTCGTGGCGGTGCTTGGCCGCAACGGCTGCGGCAAGACCCTTATGCTGCACACGCTTGCCGGCCTGCGTGCGCCGTCGCAGGGTGTCGTCCTTATAGACGGCCACGACTTGCAGCGGAAGGACAGGCGCGCTGCGGCGCGCTTCCTCGGCCTGCTCGCGCAGGATCTGGAGGAGGGATTCGTCACGACGGCCATCGAAACCGTGCTCATCGGGCGGCATCCCTATCTTGCCTTCTGGCAGTGGGAGAGCGCACAGGATGAGCGGATCGCGCGCAAAGCACTGGCTGCGGTGGACCTCGCCGATCTCAGCGGGCGGCGCACCGATACGCTCTCTGGTGGCGAGCAACGTCGCGTCGCCATCGCCGCCCTCCTCGCACAGGACCCGGCGCTGTTCCTTCTTGACGAGCCGACCAACCATCTGGATCCGCACCATCAGCTTGCGGTGCTCGAGTTGTTTCGGGAGCTTGCGCACGCGGGCCGGACCGTGATCGCCACCCTCCATGATCCGACACTCGCCGCGCGGTTCGCGGACCGAGCACTGCTGCTTCACGGAGATGGGCGCTGGGGCGAGGGTCCCATCGGCGAGGCGGTCACCCAGAGCTCGCTGAGTGAGCTCTACCTGACGCCGATGCTGGAAATCGCAACCGCCGGCCGGCGCATTTTCGTAACTGAGTAGATGTGCGGCCGGCCGGGCCGGCTCCCGTGCTTTGCGCGTGCGCGCATAGCACGGGAGACTGCAGGCCGGATTCGCCCCGCGAGGCGCGTGGCCTGAAGCTCAGTCGCCTCTCATCAGCAGCCCGATGAGCAAGCCGATTCCGCAGCCGATCGCGACCGAGGTCCAGGGCCGCTCGTTCACGAATCTGTCGAGCGAAACGGCCGTATCGCGGGCTTTCCCGATCGTGTCGCGCGCATTCGCCAGGAGTGAGCCGCCCAGCTGTCGGCGCATGTCGGCGATCGTGACGCTCAAGCGATCTCTCAGCTCCTCGACCGCCGGGCTGCCCTCGTCCCCCAGAGCCGCCAGCAGCGCTTCGGTGGCG
>DASTDD010000187.1:0-9798 GCA_035710545.1 Steroidobacteraceae bacterium
AGTGACTTCACAGGAGGCTGTATGTCACTTACAAAGCGCGGGTCGGTTTGGTGGATCGACATCACCACCCCTGCGGGTGAGCGAGTACGACGATCTACTGAGACCGGCAACAAGAGCCAGGCGCAAGAGCTGCACGACAAGCTGAAAGGCGAAGTCTGGCGGTTACAGAAGCTTGGCGATCGGCCGAGGCGAGTCTGGCAGGATGCAGCAATTCGTTGGCTTCGAGAGCAGTCCCACAAGGCCTCGCTCGAGGACGATAAGGAAAAGCTGCGTTGGCTCGATCGCTATTTGGCCAATCGAGAACTCGAGAGTATCAATCGGGAATTGATCGATGCGATCACCGAAGCAAAACGGGCGAACGGATGCAGCAACGGGACAGTGAACCGAACGCTCGCTCTGATTCGGGCGATCCTGCGCAAATGCGTTCGCGACTGGGAGTGGCTCGATCGGGCGCCGGCGGTGCGGCTTCTCAAGGAGCCGACACGGCGCATTCGATTTTTGAACCGACACCAGGCACGCACGCTGCTAGGGGAGCTGCCTCCTCATCTGCGCAATATGGCGACCTTCACGCTGGCAACCGGACTCCGCGCGGCAAATGTGACCGGGCTGACCTGGGAGCAGGTAGACCTGGCGCGCAAGCTGGCCTGGATTCATCCGGATCAGGCGAAGGCCAGGAAGGCGATCGCCGTGCCGCTCAACGACACGGCGTTGCAGGTGCTGCGGGCGCAACGTGGAAAGCACGCGACGTGGGTGTTCACCTACGAAGGCGAGCGCATCAAGCAGGTCAGCACAGCAGCTTGGTACAAGGCGCTCAAGCGGGCCGGCATCGAAGACTTTCGCTGGCACGATCTGCGCCACACCTGGGCGAGCTGGCACGTGCAGGGCGGGACCCCGCTCTTTGCGTTACAGGAGCTGGCGGGATGGGAGACCGAGAAAATGGTGCGGCGCTATGCGCATCTGGCCGCGGAGCATCTGGCAGTG
Source organism: Steroidobacteraceae bacterium (assembly GCA_035710545.1). Lineage (GTDB taxonomy): Bacteria > Pseudomonadota > Gammaproteobacteria > Steroidobacterales > Steroidobacteraceae > 13-2-20CM-66-19. Next base: position 982 of record DASTDD010000187.1, read on the forward strand.
TATGCCGGCAACACGGAGAGTCACGGCACAAATGCGGCACAACCACCGGATTTCCACGGCACAGCCCGATTGAAAATTGTTGGAAATTAGAAAGTTACGTGGTGGCCAGGGGCGGAATCGAACCACCGACACGCGGATTTTCAGTCCGCTGCTCTACCAACTGAGCTACCTGGCCGCCGGAGGGGGGCGCGTATTAGACCGGCCGCCGGTTTCCCCGTCAAGCAACGCCGAGCCTAAGCCATTGATTCTCCAGCGTGCGGCTGCGCACTGCGGCACCCGCCTTGCTTCGAGTGACTCCCACTGAAGCTCATCGCCTGAGACGCCACCATGTCCTCTCGAACTAGTACCCGGACCCGTCGAAGCACCGGTCACCCCAGCAGCGACGGACGCCAGGTGACTGGACGTCTCGCGGCCGCTGATCATCCGCGTTCTACGCGGTCGAGTGGGCAATCCGCGCGATCGAGGTCGGTGCCGCAGCCCGGATCATCAGCTCCGCGGTCTGGATCACGGTCGGCTCCGCAGTCCCGATCGGCTGCGGCTCGGCCTTTCGCATCAAAGCTCGATCGGCGCGCCGCCGCTCGGGCGCTCGTCCGCCGGAGGGCCCGTCCCGAACCCGCGGATCAGTCATCGCCCTCTTCCTCCCGGGGCGAGGCAAAGGACAACCGAAAGGTCCGCTACGCCGTCATTGGGCTCGGCCACATTGCCCAGTCCGCCGTGCTGCCAGCGTTTGCAAACGCGAAGCAGAACAGCACGCTCGCAGCGCTGGTGTCCGATGACCCGGAGAAACTGAAAAAGCTCGGACGGCGCTATGGCGTGGACCTGCTGTGCCGCTATGAGCAGATTGATGAGTTGTTCTCGAGCGGCTCCATCGACGCGGTATACGTAGCACTCCCGAATACGATGCATGCGCAAACCGCACGCCGAGCATCCCAGGCCGGCCTCCATGTCCTGTGCGAAAAACCGATGGCGGTAACCTCCCGGGATTGCGAGCGGATGATCGAGACCGCGCGGCAGCATCACGTCAAGCTGATGATTGCCTACCGTCTGCATTTCGAGCCCGGCAATCTCGAGGCGATGGAAATTGCGCACACGGGCGAGCTCGGAGATTTACGTTTTTTCACGTCCGAGTTCACGATGCAGGTGGCGGCGGAGAACATCCGGACCCGGCGCGAGATGGGCGGCGGTCCGCTCTACGACATCGGCATCTATTGCATCAACGCGGCACGGACGCTGTTTGCCGCCGAGCCCATCGACGTCGTGGCCACTGCCTCCACACACAGCGATCCACGCTTCAAGGAAGTGCCCGAGACGGTCACGGCGGTGATGCGCTTCCCGCAGAAGCAGGTCGCTTCGTTCACGTGCAGTTTTGGTTCAGCCGCCCGCTCCGTCTACGAAATCGTCGGTACCAAGGGTAGCCTCACGGTGGACCCTGCGTACGAATTAACTGAGGGCATCGGGTACACCCTGCGCACGGGGAAGCGGGAGCGCGTGAAACGGCACCCCGAGAGCGATCAGTTCGCTCCGGAGCTGATTCACTTCTCGGATTGCATCCTGAGCGACCGTGAGCCGGAATCCTCTGGCGAGGAAGGGCTGGCCGACATCCGCGTCATTGAAGCGCTGAACGACTCGATCGTGACGGGCAAGTGGGTATCGCTTGGCCTGCACCCGCACAAGCGCCGCCCGGACAAGCGGCAGGCGATGACCAAGCCGGCAGCGCGGGTTCCCGAGTTGGTGCGCGTCTCGGCCCCTCAGGCGTAGCCCTGATCGGTTCGGGCGCGAGGGCGGGCACATCTACGGGCTCTGCGCGGCCCGGCGTCGCCGCGGGCCTGCCTCGGACCTTGCGGCGGCCCTTTCCCCGGCACGGCCTGGCGCCACTCGACTGAGATTTGGCGCACTCGGTCTCGCAGCGGACGCTGGCATCTGCCTCTACTGGCATCTGCCTCTAAAGGAATAGCCCCTCCCCCGTCACTGTGTGCCGCAGGCCCCCTCCGCCTGATCCATATCCAAGTTGCGGGCCGAGCACCACTATTCGCACCGTGGGCGGGGACCGGCACTGACGGCTCCGGGGGATCGCGATCTGGCGCAACTCGTCTGAGATTTGGCGTGTCCAGTCGCGGTGGCCCGTGTCTTCTCGAGGGGTTCTCGTTGGTCTTTGAGCAGACCCCGGTGGTCGCCCCAGCCTTCTTATCGAATTGGACTGATCCAGGGAGTTTCCATGCGATCTTCTTTTGCACTCGTTTCTCTCACCGCTGTCGTGGCACTGACCCTCTCGGCCTGCGCTCGCAATGAAGCGGCAACGCCGGCAGCCATGCCCCCGCCCGCAGTGACGGTGGCACAGGTCGTGACCCGTCCGGTGACGGAGTTCGACGAGTTCACGGGCCGCTTCGAGGCCGTGGACCGGGTCGAGCTGCGGCCGCGCGTCTCGGGGTACATCGCCTCGATCAACTTCACTCAGGGTAAGGAAGTGAAGAAGGGCGACGTCCTGGTCGTCATCGACCCGCGTCCTTACCAGGCCGATTACAACCGCGCGAAGGCGCAGCTGGCACAGGCCCGCACGCAGCGCGAGCTCGCGAAGTCCGAGCGTGACCGCGCGGTCAAGCTGCTCGCGCAGCACGCGATCTCCAAGGAGGAGTACGACACGCGCATCGCCGGTAACGAACAGGCGGATGCCAACGTTGAGGCGGCACAGGCCGCTCTGGATTCCGCGGGCCTGAATCTCGAGTTCACGCGCGTCACCGCGCCGATCACCGGCGTCGTGGGCCGCGCCGAGATTACCGAAGGCAACTTTGTCACCACCGGACAGACCCGGCTCACCACCCTGGTCTCGACGGATCCCATCTATGTGACCTTCGACGGCGACGAGCAGGCGTACCTGAAGTACATGGATTTCGCGCGCAATCCCAAGGCCGACAACCGTCAGCCCGTCTGGGTAGGGCTCGCGGACGAAGGCGGCTACCCGCACAAGGGTCTGATGGTCTTCGTCAACAACGAGATCGACCCGCAGACCGGCACGGTCCGGGCGCGCGGCTCGCTCGAGAACCATGACCATCAGTTCACCCCTGGCATGTTTGCCCGGGTGAAGCTGCCCGGCGGTCCGGCGCACGATGCGCTGCTGATCAACGACAGCGCGGTGGGCACGGATCAGAGCGCGAAGTACGTGCTCGTGGTCGGCAGGGACAACAAGGTCGAGTACCGGCCCGTGAAGCTCGGTCCGATCGTGGACGGCCTGCGTGTCGTGCGCGAGGGGCTGTCCTCCGGCGACACGATCGTCGTGAACGGTCTGCAGCGCGTTCGCCCCGGCACGCCGGTCACCCCGCAGCGCGTGGCGATGGGTGAGCAGCATCCGGAATCGGACTCCAAGGGCAGCATGGTCGCCCAGAACTCCAAGGTAGAGTGACGGTGAAAATCTCCAACTTCTTCATCGAGCGGCCGATCTTCGCCGGCGTCATCTCGGCGTTCATCACCATTGCCGGCCTGATCGCCATCTTCAAGCTGCCCATCAGCGAGTACCCGGAGGTCGTGCCTCCGCAGGTCGTGGTGCACGCCTCCTACCCGGGTGCGAACCCGAAGGTCATCGCCTCCACGGTGGCCGCGCCGCTGGAGCAGGCGATCGTCGGTGTCGAGGACATGCTCTATATGTCCTCGACTTCCACCATGGACGGTGCGCTGACTCTGACGATCACGTTCCGCAATGGAGCGGACATCGATCGCGCGCAGGTTCAGGTCCAGAACCGCGTCTCGCAGGCGCTCCCCCGCCTGCCCGAGGAAGTGCGTGATCTGGGTGTCACGACCGTCAAGGCTTCGTCCAATCTGACCCTGGTCGTCAACCTGACCTCACCGAATGGCCGTTACGACTCGCTCTATCTGCGCAACTACGCCGTCCTGAACATCAAGGACGTGCTCGCGCGATTGCCCGGCATGGGCGACGTGCAGGTGTTCGGGGGTGGCGACTATTCGATGCGGATCTGGCTGGATCCCCAGAAGCTGGCTTCCCGCAACCTGACGGCGAGCGACGTCGTTGCCGCGGTCCGCGAGCAGAATGTCCAGGTCGCCGCGGGTCAGCTCGGTGCGCCGCCTTCGAACAGCACCGAGTTCCAAGTCGCGCTCAACGCCGCCGGTCGTCTCACCGACGAGCAACAGTTCCGAGACATCATCATCAAGACGGGTGCGGACGGCGAAGTCGTCAAGCTGGGCGACGTCGCGCGAGTCGAGCTGGGTGCGCAGGCCTATGGCGTGCGCAGCTTCCTCGACAACAAGCCCTCGATCGCCATCCCGGTGTTCCAGTCCCCGGGCGCCAATGCGCTCGAGCTGTCCACCAGTGTGCGCAAGACGATGGAGGAGCTGAAGAAGAGCTTCCCCCAGGGCATGGACTACGGGATTCTGTACGATCCGACGCAGTTCGTGCGCCAGTCGATCGATGCGGTGCTGCACACGCTGCTCGAAGCGGTCGCGCTGGTGGTCCTGGTCGTCATCGTCTTCCTGCAGACCTGGCGGGCCTCCCTGATTCCGCTCATTGCCGTGCCCGTGTCGGTCATCGGCACGTTTGCGGTCCTGCTGGGTTTCGGCTTCTCCATCAACACCCTGTCACTGTTCGGCCTGGTGCTCGCCATAGGCATCGTCGTCGATGATGCGATCGTCGTCGTCGAGAACGTCGAACGACACATCGCTGAAGGGCTCTCCCCGCGTGAAGCCACGAAGAAGGCGATGAGCGAGGTGAGCCGCCCGATCATCGCCATCACCCTCGTGCTGTGCGCGGTGTTCGGTCCGGTCGCGTTCGTGCCCGGCCTGACCGGCGAGTTCTATCGCCAGTTCGCACTCACGATCGCGATCTCCACGGTGATCTCGGCGTTCAACTCGCTGACGCTGTCGCCTGCGCTCGCCTCGATACTGCTGAAGCCGCACGGCGCGAAGCAGGACTTCCTCTCGCGGCTGATGAACACCGTCCTGGGGCGCTTCTTCAAGCGCTTCAATCGCGGCTTCTCGAGCGCAGGCAACAGCTACTCCCGCACGCTGACCATCACGATGCGGCACGGGGGCATCGCGCTGGTCGTCTACGCGGGCCTGATCGTCCTGACTTACTTCGGCTTCAACGCCGTCCCGGGAGGGTTCATCCCGGCGCAGGACAAGCAGTATCTCGTGGCGGTCGCGCAGCTGCCGCCCGCAGCCTCGCTGGAGCGCACCGATGCGGTCACGCGCCGCATCTCCGAGATCGGCCTGAAGCAGCCCGGCGTGTCACACGCGGTTGCGTTCGCCGGCATGTCGGTCAACGGATTCACGCAGAGCTCGAGCGCGGCGCTGGTCTTCTTCCCGCTCGATGACTTCCAGGAGCGGACCTCACGCGCTCTCTCGGGTCCTGCGATTGCCGCGGCCATGAACCAGAAGATGGCTTCCATCCAGGATGCCTTCGTCATGGTCGTCAGCCCGCCACCCGTGATCGGCCTGGGAACCCTGGGCGGATTCAAGCTGGAGGTGGAGGATCGCGCCGATGCCGGCGACCAGGCCCTGTTCGCAGCGCTCTCCGAGGCGCTCGGCAAGGCGAGCAAGAATCCCGCGATCGGCGGCGCCTTCAGCACTTATCAGATCAACGTTCCGCAGCTCGATGTGGACGTCGATCGCGTCAAGGTGAAACGGCAGAACCTGAAGCTCTCGGATGTGTTCGAGACGCTGCAGGTCTACCTCGGCTCCCTGTATGTGAACGACTTCAACCGCTTCGGCCGCACCTACCAGGTCGTGGCTCAGGCGGACGCCCCGTTCCGCGCACATCTCGATGATGTCCTGCCGCTGAAGACGCGCAACGCCAACGGCGAGATGGTTCCGCTCGGCTCCGTGATCAAAGTGTCGCAATCCTTCGGCCCCGACGTCGTGCAGCGCTACAACGCCTATCGTGCTGCGGACGTCAATGGCGGCCCGGCTCCCGGATACAGCTCCGGGCAGGCGCAGGAGGCGATGGCGAAGATCCTCGACGAGACGCTGCCGCGGGGTATGTCGTACGAGTGGACCGACCTTGCCTACCAGCAGCTGCTCTCGGGCAGCAGCTCGTATCTCGTGTTCCCACTGTGCGTGCTGTTCGTGTTCCTCGTGCTGGCTGCCCAGTACGAGAGCCTGAGCCTGCCGCTGGCGATCATCCTCATCGTGCCGATGTGTCTGCTGCCGGCGATCACGGGTGTGTGGCTCGACCATGGCGACAACAACATCTTCATGCAGATCGGCCTGCTGGTGCTCGTCGGCCTCGCCTGCAAGAACGCCATCCTGATCGTCGAGTTCGCGAAGCATCTGCAGGAGGAGCAGGGACGGGATGCGCGGGCCGCGGTGCTCGAGGCTGCTCATCTGCGCCTGCGCCCGATCCTGATGACCTCGATCGCCTTCATCATGGGCGTCGTACCGCTGGTGCTCGCTCAGGGAGCCGGCGCCGAAGTGCGGCACTCCATGGGCGTCACCGTATTCGCTGGAATGATCGGCGTGACCCTCTTCGGCCTGCTGCTCACACCGGTGTTCTACGTCCTCGTGCGACGCCTCACGTCCCGCTCTGGCGCCTACGCCGCTCCAGGCGCCGGGTCATCGGATCCGGAAGCGCCCTCCGGCTCCCTAGGCCATGAGGCCCACCAGGTTTAAAGACTATGCGTAATATCAACATCCGGGGCGGCGTTGCGCTGCCCGTCAAAGGCGCCGTCGCTCTGCTGCTCGCAGCCTCGCTGGCTGCCTGCGCGGTCGGTCCCAACTACAAGAAGCCCCAGACGCCGGTGGCCGGCAGCTTTGCTGAAGCGGACGCCAGCGTCTATTCGGGCAATGACGCCCAGGCGCAGTTCTGGAAGCAGTTCAACGATCCGACACTCGACAAGCTGGTCGACGATTCGCTTGCAGCGAACCATGACCTGCGCATCGCGCTCGGCCACCTGATGGAAGCGCGCGCCGCCCGGCATCAATCGCTCTACGACCTCGGTCCGACGGTGACCGCCTCCGGCGGCCACACCACCGAGCAACTGCCGGCGGTCCAGGCAGGCTTTCCGTTCAAGACCTCCTTCTACGACGCCGGCTTCGATGCGTTCTGGGAACTCGATCTGTTCGGACGCGTTCGACGCAACACAGAAGCCACGCTAGCCGACCTGCAGGGAGCGGAAGCAAACTTGCGCGACGTACAGGTCTCCGTGGTCGCGGAGGTTGCGCGCACATACTTCGAGCTGCGCGGCGAGCAGAACGAGCTCGCCGTTGCGCAGAAGAACGTGCAGAACCAGCAGGAGACCCTGCAACTCACCACGGCGCGCCTGGAAGCGGGTCGGGGAACGGACCTCGACACGTCGCGCGCCAAGGCGCAGCTCAGCACGACGCTGTCTACGATCGGGCCACTGCAGGCCTTGGTCGCGCGCTCCATTCATCGACTCAGCGTGCTGACTGGCCGGGAGCCGAATGCGCTCCAGAGCCTGCTCGGCACGCCGCATGATCTGCCGCCGCTTCCCGAGGTCGCCGCGGTCGGCAATCCGGCCGATCTGCTGCGCCGCCGACCGGACATCCGCGTCGCGGAACGGCAGCTCGCCGCCTCGACTGCGCGCGTCGGCGTGGCCATCGGCGACTACTTCCCCAAGGTGACCTTCACGGGCAGCTTCGGATATGACGCCGCGAGCCCCAACGCCCTCGGAACCTCGGCGAGTCGCGCCTATCAGATCGGCCCGGGCATCTCGTGGGCGGCCTTCGATCTGGGCCGTGTCCATTCGGAGGTGGCTGGTGCGCACGCCCGAAATGACACTGCTCTGGCCCAGTACGAGCAGACGGTCCTGCGTGCGCTGGAAGAGACCGAGGACGCGCTGGTCACACATGCCCGCACGCGTGATGAGCTGACGCATGCATCCGATGCCGCCGAGGCCAGCACGACCGCAGCCAAGCTTGCCCGCACCCGATACGAGGGCGGCGTCGTGGACTTCCTCGAAGTGCTCGATGCCGAGCGCACCCAGCTCGAGGCCGAGGATCGCCTGGCCCAGAGCCGGACCGATGCCGCGACGAGCTTGGTGGCCGTGTACAAGGCCCTCGGTGGTGGTTGGGAAGGCGCCCCCCTCCCGCGCTACACTCGCGCAAACTGACCGCGGGACCCGCGAGCCGCCGAACCTACCCGAGCCGGAAGACCCAAGGTTGCCATGCACGAACTTGCCCTGAGCCCCTCCCGCCCCCACTTTCCCGTCTCATCCAGCCTCCGGCCGGAGTGCGCCCGATGAACGCCGATGTCGCGGAACTGACTGTTTTAAAAGAGAATCTCTCCACCCCGAGCCTGGCCAAGCCAGGCGTGGGCGAGGCCACGGCGCTGCCGCCCCCCTGCGCCGAGCAGCTCACCCAGATCAATGAGTCCCTCGAGCGACGCGAGGCTCTGCTCGCGGCTTCCGCCAAGGCGAGCCGGCTTCTGCTGGAGGCTCCCGATGTTCGCGCGGTGGTCCCGAACGTATTACGTCTCATCGGCGAGTCCGCGGGCGTCGATCGCGTGAACCTGATGCTTTCGCAGGCTGGTCCCGGCGGAGAGCCGCTTCTGGTGGTCGCGAGCGAGTGGGTCGCCGACGGCGTCGCGCCCTACCTCGAAGATCCATCGATGTGCGCCTGCGATGAGCGCGACTTTTCGGCGCTCTGTGCCGAGCTGCGCGCCGGCCGAAGTGTGTGCCTCAGCAAGGATGAGTGCCCGAACGAATATTCCGCCGTCAGTTTCGAGGGCCGCGGCACCAAAACGAAAGCGATCGTGCCGATTTTCGTGGCCGGGGAGTTTTCCGGCGTCGTGGGCTTCGACAACACGCGCCAGCGGCGCGCGATCGACTCCGCCGAGCTCTCAGCACTGGAGACAGC
>DASTDD010000188.1:0-30763 GCA_035710545.1 Steroidobacteraceae bacterium
AGCGTCAGCACCCAGGCAAGAATGATGTTGCGAACCGTGTCCTTCTGGATGCCCGAGCCGTTCGCCACCACGATACGCTTCCAGCCGATCATCGTGTCGAACCCCAGGGCGAGTGCCACAGACGAGGATGAGCACGATCAGGCCCATTCCCTTCTGGCCATCGTTCGAGCCGTGCGCGAAGCTCACTCCCGTGCAGGTTAGTACCAACAGTGCGCGGATCCAGACGGGCGGCGGGGAGTCTCCCGCGGGAGCCTTGAAGAGTGCCGGATTGCGAAGCAGGCTTTCGCCACCAGCAGCAGCAACGCCGCCAGCACGAATCCCATGATCGGGGAGAACACCAGGGCTTTGACGGTATCCGCCACCTTCGCCCAGTTGACGCCGTCGCCGAAGGCGCTATCGGGGCTCATGATGGAGTTAATGAGTCCCGGAGCCTATGGCGCTCGCATGACGATTGTGTGACATTGCCGCGCTCGGGCCGGCGGGAAGGATCGACATGTCCTCATTTGTGCGCTTGATGTTGCTTGGGAGTTGGTGGGCCGCTGCGGCGGCGTGCTTTGCGCCGCAGTGGACGTTCGCCGAGGCGCCCCATGGCACCCTGCCTGGCGATACGCCGGAGACGTTCATCCCGCGCACGGAAAGCTTCGACTACGTGAAGCGCGAGGAGATGGTCCCGATGCGCGATGGCGTGAAGCTGAAAACCTTCATCCTGATACCGAAGGGGGCTCACGCCGCGCCGATGCTCATGACGCGGACTCCCTACAACGCCGCGGAGCACGTGTTGCGCTTCAACAGTCCGCATCTCGCCGCGGTCGTGCCGCAGATGGACGATACGGCCGTCGCGGCAGGCTACATCATCGTTTTCCAGGACGTTCGCGGGAAGTATGGATCCGAAGGTGACTATGTGATGACGCGCCCCCTGCAGGGACCGCTCAATCCGACGAGCGTCGACCACTCGACGGACACGTACGACACGGTTGAGTGGCTGGTGAAGAACGTGCCCGAATCCAACGGCCGGGTTGGCACCATTGGAGGCTCGTATGAGGGCTTCACCACCGTGATGTCCACGGTGCACGCGCATCCTGCCCTGAAGGCTGCGGTGCCGTTCGCTCCGATGGTCGACGGTTGGATGGGAGACGATTGGTTCCACAACGGCGCCTTCCGCCAGGACGGCACGCTGCAGTACACGTACGACCAGGAAGCCACCCGCCGCAATGACGTGAAGTGGTGGTCGGGCAAGCGGGATAACTACGATCTGTTTCTGAGGGCCGGTTCGGCCGGTGCCCTCGCGTCAGCGCGAGGTTTGGGCGAGCTCGGGTTCTGGCGCGACCTGGCCGCCCATCCTGCTTATGACGCGTTCTGGCAGGAGCAGGCGGTTGACAAGCTGCTGGCGAGGGACCCGCCGAAGGTGCCCATGCTGATCGTCTCCGGCCTGTTCGACCAGGAGGATATCTACGGAGGCCCGGCGCTCTACAAGGCTCTAGCCCCAGGCGATCCGCGGGGCGAGCGCATACACCTGGTGCTCGGGCCCTGGAACCACGGTCAGGGACGTCGTGAGGGACGTGGAATTGGCGCAATCCAGTTCGAGGGTGATACGGCAACCTGGTTCCGCCGCACGGTGATGCAGCCCTTCCTGGATCACTATCTCAAGGACGGCCCGAACCCCGAGACGCCGCGCGTACTGGTGTACGAGACGGGGGCGGACCGGTGGCAACGCTACGACGCGTGGCCACGATCCTGCGCGCAGGGGTGCCCGCAGAACTCGCGCGCGCTGTATCTCCTGCCCGGGGGAAAGCTCGGCTTCGATGCGCCCTCGGATCCGAATCAGAAGTATGACGAGTACGTCTCCGACCCGGCCAAGCCGGTCCCGTATCGCCAGCGACCGACGCTCGATGGCAGCTCGCCCGAGTCAACCTGGGGCGAGTGGCTGGTGGACGACCAGCGCTTCGCAGCTTCACGCACCGATGTCCTGGTGTTCGAGACGGAGCCGCTGCGGGAGCCGCTGCGCGTGGCCGGTCAGCCGTACGCCCATCTGCTCGCCTCCACCAGCGGCAGCGACTCGGATTGGGTCGTCAAGATCATCGATGTCTGGCCCGATGAAGTGCCCGATCACCCGGCTCTCGGCGGGTACCAGCAGATGCTCTCGGCGGACATCCTGCGGGGCCGCTACCGCGAGGATCCGTCGAGGCCCCGGCCGCTCGAATCCAACAAGCCACTTCTCTATGGCATCCGGCTGCCCAACGTGAGCCACACATTCCTCCCCGGACATCGCCTCATGGTCCAGGTGCAGTCGAGCTGGTTTCCGCTCTATGACCGCAACCCGCAGAAATATGTGGCGAACATCATGTTCGCCAGGCCGGAGGACTACTTCAGGGCCACGCAACGCATCTGGCACGCGCCGGGCGCAGCCAGCTCCATCGACCTACCGGTCGTGAGCCCGGCCACGACACCTTAGCGCCGGGATCATTGCGCCGGCTGCGCGGCCGACATCGACTTGAGATCGCGGACCATGTAACGGATGGCGTGCTGCCAGGCCGCGTCATTGTCGCCACGGAAGTCGAACGACTTCCTGAGGAGGATGCGGCTCGAGGCGACGTCATGGATCTCGTATGTCAGAGTCAGGATGAGGCCGCTCACGCGATCGACCCAGGCGACCATCACCTGCCCGGCGCCGAGCCTGCGCCCCACCTCCAGATCGCAGCCGTTGCAATCGTGCAGGTATCGCTGTTGTGATTGCAGCTTGGCGATGAGCTCACGGGCCGATGTCAGGTCCACCACGGTGTACGAGCCTGAGCGTTCCAGCTCCTGTCGCAGCAGATCGCTCGCCATTCGCAGCCGTGCGGCGTGTTCCGCCTCGAATGGGGGACCTCCCGTGTCCCCGGTCAGCTCCATATCCAGGACGGCAAGCGCGGGAGGCGCACCGGGCGCGGCGCCGAGCCGCCCCACGAGCAGGCAGCAGAGCACGAAGAAGAAGAGAGCCGCTGGCGGACCGGGAAGCTGCTTCATGCCGCCCAGCATACGTGCGACACTCGGGAGTCGCTGCATCGAAATCTGCGAGCCGCGCATGACCGACCTGCTCTTCCGCGAGGATGCCTATCTGAAGACCACGACGGCCCGCGTCATCGCGCGCCATGAACGCGGTCTCGAGCTCGACCGGACGATCTTTTATCCCCTGGGCGGCGGTCAGCCCGGCGATACCGGAGCCCTGGTCCGGGAAAACGGCGAGCGCATCCCGATCATCGACACCCGCAAGGGAGCGACGGCAGACAGCGTCGTGCACGTGCCGTCATCGCCGCAAGCCGCATCCGCGGAAGTCGGTGAAGGGCTGACGCTCGAAATCGACTGGCCGCGGCGTTACGCCTTGATGAGGCTGCATACCGCGCTGCATGTCATGTCGTGCGTCGTAACGGCGCCGGTCACCGGCGGCAACATCTCCCCGGACAAGGGCAGGCTCGATTTCGATATCGACATGGCGCTGCTGGAGGCCGCCCACATCGAGCGCGAGACCAACGCGCTCATCACCCGCGGGCTGGATACCGAGACCGTCTGGATCACGGACGAGGAGTTGGATGCGCGACCAGAGCTGGTCAAGACGATGAGCGTGCAGCCACCCCGGGGCGCGGGGCGTATCCGCCTCCTCAGGATTCCGGGAGTCGACCTGCAGCCTTGCGGCGGCACGCACGTGCGCAATATTGGCGAGATTGGCGCGATCCGCGTGGTGCGGATCCGAAACGAAGGCAAGCACAACAAGCGCGTGGAGATCGCACTGGCAGGCTGATCAAACCGGGAGCCGGCAGCTCCAGATTCCCGCACATCTAGAACTGCAGCAATTCGGCAACCGCCGCGGCTGCGCGCGGGCTTCCCACGATGAGGTCATATTTGCCGCGTACATCGCGGGCGTCCCGGATGAACACGCGTCCGCCGGCCTCCTCGACGACAACTTCCGTCGCTGCTATGTCCCAGCGCGCGAGGTTGAATTCGGCCAGCGCGTCGATCGGCCCGCGTGCGACCATGGCGTGCGCCCAGCAGTCCCCGAACCAGCGCAGATGGGGCGCCTGAGCGCGCAGCTTCGCATGACTGTCGGCAATGCCCGCCAGGCGGAACTGATACTCGGCGGGCGCGGAGATCAGACAGTCGGCCAGCTCCCGCGGCGCGGCGACGTGGAGCCGCTCATCGGCACACCACGCGCCGATCCCGCGCGCAGCGCAGTAGGTTTCGTTCATGGCCGGCAGATGGATGACGCCGACCAGCGCGCGGCGCTCGAGGACATCCTCGAAGGCCAGCAGCGTGCCGAAGTTCGGCAGCCCGCGTGTGAAGCCGAGAGTGCCGTCAATCGGATCCACGACCCACCGGTAACGGGCTTGACCGGTGTCATCGCCGAGCTCCTCGCCAAGCACGGGCCATGGCTTGGGCTGATGAGCCGCAATGAAGTCGCGGATGATCCGCTCGGCTTCCCGGTCGAAACGGGTGACCGGCGAGCCGTCGGCCTTGCGCTCGGCGCTCAGGCGCGGACTGCGAAAGCCCGACAGGATCAGCTCGGAGGCGCTGCGGGCGGCTGCCTCGGCGATCTTCAGCAGCTCCGGAAGCTGCTCCTCACTCAACAGGTCGTTCATTCACCCCTGCCTTGAGGGCCGCGCGAGCCGGCCCGGTCACCGCCGCGGATGCGCGCAGCTCGTTCGCCCCCTTGTAGGCCAGCCAGGTGGCCCCGATAAGCGCCAGATACGCGCCCGGACCGAGCGCGATATGCCGGGCGACCACATCCCCGCTCCAGTCCATCGCACCATTTGCCCAGCTCGCCAGATACCCACCCAGGCGACCCATGCGCTCCGGGGCGGCGATGTGCGCGGTGGCCGTCTTGACGTACAGCACGATTCCACACAGCACCATCCACAGCAGTGGGGCCGAAATGAGCAGCCAGCGAGCGGGCGAGACACCCAGGCGTGGGAGCACGGGAAGCGCGATCACGGCCACGCAGAGCAACCCGAACCCGAACGTGCCGGCGGAAAGCGACTCGGCGGGGCCGATGAGGAAGCGGGGCGGATCGAGCATCACGGCCGGCAGATCGTAGAAGTGCGCCGTGTGCCGCACCGGTCCGAAGGTCGCCACCAGGGTGTCGAGCCCGAACCAGCCCACGGCAATGCAGGCCATGGCGAGCCAGCTCAGCCCGTCGATTCTACGCAACGACACACTCACGATGTGCCTAGTCTGGCAGCATTCGCGCCTGCGTGCAGCACCCGGGCCTGCGTGGTAGATTGCCTTTAAAAGTACAAGAGGCACCCGGCGCGCGGCCGAGTGTGCGAAGCAGCTATGACCAGCAGGCATCGGATCGTGCTCCTGGCGGTCTTCGCGAGCGCCCTCGCCGCTTGCGCAAGTCTCGACGACAAGCAGTGGTACCAGAACGCAAAATCGGCGTCCGCCAAGGCTTTCAACGTGGCAGCCGACTCGACTACCAAGGCGCTCCAGCGCACGCAACGCTATCTCGCTGAGCAGGACCTGCTCATGAAGTTTCACGACGCAGGCGAGCATAGCGAGAAGGAAGTGCTCGAGGTCCTGCACCGAGCCGGTGTCAGTCATGCCAAGAGCGCAACCCCCGGCGTGAAGACAGCTGCCACCGGGACACCGTCCAGCCATGCCACCCCGGCGAGCACTGCCGGTGCGCACACTCCGCCGGCAACGTCGGTTCCCATCCAGTATGCAGGAGCGCTTCGCTGGCCGGTCGAGGCCGGAGTCGTCAGCTCGAAGTACGGGCCTCGCTGGGGCAAAATGCATAAGGGGCTCGATATCGCCGCGGACGTCGGCGAGCCGGTGCTGGCGATTGCAGGAGGCGATGTCATCTACGCGGGCGACGGGCTGCACGGCTATGGCAACGTGGTCATCATTCAGCACGACCGGCAGATGACCTCCCTGTACGCTCACAACAGCGAGATCAAGGTGCATCAGGGAGACCATGTGAAACAGGGCGTGGTCATCGCGCTGTTGGGCAATACCGGCCATTCCACGGGCCCACATGTACACTTCGAGATTCGGGAAGGCGACAGCGCGGTGGACCCGGCGGGCGTGTTGCCGGCGTCCATGGTCGCCAGCGGACACGATCAGGGACGCGATCCGCGCATCCGGGTCGCCGCCAGCGGCGAGTGATTCCACTATTCCAGCGCTCGCTCGCGGAGCGCGCAGTCAGGAGCAGTCCAATGCGTATTCCTTCCACGAGACTGATGACCGTGGCCCTGGTTGGCGCGGCCATGAGCCTCATCGCCGAGGCGGCGGACCTGGTGAAGCCCGACATCAAGCCGGGGCTCTGGGAGGTGACCTCGCATCCGCAGATCAGCGGCCAGATGCCCATCCCGGAGGAAGAGCTGGCGAAGCTCACTCCGGAGCGGCGGGCGAAGGTTGAGGCGGCGATGCAGTCCAGCATGGCGAGCGCCGCCAAGCCTCGCGTCTACAAGGAGTGCATGACTCCGGAGAAGATCGCCAAAGGCTTCCAGACCGCAGACCCGAGTGAAGGCGGATCGTGCAAGAAGAATGTGATTACGAGCTCGAGCAGCGAGCTGCAGCTGCGCGAGGAGTGCAGCCGGCCCGACGGCAAGACCACTGTTGACGTGCACTTCCAGATATCCGGCGGGGTGCGCATGACGGGCACCATCAATGCGGTCATGACCGCGGGCAGCCGCACCATGAACATGAACAGCAAGCTCGAGGGCAAGTGGCTCGGATCCAGCTGCGGGAGCGTCAAGGAGGCGGAAGAGGAAAAATAGAGCTGGCCTGCTCTGGGGCAGGCGCCCTCTCATGGCTCTCGCACCCGCTGCGGGCAGCGAGATGCAGCTGGTGCAGAGTGCAGATACCGTCGCGGTCGCGCACGGAGGCGGCTGCCGAGCCGAACGAGGCCAGTCCCGGGAAGGTGCGCTCGAAGGTTGCGGTTGAATTGTCGAAATGACGACAGGTCGCGCAGCGCCGGCCGGCTTCCTCGTCCTGCCTTTTCAGCCTCACGCCGCGCATCCCCCCGCGCCGCCTCTACAGGCGGCTCCAGTAGGCTCCAAACACCAGGGCCGAGAGGATGAACCCGAGCACCACGTTGAGCAGCACACCCGAGCTGAATGCCCAGAACGGTTTCCAGCCCGCGGTGGCGAGCTCCCGCAGGCGCGTCGTCAACCCGATGCTGAGAAAGCAGAATATGAACGCCCAGGTGCGCAGGTTCTTGATCGGGCCGACGAGATCCGGGGTGATGGAGGATTTGAACTGGGCGTAGGACACCGACGCCGTCACCCACGTGATGATCAGGGAGGCGAGCAGGAACCCCACCACGAATTTGGGGAATCGCCTCCAGATCTCGCCCGCGTCCGGCCGGCGATCGGCGCTCGTCCGCTCCCAGCGAGTCGTGGCGAGGATCGACAGAACGAACGCCCAGATCCCGATCCAGACATCGCGCCCGATGACCTTCATCAGCGTAAAGGCGCTGAGCGCCGCATCGGGGGAGCCGCTGATTGGCGCTCCATGCGCGACGTACCCGCCATAGGTCTGCGCCGCGGCGAGTCCGGCGGCATCGGCGAATTCCGAGGTGCCGATCCAGGCACCCGCGATCCCGGTTGACAGTCCGAGCGAGCGCGCCACCAGGGGTAGCACGAAGATCATCACGACGGCCCAGAAGATCACCAGCGTGATGGCGATGGGCGCGTCCTGCTTGCGGGCACCAACCGCCCCTGCCACCGCGATCGCGCCGGAAACACCGCAGATCGCGCCACCGGCGCCGAGCGTCGCAGCCAGACGCCGGTCCAGTCCGAGGCGCGTGGCGACGAAGTAGATGATCCCGAAAGTCGCCACCGACACGATCGAGGCCTGGAGGATGGCGACCGGCCCGGCCCACACGATCAGTGTGAAGGGCAACGTCGCACCGAGCAGTACGATTCCCGTCTTGACGTAATACTCGACGCGGAAGCCGGCATCCATCCATCTCGGCAGGACGTTCGTGTTGGAGATCAGCAGACCCAGCAGCAACGCCACCAGCGGTGGCTCGAGGTTGTAATGGTCCGCCTGCTTCCACTGACCCAGAGCGAAGATCAGCACCGACACTGCGTAGACGAAGGCGAATGCAGGCAGAAACTGCCGCAGCCGCCACCCGAGCGCCCTGGCGCCGGCACCCAGCAGCAGCGCCCAGAGGGCGAAGAGGGCCACGTAGCGCATCCAGCTCGCGCGGATATCGGCGATGGCATCGGGTACCGCAGACCACTTTCCGGGTACGACCGCGAGCCAGCGCAGGCTCGAGCCATTCAGGAACAAGCCGACCGCGATGAGTGTCAGGCCCAGGCCGAGCCATACCGCCCACCAGTCTTCCTTGCTGAACAGCTCGTTCCGGTTGGAGGACCTTTGCAGGTCCCGGGGTAAGGCGTGGACGTGGGTAGACATGACTGAGGCTCGCCTTGAGTGGGGCCTCAGAGCCTACGGCTGCGGGGGCGTCCGCCAAAATAGCCTTGTTTCATCAGCTTATTCCCGGTGCATGCCGCAAACGCGGCCGCGCGCTGCGGCGGAATGGAACCCGTCAGGCTCCGGCCCGGTCGACTACAATTGCCGTCGGCACCCGCCCAGGAGATCCCATAATGCCCCTTCCCGTCCCGCGAACAGGCAATCCCGGACTCAACGAGAGGACTTTCGCGAGCCAGCCGCGCGCCGCCCTTGGCGAGCGCATGACCCTCCAGGGTGCCATCAACAAGTCGTTCCTCCTGCTGGTGGTGCTGCTGGCGGGTGCCCTATGGCCCTGGTCCCAGTACCTGTCCACCGGAGATGCCTCCGCGGTCTCCTCCGCCGTGTTGATCGGCGCGATCGGAGGACTTGTCCTGGCGGTGATCATCAGCTTCAAGGCCACGATGGCGCCCTACCTGGCGGTGCCGTACGCCGCGCTCGAGGGGCTCGCGGTCGGCGGCATTTCCGCGTTGCTCGAACGACGTTATCCGGGGATTGCCATCCAGGCGGTCGGCCTGACTTTCGGCGTGCTCGCCGTGCTGCTGGTCGCCTACCGGATGCGCCTCATCCGTGCGACCGAGCGATTCCGCGCGATCGTCATTGGTGCCACCGGCGCGATCGCACTCGTTTACATCCTCTCCATGATCCTTGGCTTTTTCCACGTCAACGTGCCGGTACTCAATGCCGCGACACCCCTCGGAATCGTCGTCTCTCTGGTCATCGTCGGCGTGGCTTCGCTGAACCTGGTGCTCGACTTCGACCTGATCGAATCGGGCGTCGCCGGCGGAGCCCCGCGCTACATGGAGTGGTACGCGGCCTTCGGCCTGTTGGTCACTCTCGTGTGGCTCTACATGGAGATCCTGCGCCTGCTGAGCAAGGTGAGGCGGCAGTAGCCCCTGGCGAGCCTCGTCAGTTCCGGCGCAAGCTCGCGTCGGGCGCGACACAGTCGGAGCGCCCCGAAAGCACGCAGTCCTGTACCCTGGCGGCCCGTCCAAGCAGGCGCGACAGAATCAGGCCGGCCAGGATGAGGACGACGATGAGCACCAGTCCCACGACGGCGCCGCGGCGCGGTGGGGGGCGCTTCGGGGCTTCCGGCTGGCTCATCGGGTTCTCGATCATGGGGCGGATGCGCTGTGAGACTCTAACCGAACGAGCGCCGGGCTTCCGCTCGACAGCCGGTGCGTCCACCCCGCGGCGAACGATCCAACTTTCCGCCGGCACGAGGAGGGTCCCCGGCCGCTCCAACGCGCCGACGGCCTTCCGGGGGCATTGGCGATTCGCTAGACTTCCCGCCAAATCATGAGCTTCTCACCGGGCGCAGCGGCGTGACCGATCGCTCGCCACCCTACGGAAGAGACATTGAGCCTGAAAAGATTCCCGCACGGCTCAACCGGACAGCATCTGGCTGCGTTTGGAGCCGCTCCGTCGCCTGACCTTCATTCAGGTCGTGAGGAGGGCAGCGCCGGGGAGCGCATCTTCGCCGCGCCGGCCGTGCGGCCGACCGTCATTCTCTTCGGCCGCGTCGGGGACATGGTCATGGTGAGCGCTCTGCTGCGCTACCTGCACCAGCGCTACCATCAGCCCTGCTTTCTGCTGGGCGCGGGGCCGTGGAACTCGCCCCTCTTCGCGGGACATTCGGACGTGGCACGGGTCTGGTCATTCCCACGCCACGCACCCTTCTTCGTCAGCCGCGCCTGGTGGAGTGCCCTGTGGTCGCTCCATCGCAGCGATCCAGGACCGATCTATGTGTGTGAGCGGCAGCCACGGCAACTCGCGCGGGTCCGCCGGCTGCTGGCGCTCGGCGGGGTCAACCCCGGCCGCTGCCTCTTCATCGCCGACGCGGAAGCCGACGGTGAGCAGCACTGGGTGGACAGGTTTCTGCGGTTCGGCGCGCGCACGCCCCCGGCCTTGCACGCCTCCGACTACCCGCTTCCGCTGCCCCAGCGGGTGCCAGGGCCTCATCTGCAGGTGCTGGACAGCGAGCGCGCGGACCGGAATGAGTGGCTTCACGCGCAGGGCTGGAGCGGACGGCCGGTCATCCTGGTGCAGCCGGGCAACCGCCGCAGCATGAGCAAGAGCCGGGATCGCTGGCGTCTGCTCAACGCCGACGACAAGCTCTGGCCCACCGCCAACTGGGTTGGGTTGCTGCACCGGATTCATGCCCATCTTCCCGAAGCGCTGCTCGTGCTGTGCGGAGCACCTCAGGAAGGGGCCATGCTGCGGGAGATCCGCTCGGCGACGGGGTTGCCTGCCCTCGTCGTGGCTGAGCTGCCTCTACGCCGGCTGCTCGCCCTGTGCGAGGGCGCACACAGCATGGTGTCCGTTGATACCGGGCCGGCGCACGCTGCGGCCGCGCTAGGTCTGCCGCTGGTGGTCCTGTTTGGCGCCGAGTCCCAGGGCCGCTGGCTACCCCGTAGCCCCTGCGGCTCACCAGTGCTGGGAGTGGGTGGTCCACCCACATCCTCGCGCGTCGATCAGATATCCGTCGAGGACGTATTCAGCGCGTGGTGTGCGCTCCTGGCGCGAATGCGCCCGCGCTCCGCCGAACAGACCGCGTGCGAGGGCAATTGATCCAGCCGGCAGACGGCGCGGACTCCCTGCGCACCACATTAAATTCCACGTCAAGGAGACCACGGTGGCCTCAATCCTCCCGAAGCCCGGCTTTCCCGGCCTGTTGCTGTTGCTGCTCGCCTGTCTCCAGGCCCCGTCAGTCCTGGCCGCCGATGCCGAGCCCGTCCAGCACGAGTTCGTCATCAGGAGCTTCAAGACCGAGGGCGGGACCATCCTCCCCGAGGCACGGATCGTCTACGGCACCTACGGAAAGTTGAATGCGGCGGGCGACAACGCAATCCTGCTGCCCTCGCATTACATGGCCGAGATGCACGGCTACGGGTGGCTGATCGGTCCAGGCAAGGCTCTGGATCCCACACGACTGTTTCTCATCACCAGTGAGCTGTTCGGCAACGGGCGCTCCTCCTCGCCGAGCAATACTCCCGAGCCGCTGCACGGCCCGCGATTCCCCGTCATGACAATCCGCGACAACGTGCGCGCCGTTCATGAGCTGCTGACGGACTCTCTGCACGTGCATCATCTGCGCGCCGTCATCGGCTTCTCCATGGGGGCGCAGCAGGCCTTTCAGTGGGCGGTCAGCTATCCCGACTACATGGATCGCATCGTCGCTACGGCGGGTACGGCGAAAACCTACGGCCACGGCATCGTGCGGCTGGAGGGACAGATCGCCGCGCTCACGGCCGATGCGGCATTCCAGGGAGGCAACTACACGAGTCCGCCGGAAAAGGGGTTGCAGGCCTTCGCGATGGTCTGGACCGGATGGCTGTTCTCACAGGAATGGTGGCGCCGCGAGCTGTGGCGTCAGGACAGCTCGCTCGGCAGCAATTTTCACGACGTCGTCGAGCACTTCCGCACGAATTTCATTCCGGGCGCGGATGCCAACGACCTGATCCTTCAGATGCGCACCTGGCAAAGCAATGACGTCGGCAGCACGCCGCCGTTCCACGGCGATGTCGAGGCTGCCCTGCGCTCGATCAAAGCTCGAGTGCTGTACATGCCATCGGAGACGGACCTGTACTTTCCGTTGACCGACGCGCGCTACGAGGCGGCGCTCATTCCGCACTGCTCGCTGGTGCCGATCCCCTCGTTATGGGGGCACCCCGCAGGGGCGGGAGCTTCCAGGGAGGACGGCAGGTTCCTGAACGAGCACATCGGCGGCTTCCTGCAAGGCCAGGCCGCAAACTGAATCCAGGCACGGTGCGAAGATGAGAATTCCAACCCTGACGCTCACTGCCCTGTTCGCCACCCCGCTCGCGCTGGCACAGACCTCGGGACCCGATTCCCGCCAGCTCACCGATCCACACACGATCCAGTCCGAGTCGAGCGCGCAGGCGCACGCCGTTCCGATCGATGATCTGTATTTCACGCGCAGCATCGACGATGCCTCCTGGTCGCCCGACGGGCGGGAGATCCTGTTCACGACCAACATGTCGGGACGCTCGAATCTGTGGAAGGTCGAGGCCTCGGGCGGCTGGCCCGTGCAGCTCGTGCAATCCGACGAGCGCCAGCATGGCGGAACGTGGTCCCCGGATGGCAGGTGGATCGCTTATCAGCAGGACTACGGCGGCAACGAGCTTTGGGATGTCTTCATCGTACCCAGCGACGGCGGCGAGGCCGTCAACCTCACCAACACGCCGGCCGCGCGCGAGGAGACTCCGCTCTGGTCGCCCGATGGCAGGACCATCGCCGTGGACCTCAAGCCGAAGGAAAGCAGCTCATACAACCTCGCCCTGCTGGACTGGTCGAGCCGCAAGGTCCGCTTGTTGACACACGAGTCCTCGCCCGACCACTCATGGCGGCTCGTCGCGTGGAGTCCGGACGGGCGAACGCTGTATGCCAACCGAGTGGAAGCCGGGTTCCGGGACTCGGACGTGTATGCGGTCGACGTCGCCAGCGGCAAGACGACTGACCTGACCACCCACAAAGGCAAGACCCTCACGCTGGCGAGCTCCCTGTCGCGGGACGGAAAGATGCTGCTGCTCACCTCCAACGAGCGTGGCGGGTTCAACAACGTCGCGTTGCTGGAGCTCGCCACCGGCAAGCGGCGCTGGGCGACCGACACCAAATGGGAAGCGGCAGCGGGTGACTTCTCTCCCGACGGCAAGTCGTTCACCTATACCCTGAACGCGGACGGGCTGATGGACGCTTACCTGGTAGATGTCGCGAGCTTGCAGGCGAGCAGGATTCCCCTGCCCACCGGCGTCACGCGCCTGCCTGCATTTCCCAGCTCCTTCTCGCCATCGGGCGACCGACTGCTGCTGTCGCGCGAGAGCTCCGTGCAGCCGCGCGACTTCTGGGTCTACGATCTCGGTACACAGCATCTCACGCGCCTGACACGCTCGGCGGTCGCCAGCCTTGCCTCGGCCCCCATGCCGCAGTCGCAGATCGTTCACTACCGGAGCTTCGACGGCAGGATGATCAGCGCCCTGCTGTGGATCCCCTTCAATCTGAAACGCGATGGCTCGAATCCCGCTCTGGTGTTGCCGCACGGCGGGCCAACCGGCCAGACGCGCGATTTGTGGAGCCCGCGCATCGCAGCGCTGGTGTCGCGGGGCTACATCTGCATCGCGCCCAACGTGCGCGGCTCGACTGGCTACGGCACCGAGTTCCAGCGCGCCAACTACCAGGATCTCGGCGGTGGCGATCTGCAGGACGAGGTGTACGCGACGAAATTCCTCGAGGCGACCGGGTACGTCGATCCCCGCAGGATCGGCATCACCGGCGGCTCGTACGGCGGTTTCATGACCCTGATGGCCATCGGGAGAACCCCAGAGGTGTGGGCGGCCGCCGTGGAGATGTATGGAATCATCGACTGGATGACCATGCTGCAGCATGAGGATGCGACCTTGCAGCAATATGAGAAGAGCCTGCTGGGCGATCCGCTGAAGGATCGCCGGGCTTACGATCAGGCCTCCCCGATCACCTACATCCATGACGCACGGGCGCCACTGTTGGTTCTGCAGGGAGACAATGATCCGCGAGTGCCGAAGGAGGAGGCTTTGCAGGTGGTAAATCTGCTGAGCAAGGACGGCAAGACGGTGGCGGCACATTACTACCCCGACGAGGGCCACGGCTTCGAGAAGCGCGACAATCAGATAGATTCGATCCGGCGCACGCTCGAGTGGTTCGACAAGTACCTCAAGTCGCCACGCTGAGGATGGCAATCCCCTATGCACCTACCCTACCCATTGATGAACGCGACCCGGGCGCTGGCTCTCACCAGCCTGATCGTCCTTCCCTGTTCCGTGCAGGCACGCGGCGAGCGTGCCTTCACGGTCGCGGAAGCCCTCGACTATCCCTATGCCGGCGAATTGATATCCGCCGAGCACGCGGACCTCATCGCGTGGGTCCGCAATCTGCAAGGCGTGCGCAATGTCTGGATCGCCAGAGGCCCGGACTATGTGCCCATGCAGATGACGCATAACATGGAAGACGACGGTCAGGAGATCACCCAGCTCACATTCACTGCCGACGCCGGTCATCTCTTGTATGTGCGCGGCGGCGACCACGATGCGAACTGGCCGGCCGAGGGCAACCTCGAGCCGGATCCGGCCTCATCGACCGAGAAGCCCGAGACCACCATCTGGAGTGTGGCCATCGCCGGCGGCGTACCCGTGAAGATCGCGGAGGGCGATGCCCCTGCCATCTCCTCGCGGGGCCAGCTCGCCTTCACCAAGGATGACCATGTCTGGACCGCCGCGCTCGATGGCCAGGGCAAGGCCGAGCGGCTGTTCTTCGACCGCGGCAAGGACAGCGAGCTGCGCTGGTCCCCGGATGGATCCCGGCTCGCATTCGTATCGAATCGAGGGGACCACGCGTTCATCGGTATCTACACCTCGAGGGAGCGTCCGCTGAGTTATCTCGCCCCCTCCACTGGTAATGACAGCTCACCCCGCTGGTCCCCGGATGGCTCGCGTATCGCGTTCGTGCGGCAACCGGGCACCGGCGGCGCACCGGAGCCGCTGCTGAAGGACGTGCCACACCCGTGGTCGATCTGGGTGGCCAGCGTCGCCGATGGGATCGGACACTCGGTGTGGGACAGCCCGGACACGCTCGCGGGCTCGTTTCCTGAGGTCGCGGAAGGGGCGAATCTCACCTGGGCGGCCGGTGACCGGCTGGTGTTCATGGCTTATCTGGACGATTGGCCCCACCTTTACTCGATCGCGGCCTTCGGCGGCACGCCGCTGCTGCTCACTCCCGGTGCGTTCATGGTCGAGCACGTCACGCAGACCCGTGATCGGCGCTACATGGTCTTCGACGCCAACAGCGGCAAGACACGCGACGATGGCGAGCGACGCCACCTGTTCAAGTCGGCGGTGGATCAGCCCGGGGCTTCCGAGCTCACTTCCGGCGAATCCCTCGAATGGGCGCCGGTCAGTACGATCAGCGGTCACGTCGCCTACATCTCCGCGGGTGCGCAACAGCCACCGGTCATCGGCGTACTGAGCCTGAGCGGAAAGCCGCGGCCGGCGCAAATCGGTAAGGATCTTCCCGCGGATTTTCCGCTCGCCGCTTTCGTCACTCCTCGCTCGGTCACGTTCAAGGCGGCCGATGGCCTGGTGGCGCACGGCCAGCTGTTCGAGCGCACCGGCACAGCCGAGTCCAAGGCGCCGAAGCCCGGAATCATCTTCGTGCACGGCGGTCCGCCACGGCAGATGCTGCTCGGCTGGCACTATATGGACTACTACAGCAACGCTTACGCGGTGAATCAGTATCTCGCCGCACACGGATTCGTCGTGCTGTCGGTCAACTACCGTTTGGGGATTGGCTACGGCCGCGCGTACCACTTTCCCGAGCATGCGGGCCCCCGGGGCGCCGCCGAATATCAGGATGTCGTGGCCGGCGCCCGCTACCTGCAATCCCTGTCAGGGGTCGATCCGGGGCGAATCGGGATCTGGTGGGGCTCGTACGGCGGATATCTGACGGCGCTGGCGCTGGCACGCAATTCAGACATCTTCAAGGCGGGTGTCGACCTGCACGGCGTGCACGACTGGTCCGCGCTGCCGGATGAGGACTTCAGCAAGGCACCGAGCCGCTACGAGAAGGGCGATCGCGACGAGGCACTGCGAGTGGCCTGGGAGTCCTCACCCGATGCCAGCCTGGAGGGCTGGAAGGGCCATGTGCTGCTGATCCAGGGGGATGATGATCGCAACGTACCCTTCCAGCAGACAGTGGATCTCGCGCGGCGCCTGCAGGCGCACCGCATTCCATACGAGGAGCTGGTAATTCCCAACGAGATCCACGGATTTCTGCGGCACACCAGCTGGTTGCGCGCGGATGAGGCGACCGCGGAATTTCTGGCACGCAGCTTCGGCGTGCATCCCTAGCCGAGGGGAGAAACAGAGTGCCCCCTGGGCGCCTCTGAGTCTGGCACACTTCCCCATGGGGGTGGACACAGACTGCTGGAAGTACCTTGAGCCTGCTCGTCCGGATCAATGTGGCGCTGGCCGCGACGTTCGTGATCGCCGCCGCGGCGCTGGGCTACGCGTGCTCGTCGATGCTGCAGGCCAATGCGAAGCGGGAAGTCCTGCAGCAGGCCGGACTGATGATCGACAGCGCCCTCGCGACACGCGACTACACGGCGGAGGAGATTCTTCCGTTGCTCAACGCGCAGATGCGTACTGAATTCCTGCCGCAGAGCGTGCCCTTCTACGCCGCCACACAGAACTTCCTGCGCCTGCGCGAGCGCCACCCTGAATACACCTACAAGGAGGCGACGCTCAATCCGACCAATCCCCGCGACCGGGCCACGGACTGGGAGGCCGATCTCATCCAGAAGTTCCGCAATGACTCGCACACTCATGAAATCGTCGGCGAGCGCGATACGCCCACCGGAAGCGCTCTGTACCTGGCAAGACCGATACGCGTCGACGGCGAATGCCTCGGCTGCCACAGCCTGCCGTCCAAGGCTCCATCCACGCTGCTGGCGCGGTACGGAAGCGACAATGGCTTCGGCTGGCAGGCAAACGAGATCGTCGGGGCGCAGATCGTGTCAGTGCCCCTGGCCAGCGCGGGGGCGAGCGCGGATCGGATTTTCAGGCGCGTCATGAGCTCGATAGTGATCACGATGCTGGTCGCCGTGCTGATCGTGAACGCGATGCTTTACCTCCTGGTGGTGCGTCCCATACGCCGGATTGTGCACATAGCCGACGAGCTCAGCCTCGGCAATCCGGCACCCGAGGACTTTCCCGTTCATGGCAGCGTGGAGGTCTCGGCTCTGGGGCGCGCGTTCAACCGCATGCGCATCAGCCTGGACAAGGCTTTGCAACTGCTGGAATCCGGAAAGTGATGGCTCACGGCGTGTTCGTCAGCTATTCCGAGCAAGACCGCGAGTGCGCGCTCGAGCTGGTATCGCGCCTGGAGGCCAACTCAATCAGTGTCTGGGTCGCGCCCCGGGACGTCGCGCCCTCGGCGGACTGGGCATCCGAGATCATCGATGCGATCTCCGCTGCGCGCCTCATGGTGCTGGTCTTCTCAGCTCACAGCAACGCCTCGCCACAGGTGCGCCGCGAAGTCGAGCGCGCAATCCACAAGCAGGTCCCGGTGCTTCCCTTTCGGATCGAGAACGTTCTGCCCTCGAAGAGCCTCGAGTACTTTCTGAGCACTCAGCATTGGCTCGACGCGTTTTCGCTGCCGCGCGAGCCGCACTATGCAAGGCTCTGTGCACACGTGCAGCAGCTGCTGAGGTCATCGGCTGCCGCCAAGGCTACGGCGCAATCGCTTGCTGTGCCCGGCGCCAGGCCGCCGCGACTGTCCGTGACCGTGACGGAGCTGCAGTTCCTGGAGCGCACGCTCGCCTTCCATGTGGGTCCGGTGGCGAGGGTGCTCATCAGGCGTGCGCTCGCCGATGCGGCCGACTGGGAGCAGCTCACTTCGCGGCTTGCGTCCGAGCTTGATTCCGATACCGCACGCCGCAGATTCGCCGATGCGTGCCGGTCAACGACGACATTGCGGCTGATCCCTTGAGCAGCGTACGCGGGCAAGAGGCGATTGCGGCCGATTCCCTCGCCAGCGTCCCGGGGCAGACGCTGACGCGTGCGGATTCGACGGGATTGCTGCCGCTGGTGATCGGGGTCACCGGTCACCGCGACCTCGACCGGGCCGACTATCCAATCTACCGGGCGCGAGTCGCGGAGCTTCTCACGAGCCTGCGGCGGCAATACCCAGCGACTCCGCTGCGCATTCTCTCTTCGCTGGCCGAGGGGGCAGACCGTCTGGCCGCCGAAGTGGCGCTCGAGCACCAGTGCGAGCTGCTCGTGCCGCTGCCCTTGGAGCCCGCGGAATACGAGCGTGACTTTCCGGACTCCACGGAGGAATTCCGCTCTCTTTTGGGGCGCGTCCCTGCCGAGCATGTGTTTGTCCTCGAGCACACTGCCGGTCATGCGCCGCCGCACTGGTCCGCTGCGGGACACCGCGACCTGAGTTACCGCGAGGCAGGCGCCTACATGGCCGCCCACAGCCATGTTCTGCTCGCTCTCTGGGACGGCCTGGACAATGATTCGATCGCCGGTACGGCGGCGGTCGTCCGCCTGAAGCTCGAAGGCCAATCGTGGTCTCACGCGCTCGACCCCCGCGCATTGGACTCCGACGATACCGGGCCCGTGTTTCATGTGCAGTCGCCGCGGATTGGCAGCGGGATCGGGGCCGATCAACCCGCTCGATGGCTGTTTCCGCGCGATGCAGACGCGAAGGCGTTTCACGCGGTGTGCCGGCATCTCGATCGATTCAACCGTGACGCCCGCGACGCGCAGGACGAGCCGGCCACCGCGGAAGCGGCTGCCTCGCTGCTTCCTGAGCTCGAGGCGCGCCCCGGCGGAGACCAGACGGTGGCTCGGACGTTTGCGCGTGCCGACCGCCTGGCGCGCCATCATCAGAGACTCACGCATGCGGTTCTGCGGCTCATTCTTGGTCTGGCCGCCGCTCTGGCACTGACATTCGAGGTGTACGCGGAAATACTCCCCCGCAGGGAGGTACCCGCGGTGTATCTGCTTCTTTTCAGCGCCGTCGCGGGTCTTTACCTGTGGCAGAGGCGGCGGGACGCGCAGGGTCGTTACCTCGATTACCGGGCGCTTGCCGAGGGACTGCGCGTGCAGTTCTACTGGCGCGTCGCCGGCCTGCGCGACAATGCCGCCTCGAATTACCTGCGCAAACAGCTCGACGAACTGCGCTGGATCCGGGAAGCGCTTCGCGGCGCCAACGCGGTTCCGCCTTCACGACAACCCAGGCTCGACCTGGTGATGAGCTGCTGGGTACAGGGGCAGGCGCGCTACTACCGCAACCGGGCGCGCACGCAGCGCAGCCGAATCAGCCGTGTCGAGCACCTCTCCTCGCTGTGTCTGGCCACCGGCCTCCTGGCCACCGCCGCACTGGTCATCTTCTGGAACCGCCTGGCGCCGATCGGTGAATGGCGCCACTGGCTGGTGGTCGTGATGGGCTTTGCGCCGATCGCCGCTGCGCTGTGGGAGGCCTACGGCGAGCGATTCGGGCTGCGCACGCAGGCCCACCAGTACGCTCGCTTTGCGATCATCTTCGGCCGGGCCGAACAGGCGATCGTGCGCCTGGAGGCAACCCCAGCCGCCAAGCGCCGGAATGAGAGCGAGCGGGCGCTGATTCGCGAGCTGGGACGCGAGTCCCTGATGGAGACCGGAGACTGGGTGCTGCTGCTGCGCGACCGGCCGATCGTTCTGCCGAAGGGCTGAGTGCCGACATCCCGCGGCAGCCGGCGCTCCCGGGAGTAGAATGCCGCTCTCTCACGGCAGGGGTCCGCGACATGCTGTTCGAACATATCGCCAGCGGCGGCTGCCGCTCGTATCTCGTCGGCTGCGCAGAAAGCTGCGCGGCAGCGTTGATCGATCCGGAGCTGGGTCAGATCGATCGCTACCTTGCGCTCGCGGCGCGCCACGGGCTGCGCGTCCGCTACCTCGTTGATACACACACGCACGCGGATCACTTCTCCGCGACGCGTGAGCTGGCCGCACGCCTCGGCGTGCCAGTGGCGATGCATCAGTCGAGTCCGGCGCCTTTCGTAGACATGCGCCTGGGCGACGGGGAATCGATCGTGCTCGGCCAGTTGCGTGTGAACGTGATGCATACACCCGGGCACACGCGTGATTCCATGTGCCTGCGGATCGGGAATCGCCTGTTCACCGGCGATACGCTGCTGATCGGGGCCACGGGTCGAACCGACCTGCCCACCGGCGACCCGGAAGCTCTGCATGACAGCCTTTTCGGCTGTGTGCTCAGACTGGACCCGGCGCTGGAGGTCTATCCGGCTCACGAATACAAGAACCGCAGCCATACCACTCTCGCCCAGGAGCTGGAGCAGAATCCGCGCTTGCAGAAGCGCGACCGCAGCGAGTTCGTCGAGATGATGCGCAACCTGAACCTGTCCATGCCGACGCACCTGACCGAAGCGCTGCGCACCAACCTCTCCGGCGGCAAGACCGTGGCGCAGCTGCTGGCCGAAGCCGCGGCAATCGTGCCATTCATGTCGCTGGATGAGCTGAGAGGACGGATCGCAGCGGGCGCCAGCGATCTGGTCGTGCTCGACGTCCGCGAGCGCGACGCCTACATCAGCGGCCACATACCTGGCGCGCGCCTACTGCCGCGCGGCCAGCTCGAGTTGCGCGTGAACGAAGAGTTGCCGGACCCTACGCTTCGCATCCTGACGGTGTGCGAGTTTGGCCGTGTGTCTACGCTGGCGGCCGCTACGCTGCGCACGCTCGGGTTTCAGCGCGCGATTGCGCTTGATGGTGGCATGAAGGCCTGGCGTGACGCCGGCTACCCGCTGACACCCGGTAGTGTCACCTGAGGCCGACTCTCGAGGCGCAGACTAGGCACCACTGTCTGTCTTGAGCAGACTGCGCAGCATCGAGACTTCGGCAGTGATTGCCGTATGCAACGCCGGATC
Organism: Steroidobacteraceae bacterium; assembly: GCA_035710545.1. Classification (GTDB taxonomy): domain Bacteria; phylum Pseudomonadota; class Gammaproteobacteria; order Steroidobacterales; family Steroidobacteraceae; genus 13-2-20CM-66-19. The sequence continues at coordinate 20,930 of DASTDD010000188.1, forward strand.
GACGTCCGGGGCAAACAGCGACGAGTGATTCGACGGCAGGTGAGTTCCGCTCGCCTGTGCCTCGGCATATTTCCGGGGATCGGCACCGCCGAGACTCATGTAGAAGCCGGGAATGCCGGCGGCGACGAAGGCGGAGAAATCCTCGGAGGCGGTGATCGGCTCGGTCTTGAGCACGTTGTCCTTGCCGATTGCATTCTCGAGTACGGCGCGCATCCGCTGTGCGAGGGCTGGATCGTTGTAAACGGCATCCGTCGCTTCGTAGACCTCGATCGAGGGCGGGCGGGGTGCCCCGGCCGCCTGCGCCTCCGCGTTCGTGATTCTCGTGATCGCGGCCAATACCTGCTTGCGGATCTCGGGCTTGAACGTCCGGACCGTGAGGCCCAACTCGGCCTGGTCCGGAATGATGTTATTTTTCGTACCGGCGGTAATGTATCCCACCGTGACGACGGCCATCTCACCTGGCTTGACTTCGCGGGATACGATGGTCTGCAGGGCCACGATGGTCCGGGCCGCGGTCACGATCGGATCGACCGCCGTGTGCGGAGCCGAGCCATGTCCGCCCTTGCCGTAAATGGTGATCCGCACCGAGTCGGCATTGGTGTCATAGATCCCAGGCGCGACCCCGACCTTGCCCGCCGGGAGCTCGTTGCCCACGTGCAGCGCGAGAATCGCCGCCGGCCGTGGAAAGCGCGTGAACAGTCCGTCACGCACCATGCCTGCGGCGCCGCCGATTGTCTCTTCCGCAGGCTGCCCGATCATGATCAGCGTGCCGTGCCAGCTGTCCTTGCTGCGCGCCATGATGCCGGCGGTCGCGACCAGGGCACTCATATGAAGATCGTGTCCGCACATGTGCCCCACGAAGACCTCACGCCCCGCGGAGTCCTTCGTGCGGACCTTGCTGGCATACGGCAGTCCCGTCTTTTCCTCCACGGGCAGCGCATCGAGCTCGGTACGCAGCATGATGGTGGGCCCTGGACCGTTCTTGAGGAGGGCAACCACGCCGGTGCCGCCGACGTGTTCGGTGACCGAGTAGCCCAGGCTGCGCAGCTGCCCGGCCAGCTTCGCAGCGGTCTGCACCTCGAATCCCGAGAGCTCCGGATGCTGGTGAAGATCGGTGTAGAGCGCGTAAGCCTTGGGGTAGGCGTCATTGACCTCCTGGGAGGTCGCTGCTGCACAAATCGCAATCCCGGGGCAGCAGACCAGCGCCGCGGCCACTGCTGCACCCGATCCCGTCAGAGGTCTTTCCGCGAGCATCTGGCCGACTCTCCCACAATCCGCTTTTTTAGAGGCGCCAATGTACCGGAAACCGCGCGCCCGCGTCGGACCGCGGAGCACACGCAGCACCGATGAGGGGCCCGGCTGGGCTGGTTCGCCCGGAGAGCCCTCAGGGCTTGAGACCGTAGATATCGAGCTCGCCGGGCGTGCTCGATGAGCCGTCCGCTCCGCCGGTGTTGTTGCCTCGCGTGCCGATGAAGACCGCGCCATTGGCGATCGTGGGCACGGTGAACTTCACCGCGTTGCCGGCGGCATCGCCACTGGCCAGCGAGCTGTTCCACAACTCCGAGGCGAGGTTGGAGGCATCGTGGGCATACAGCACCGCCGGGCCGCAGCCGGGGGAATTCAGCGTGCAATACTTGTTCGAGTCGATGCTCCAGACGATGCCGTTCTGGCTGGCCGAGGATGCCGACACCGACGGTGTCGCGCCGGGGAAGCCGTAGTGGTGGCTGGAGGACGATCCCGGCGCGAAGAGTACCGTGGTCGTGTTCAGATGATAGGCCCTCAGCGCGGCTCCGACGGTGCTGATGTAGAAGTTGTTGTTCCAGAACGCCGCGGTCTGGAAGATCGCGCTGCCCATGTCGATCACCTGCACGGTGGGGCCGTCGAAGCCGCCCAGCATGTCGCGGTTGATGACGTACAGGTCGTGGTCCTTGCCGCCGCAAATCAACGCATGGGTCACGGTGTTGCCCGCGGGCAGATCGGCCAGGAGGGCTGCGCCGCCCGCCCCGAAATCCTTGTCGTTCTGCGAATCGGCGAGCTGATCGGCGGGAGTAAAATACTGCTGCACATGCAGATCAGTGGTCAACTGCAGCAGCGAGTCGCCATAGTCGTTGTTGGGCGCACTCGAGCTGTTGGCGTCGAAGCCGCCGTTGCCCGTGAGGACATAGAGATGGTTGCTCGAATCGGCCGCAGGGGCGCCACCACTCATCCAGATACCGGCTTCCTGCGTGTTCGGCGCGACATTGATGATGGACGCCTGCGTGAACGAGGTGCCATTGTACTTGTACCCCATCATCCAGCCATACCATGGGCCCTTGTCCTCATGCGAGGCCCAGGCGATATAGACCGTGCCATTGACGAATGCCAGCCCGGGCCGCTGATGCTCGAGGTGCGGATCGAAGCTGACCGTCGAACTGCCGCTTCCAGTCCCGGCGAACGTTCCGCTGATCGCGATCGGCGCGCCGGTCTTCTCGTTGCCCGTGGTCAGATCGATCGCATGCAGGCGCTGGAAGAAAGTGGTGCCGCCCGAGTTCATCGACTTTGAGACGACATACAGGATGCTGGTTGCCGGATCGATGGCCGGTGTTCCGGTCACGCCGACCTCCGGCTGGGTGTCGCCGAAACCGTCGCCGATCAGCGTGGAATCCACCGGCACCTCACCGCTCGTACCGCCGTGGGCGGTGTCGATCAGGCTGACCGACCACAGCTTGCTGCAAGGGCTGGCGTCCGCGTCGAAGGCGAACAGGCCATCGTGCTGGGTCGCCACGTACACGACGTTGTGCTTGACGCCCTGCACGGTCACATTCGCCACCCACAACGGTTGGGCGTAGACGGCTCCATCCACCGGGCAGGATGCCCGCTTGCCAAAACTCTGCGAGTTGACGTTTGACGCAGTGAGCGCGTACTCCTGGATGTTGGCCCCGTCGCGCGCCAGATCGTTGTGGTAGCTGTACACACCGGCCAAACTGGTCACAGCCACGGTCGCCTGGGCCGTCTGGGTCGTGTTGGCGACACTGGTGGCAACCACGAGATGTACGCCCGCAGCCGTGCCGGCGGTGTAAAGCCCCGTGGAACTCACCTGCCCGACCGTGGCATTGCCGCCTGCGACGCCATCCACGGTCCATGTCGCCGGACCCCCGCCCGGAACAGTTGCCGTGAATTGCTGCGAGCGGGTCAATGTGATCGCAGCGTTCGTGGGGGCAATGGCCATTGCAGTGTTCGACACAGTGACAGTCGCGCTCACTGCCGGGCTGGCACCCGATGAGCCGCTGCAGGTGAGCGTGAAAGTGTTTGTCGCCTGCGTCAGCGGTCCCGTACTTCTGGTCCCACTCGTTTGCAGCGTTCCGCTCCACGCGCCCGAAGCGGTGCAGGACGTGGCGTTCACCGAACTCCACGTGAGCGTGGAAGTGCCGTTGGGCGCCACGACGGTCGGCGACGCGCTCAGCGTCGCGGTGGGCACGGTAGTCACGGTCACCGTCGCCGACACGGCCGAACTCGTGCCACCCGCACCGGCGCAGGTCAGGGAGAAAGTCGTGGTCTTGCTCAGCGTGCCGGTGCTCTTGCTGCCGCTCGTCGCCAGCGAGCCGCTCCAGCCGCCAGAGGCCGTGCAGGAAGTCGCATTCGTCGAGCTCCAGGTGAGAGTGGAGCTGGCGTTCTGCCCGATGAGCGTCGGCGATGCGGACAATTTCGCCGTCGGCACGATGTTCACCGTGGCACTGGCCGGCTGGCTCATGCCGCCTGCGCCGGTACAGGTCAGCGAGAAGGTCGTCGCTGCCGTCAGGGGCCCCGTGCTCTTGTTCCCGCTCGTGGCCAGCGAGCCGCTCCAGCCGCCCGAAGCCGTGCAGGAAGTCGCGTTCGTCGAGCTCCAGGTGAGTGTGGTCGCCTCCCCGCTGCTCACCGCCGCCTTGGCGACGCTTAGCGAGACCGTCGGCGGCGCCGTACCGGAGGAGCCGCCACCACACGCAACCAACAGCAGGGTTGCACCAATCACAGCGAGTTGAGTTAGAGACCGCATAGTTCCCTGTTGTTTTCGTGGACCGCAAGGGCACGCGCCGGCCGGTTCGGATTTACATAATCGGACCGGCCGCTCCCTGACGATCGACGAGCATGGTAGTTGAAAGATCGTCGACACGTTTGCGAATTTGACCCTTGAGCAAACAGTGTTCCTGACAGCGGGTCGATTCCAGTGCTCGCGCCGACGGGATTGCGTTGCGCGAATGCCTGCCTGCGCGGGGAACATGTCTGCGTTCGCAGACATGAGCAGGCTCCGCGCGCCAGGCTCGACCTCGCGCGGCCGCCGGATGCGGATGGATGATTGCCCCGGGCAGCCCTCTCGTGCTGCAAAATATGGCGAGCACCTTGTAACTAATGCCGCCGGCTTGAAACGAGGCGTGAACGGCGAGTCAGCGCCGCAGCGGGGCGCCGCGCAGCGGCGCGCCGCAGGTTCGCGGTATTGGGGCAGCCGGGAACTCTCCCTGCAGACTGACTTATCGGGTGAACTCGGAGCGCGCGATGCGCGCGCTTCGGCTGCAATCCGCAGCCGAAGCGGCTAGGCGGTCTGCAGTCGCACCGGCAAAGAGCGAATCCGCGTGCCCGTGGCCGCGAAAATGGCGTTGGTGAGCGCAGGGATCACCGGCGGCAGCGCCGGCTCGCCGAGCCCGGTAGGCGGCTTGTCCGATCTGATCCAGGCAATATCGATCTCCGGCGCCATCGGGATGCGCGCGAGCGGGAAATCGTCGAAGTTGCTCTGCTGCACGGCGCCGTCGACAAACTCGATCGCCTGACCCGTCAGTGCCTGTGCCAGGCCATCGATCACCGCGCCCCGCACCTGGTTCTCCGCTCCCATCGGGTTGACTATCTGACTCCCCACGTCCGCTGCCACCCACACCTTGTGCACCAGGACCTCACTGGCGGAGACGCTTGCATCCACGACTTCCGCGAAATAGCCCCGATGCGAGAAGTAGAACGCAAAACCCTTCGCCCGGGCGGACTCGCCGGGCTTGTGCGACCAGCTCGATGTTTGAACCACTTTCTCGATCACATCCCGAGCGCGTCCGGTGTCGAATGCGGAGCGGTTGTCCGGTGCGGGGATCTCGCGGCGCTCGCCCAGCAGCGCCAGCATCAGGCCGGGCAGGTCCGTTCCGGCCGCAATGGCGACCTCGTCGAGAAACGACTGGGACACGAACGACAGCGCATTGGACGCCGGAGCGCGCAGCCAGCCTGTGGTAATGACCGTGGGCAGCATCGTCTGGGTGAAATGCAAGTCTTCGATGAGCCCGGCCGGAGGCAGGGCGAGATTGAAGTTGGCCGCGCGCGCGGTGGTCTTGCCATCGCCAAAGGTCACGAAATGATCGGTGAACGCGATCAGGTTTCCCTTCGCATCGAGACCCGCCTCGAAGTTGTGCCAGCCTCCCGGGCGAAAGTAGTCGCGGCGGATGTCGTCCTCACGCGACCACAGGAGCTGTACCGGCACGCCGGGAATCGCCTTGGCGATCGCCGCAACCTGTACCATGTAATCGTTGAGCAGGCGGCGACCGAAGCCACCCCCGGCGCGCCGCAGATGCAGCGTGACCTTGTCAGGCGCGATACCGAGCGACTTCTCCAACGATGTCAACCCTTCCTTGGGGTTCTGGGTCGGCGCCCAGACTTCGAGTCTGCCGTCCCGGTAACACGCCGTGCAATTCTGTGGCTCCATCGGCGCGTGCGCGATGAACGGATAGTCGTAGCGAGCGGAGAGGCGCCGGGCCGCCGTGGCAAGCTTGCCGGCCGCATCGCCGTCGCGCCGCAGGTCGGCCCCCGGGCCCGAGGCAATCGCCGCGTCCGCCTTCGCTCGATACACCGATGTGCTGTGACCCTGAGCGGCGCTCAGATCCCATTCGATCACGAGCTGGGATCGAGCCTGGTTCGCCAGCCACCAGTTGGAGGCCACTATGGCGACGCCATCGGCCAGACCCTGGTCGGGATCGCCGTCCCCGCGAATCGGCAGCACGTGCTTGATGCCAGGCAGGCGCTTCACGGCCTCCGTGTCTGCTTTGACCAGCCGGCCGCCATGCGCCGGCGCGACCTGGTAAATCGCGTACAGCATTCCGGGCAGCCGGGTATCGATTCCGAAGACGGGTTTGCCCTTCACGATGCCGGCGCTGTCCACGCCCACCGTAGGCCGGCCGATGATGGTGAATTGGGCCGGGTCCTTGAGCCGCACGCTCTCGAGATCGGGCGGTGTCAGTCTCGCCGCGGCGGAAGCCACCTCGCCGTAGCCTGCGGAGCGCCCGGATGCGGAGTGGAAAATCCTGCCCTTCGCGGTCGTCAGCTCTGCGGAGCTCACTCCCCACTTGGCCGCGGCAGCCTCCAGCAGCATGGCGCGCGCCGCGGCTCCGGTCTGTCGCATTGGCAACCAGTTGGTCGGCGTTGCCGTGCTGCCGCCGGCTGCCTGCCTCCCATAGCGCTTCTCATCGACATCGGCCTGCGTGATGCGCACCTGGCTCCACTCGCAGTCCAGCTCGTCGGCCACCATCATCGGGAGCGAAGTCTTGACGCCCTGACCGATCTCCGGATTCTTGGCCATGATGGTCACTACGCCATCCGGAGCGATGAGCACGAAGGCGGAAAGCTCGGCGCGCGCGCTGCCCTGGCGCACGCCTGCCCCGAGCGCCCGCACCGGAATGGGAATCAATGCTTCGAGCGCCAATCCGCCACCGGCCAGCAATGAGGCCTTGAGGACCGTTCTGCGCTCGAGGCTCACACCCTGGGAATCATGCAACACGGCCGCTCTCCTGTGCCGGGGTCGCCATGCCCGCTGCAATCCGGATGGCGCTTCGGATACGGTTGTAGCAACCGCATCGGCAGATATTGCCCGCCATGGCGGCATGAAGCTGCTCGGTGTCCGGCTTGGGAGTCTTGCCGAGCAGCGCGCACGCCGACATGATCTGACCGGCCTGGCAATACCCGCATTGCATGACATCGATCTGCAGCCACGCCTGCTGCAGGCGCTCGCCGATTGCCGTCGCGCCGATGTGCTCGATCGTATGAATTTTTGCGTGACCGACCCTGCCGACCGGCAGCTGGCAGGAGCGCTGCGCGGCGCCGTCCACGTGTACCGTGCACGCACCACACAGACCCTTGCCGCAGCCAAACTTCGTGCCGACCAGCCCCAGCTCATCCCGCAGGACCCACAGCAGTGGCATCTCTGACGGGACGTTCACCTCGTGGCTCACTCCATTGATATTCAGTCGGTACGGCATGGTGCACCCGTATGGAAGTCTCGAAGCGAGGCGCGAATATATCCCTTCGCGAGAGGAAGATAAAAAAAGGCCGCGAGCGTTGCCCTGAGGGCAGCCGCGTCGAAGCGCTATATTCATTCTGTTATAGCGGCGGCGTGACCGCCCCCAAAGTCAGCCTGCGATCCCTGCGCATGAGAGCAGTTGATCCAGCTCAGCGGCTGCGGGCAATGGCGATTGCCTGTGCGAGTACCGGGTCATCGGCCGCCTGAACGATCGGAATGCTGATGAGAACATCCGGCGTGACGCCCCGGGGGCGGGGATCACCGTTCGGTCTGATGATTCGCGCCGTCGGATAGCCCACGATCAGTCCGGTATTGCGCAGCGTGAACTGCTCCATGACCCCGTACCTGCTCGCCATGTCCGAGGTCGGCTCGCCCAGAATCAAGCCGAATTTGTAGTCCTGGATGAGCGCCGCCACCGCTACCGCGTTTGCAAAGGTCTGCCGGTCGACCATGACGAAGACCTTGCCCGTGAAGCGCCCCTCGGACCGCGGAGGCGTCATGGGAATATCGAGGTCGACCACGTCTCCCACGTGTGCATGGGAGTACAGCGCAGAATATTGACGTGCCATCGGACCGGCGTCTGCGGCGCCGTGCGCCATGAGCGCGTTGTTGGCTGCGATGGATTCCGGACTCACCCTGACCTTGAACTGCGAGGCGAAGCGAAATGGTCGGCTCGCGAACCAGGAGAGCATCACGTCGCTGAATTGCTCGTCGCCCCCGGGGTTGTCCCGCAGATCGATGATTAGTCGATCCGCATGCGCGGCCGCGAACGCAGCAAACGCCCTGTCGATGAACTGACGGAAGCCTGAGACGTCCCACTGGTCGGATGCTGTCCGGGCTTGCATGTTGTGGAACGGGCCTGGACGCAGATACGCGACGCCTCCCGCCAGCATGCGCGAAGTACGCGGAGGGCTTTCGAGGTCCAATATCGGCGGCACTCGCGCGCGCTGGCGCTGTGTTTCCGTCTCGGTTCGCGCAGGCACACGCACCTGGTCGGTTTGCCCTGCGGAGTGCCTCACGCCGAGCACGAATTCTTCGACTGCTCCGCGCTCGAGCCAGAGATACCTCGAAAAGTCGTGCTCGATCAGCGACTGTGCCAGGTAGTCGGTCTCTGCCGAGACCTGCCTGGCGATCCGCGTGAGCAGCCGCGACATGGGCTCGCCGTTCAGGCTGAGTAGCTCGTCGCCCGGCCCGATGGCCTCGACTCCACTGAGGTTCTGCGTGACATATACACGACCCGAAATGATCCGTACCCCCAGTGGAAACGATCTGCCGCCCGCCTGAAGGAACTTCGTCCACTCGGGCACGGGCGAGTCGACACGTGTATCTCCCATCCGCACCGTGGCGACGAAGCGCTCGAATCGCGTCTTCGCCTGCAGCAGTGTCAAAGGCCGGTCGAACGAGGCCAGCGCTTCCACATACAGCCGATTCAGCTCCGCCTTGGGTGTGAACGCATACAGATCGAAACTGGCTTCCTGCAGGCCGCGGTACATCTGCTGGAAGTCATGCTGCAACTGCCGGGAATCGTACACGTGCTCCGGGGTGCCGGTCGTGACTGCGGTCTGCGCGCTTTCGGCCGTAGCGCTGGCAGCAACGTTCATGACGGCCAGCGTGGCGAGGCAGATGACCACGATGCGTGGCCGCATGGGTCGGCTCCTCTGGCACCAACGCCTACAGCTTCTTTACCACGACGCGGCCATTCGAATCGACGAACACGTGGTAGCGGTTGCCGTCCTTGCACGTGGCGGTGTAGTCACTATCGCTGTTGCGCTTGGCCTCCACGACCTTATCGCACGGCATTCCCTGGAGGGCGATGGTGGCAGCCAGGTCCTTGCCGAGGCCCTGATCCGCGGCAGCTGCGAGTGTCGCGTGGCCGGCAGCAATCGTGACGGTGAGTGCAACAGCAGTGGAACGCAGGGCCATGGTGTCTCCTAGGAATCGAGTTTCGCAAACTTCTGTGGGTCCGAGAGAATGCCCCAGATGGCCTCACGCGAGCTCGAGATGGCGCTCGCGAGCGAAGGATCGGCATCCTGCAGCAGACTCAGCACCTTGAGCAGCAACAGATCATACCGTTGTCGCAGCTCGCTCAGCGACGCTGCCGATTTTCGCGCGTAATAGGCTCTGAACTGGCTCAACAGATCATCGACCTGGTTCTTCAGGGACAGCTTGGTAAACACGCCGATCGCCTTGGTGTCCTTCAGCCGTTGCTCGAGCGATGCGAGATCCAGGGTCGGTGCAGCCGGTGGCGACGGACTGCCCCGGGTCGTTTCCGGGGGAGCGGGCACCGAGGCTCCCGGAGGCGCTCTTGGAGCCGGCAGGGCTGCGGGCGCGCCGGGAGTCGTGGGAGCGGCCGGGGCGGCCGGTGCCCGGGTGGCACTCCGGGGCGACGATTTCGGCTTGCTCGAGCCCGTTGCCGGAGATTGCTTTCCGGACCCCGGGGCGACGGAGGGAGAAGGAGCTGCGCCGGATATCTCACCCGGCTGGCCTGACACTCCCTCCCGCGGCTCCTGAGTGGCGGCTGAGGGCTCAGCGGGCGGCGGCTGCACTGGAGCGGC
>DASTDD010000189.1:0-3103 GCA_035710545.1 Steroidobacteraceae bacterium
AGGCCGCTCGTGATCGTCAGGCCGGAGCGCGAAAAGCTGGCGGCAAAGTCGCGCGCGATCCTGCGGCCGCAGGGCGTGGGACTTCGTGAGCCGACCATGGCCAGTTGCGGCGTGCGCAGGTGCCGCGGATCGCCCAGGACAAACAGCGTCGCGGGCGGGTCCGGCGTTTCCAGCAGCTGGATCGGGTAGAGCGCATCGGTGCTCAGCAGCAGCGCCGCGCCGCTCGCGAGCATCCATTCGACATCCGGTCGCAGAGCGGTCGTATCGGGGTTCGACAAAAAGCCCCGTGCCTGTGGAGGAATCCCGGCCTGTGCAAGCGTGCGCGGATCGAGGATGTGCTCGAGGCGCGCGTCGGCGGCGGCCAGAAGCGCCTGCACGTGGACTGCGCCGAGACCGGGCGCTCGAGCCAACAGGACACGGATCGCCAGTGCATCCATGCGCCGCAGCCTAGGATGCCGCGCCGCCAAAGGCAGTCAGGAGAAACTGCCGCAGAAGGGCAGATTGGGCGCTCCACTCCGGTGGCGGCGCCCGGACCGGAGCGCTCGGCTAAGGATTGTGGACGATATCGCCCACGTGAATGGCATTCGACGCGCCGATGATCAACGCGTAGCTCACGCGATCGAACGATTTGAAGACCAGCATGGTGCCGGCGCGCTCATCGGGCAACTGGACCTTCGGAGCCAGGGAGGATCCCACCTTGCCGAAGTAGCGGCTCATCCCGCGCTCGCCTCCATACACGTCGTGGATGACCTCGCCGGCCTGATCGACTGCGAGCACATGACCGGCGTCGATCCCGTGGCGCTTGCCGCGGTTGATGACGACGATCTGGTACTGCCCGATGAGCTGCGTGCCGTCGATGACGGAGATGATGCGGCCGTGCACCTCATTGCGTGGCGCGCGCAGCATGAAATTCAGCGGGACGTCCAGGTCAGCCGCGAGGACCTTGTCTCCCTGCAGTGTCTCGCGCGCGGAGTCGATCAGCAGCGCTTTGCTCGGCTGGCCGGGCTTCGAGACCAGAGCCGTCGCGGTGTAAACACCCTCATACCCGACGACCTTGCCGTCGTCCGGATCGCGCAGCTCATCGTCGATGTGCACGACGCTGTAGCGGCCGTTCTGCGTCGCCTTCAGATCGCTGATGTAGACCTCGTGCCCGGTGCCGGCCACTACGTGCTCGTCGCGGAATGCGACGACGTGCGCGGCATTGCGCACCTGCTCGGCCGACAGCACGGTCGGCCGCGAGAGAAATGCCGCGATCGCCGCATAGGGAATCGTCGGAATCGCACTATCCATCGGCGAGCTGCGCAGCCGCGGCTCGAGGCGAGCGGCGCCAGCCTGCTCGAGACGGATCTGCGGGCGGCCATCGCGTCCGTACGCGAGCGCGAGCGTGTCACCCGGGTAGATCAGATGGGGATTCGCGACCTGGGGGTTGATAATCCAGACCTCCGGCCACAACCACGGATCCTTGAGGAACATCGAGGCGATGCCCCAAAGGGTGTCGCCACGCTTGACCGTATAGCTCTTGGGCGCGTTGGGGTTGACGATGCTGCTGTCGGGAGCGGCCTGGGTGCTCGGAGCGGATTCGGCCGTCGCCGGGGTGCCGGCGCCGGTCACGGCGGCCTCGGTCGCCGTCAGCTCATCCATCGGAGGCGCCTCAGTGGAGTCAGGCGGCGGCGGAGCGGGAGGCGCGGCCTCGACCGCCGGCCTTTCGGAGCCGCGATGCAGCCAGGAGCAACCGCAGATGACGAACAGCGCCATGAGCAGACCCGCCAACACGCGAGCCTGGGGTAAGCGATTTGAGACCATCTCCACTCCTCAATGGGCCGCGCCCTTCGTTCCCGGCGGGGGGCGCAGCGCCGCATTCCGTCCGCCAGTCACGGCGCGAGAGCGCGCCGGCAGCCACACATCCGGGCGGGCGTAGACCTGCCGCATCATCGGCGATTGTTATACTGGGAGCAGCCCCACCCGCACATGATTTAATGTCAACTTTGTGCACTGGATCACGGCTGCCGCCGTGGGCCGGGCGCACTGCGCGGGCCTGGCCGAGCCCCCTGCAAGCTATTGAACATTAGCAGTATTTTCGAATCAAAGAAACGCAATACGTGGTAGTTTGACCCCATGGCGATCCGCACCATCCTGGAATTTCCCGACCCCCGGCTGCGCACCCGCGCCGTGCCGGTGCGACGCTTCGATGCCGACCTGAGGCAACTCGTCGAGGACATGCTCGAGAGCATGTACGCGGCGCCCGGAATCGGGCTCGCGGCGACGCAGGTGGATGTTCACCAGCGCGTGATCGTCATCGACGTCTCCAAGGACCGGAGCGAGCCGTTCGTGCTCATCAATCCGGAGATCCTCGCCCGCGAAGGCAAGGCCGAAAGCGAGGAGGGTTGTCTCTCGGTCCCGGGCATCTTCGAGGACGTCGAACGGGCGGCGAGGGTGCGGGTGCGCGCGCAGGACGCGAGCGGCCAGTTCTTCGAGAGAGACTGCGACGAGGTGCTGGCCGTCTGCGTCCAGCACGAGATGGACCATCTCGAGGGCAAGCTGTTCGTGGACTATCTCTCGGACCTCAAGCGCCAGCGGATCCGCAAGAAGCTCGAGAAGGAGCGCAAGGAGCGTGCACTCAAGAGTGCGGAAGAGCCGACACGGCCGCGACGCATGTATTGATCCCGCGGTGTGACCACCCTCCGCATCGCTTTTGCCGGAACTCCCGATTTCGCGCTGCCCGCTCTGGGCGCCCTGCTGAGCTCGCCTCACCGTGTAGTCGGTGTCCTGACGCGACCTGACAAGCCTCGGGGCCGCGGTCAACAGATTGCCGGCAGCCCTGTCAAAGTGATGGCGCAGGAGCGAGGGCTCGTCCTCTCGCAGCCCGCCACCCTGAAAACGGAGGCCGACCGTGCAGCGCTCGACTCGTGGCGGCCCGATGTGCTGGTCGTCGTGGCATACGGGCTCATACTTCCGCAGGCTGTCCTCGAGCTGCCACCCTTGGGCTGCATCAACATCCATGCATCGCTGCTGCCTCGCTGGCGGGGTGCCGCGCCGATCCAGAGAGCGCTGCTGGCGGGCGATCTCAGGACAGGCATCACCATCATGCGCATGGACGCAGGCC
>DASTDD010000190.1:0-11882 GCA_035710545.1 Steroidobacteraceae bacterium
GCAGCGGGAGTGTGACGACGAACGTGGAGCCGCTGTCCTCTCCGGGACTCTCTGCCCGCACCGATCCTCCATGCAGCTCCACCACGTGCCGCACGATGGCAAGTCCCAAGCCCATTCCCGTGTGCTTACGCGTGCTCGTGCTGTCGGCCTGGCGGAACCGATCGAACACGTGCGGTAGAAAGTCGCTGGGGATACCTATACCGGTGTCGCTCACCGTCACGCTCACACTTGCACCGTCCTGATGCACGCGCACGTCCACACATCCACCGGATGGTGTGAACTTCACTGCGTTCGACAGGAGGTTCCAGAACACCTGCTGCAGCCGGTCAGCGTCGCCGCGCACGACCGCTTCGTCGGTCTCCTGCGTCAGACTCACAGTCACCTGTTTCGAGCTGGCCATGAGGCGCAGGCTCTCCACAGTGGACTTGAGAACGGTCGCGATGTTGACCGTGCTCATCTCCATGCGGAACTTGCCGGTCACGATACGCGAGACATCGAGGAGGTCTTCGATGAGCTGTGCCTGCGAGCGGGCAGCGCGTCCGATAGCGTCTGCGGCGCGTATCTTCTGTTCTTCCGAGAGGGGGCCTTTCTTCAGCAGATGTGCCCAGCCGATGATGATATTCATCGGCGTCCGCAGCTCGTGCGAGAGGTTCGCCAGAAAATCATCCTTCAGGCGCGTGGCCTCTTCCGCCTGGGCGCGCGCGATCCGTTCGCGGTCGAAAGCACGCTGCCTTTCTGCCTCGATCTGCTTCTGGCCACTGATGTCCAGCACGAGCGCCATCCAGCGCCGGCGCGAGTGATCGATCAGCACCGTTCCGACGACCGCGGCAATCCGGTCGCCGCCCTTGCTGAGGTACTCCGTCTCGAAGGTGGCGCACGAGCCGTTCGCCATGACCTCCGAGGTGGCGTGCTCGATCGCAGCTCGGCTCTCCGCTGGCGTGATATCCGCCAGTCTCACCGTCGAGCGTCTGAACTCTTCGCTGCTGTAGCCGAGCGTGGCCTGAAACATGTGGTTGGCTTCGACGATGCGGCCATCCTCGATGATGGCTATGCCGATCACGTTGGAATCCATCAGGCGCTGCCAGCGCTTCTCGGTTTCCAGCAGCCCCGCTTCCGTGCGGCGCAGCTGCAGGAGTACGCTGACCACCGTCTCGAGCACCTTCGGCTCGAGCGGCTCGGTGAGATAGATATCCGCGCCGCCTTCCAGGCCGACCTGTCGGTCTCGTTCCGTGACGAAAGTGGCGGATATCTGGATCACCGGAATCGCTCGGGTCGCCGGGTCGCCCTTGAGCTCCCGGCAGACATCGATGCCGCTCATGTCAGGCAGCTTGACGTCGCACAGCACAAGCGCGGGCAGCATCTCGCGAGCGAGACGCAAGGCTTCGCGGCCCGTATCTGCTTCCATGACGTCGTACCCGGCGGCACGCAGCACCCGAGTCTTCCCGTAGCGCAGGCCCGGCGTGTCGTCAACGTTCAGGATCGTGATCGAGCCGAGCATTGCCCTAGAGGCCGTTCGAGGCCAGCAGCTCGCGTGCGCGCTCGGCGTCCAGCTCGCTCTTCTGCAAAACCGCCTGAGCCCGGCGTCCGAGTCTCTCCCGCTCCTCGCTCGACAGCAATGCCGAGGTCACGATCGCCACGGGAACTTCCTGCAGATCCGCATCCGACTTGAGCGACTCGAGCACGTCCTCGCCGCCGAGGTCCGGCAGTTTCAGGTCGAGAAATATCATCGCAGGACGCGAGCGCCGGGCAGCCGCGAGTCCGCTGCGCCCGTCATGGGCCTCGATGACACAGGTGCGATCGTTCGCGAGCAGCTTGTGCATGAGGTAGCGGGAAGCGGGATCGTCGTCGATCACGAGCACGCGTCGCGCCGTCAGGCTGTCGAGCTTGGCCAGCAGCTTCTCGGCGCTCAGGGGCTTCACGCAGTAGGCATCGGCACCCAGCGCAAGTCCCTTGCGCTCATCTTCGATGGAGGTCACGACGATCACCGGGATGGCGGCGGTCTCGGCATTGCCCTTGAGCTCGGTCAGCCAGCGCCAGGTGTCCTCGCCCCGCAGCATGATGTCCAGCACGATTGCCTGGGGGCGAACCCTGTGCATCTGCTCGCGCGCTTCACGCAGGCTGCGCGCGCTCAGGGGCTGGTAGCGCGTCGCACGCAGGTACTTCTCGAACACGTGCCGCAACTCGGGTTCGTCATCGACGATGAGCACGGGTACCAGACTTGGCTCGACAGGCGCTTTGGAAGAGGCGGCGAGAGTGTCTTCGTCGAAGTGCACCGGCAGCGTGGCGGAGAAGACCGATCCGACGCCGAGCTCACTGCGGACCTCGACTTCGCCGTGAAGCAGCCGCGCGAGGCGGCGGCATAGCGGCAGCCCCAGCCCGGTACCCTTTACCCTGGACTGCATGGCGTTGGGGACCTGGGTGAACTCCTCGAAGATACGCACCTGGTCTTCGGCGCTGATGCCGATTCCGGTGTCGGCCACCGAGAAGCGCACCGTGCGGCGGTCCTCGCTCGGCACGGCGGTCACGCGCACCTCGCCCTGCTCGGTGAACTTGATCGCGTTGGAGATGAAATTGCGCAGGATCTGGGAGATCTTGCCCTCGTCGTTGAAAAGCTCCAGCGGCGCTTCCGGCTCCTCGAATATCAGCTTGACGTTATCGCTCAGCAGCAGCGGTCTGAGCATGCCGCGCAACGCACTGAACAGATTCGCGACATTGAACTCGATGGGGCGTACCTCGATCTTGCCGGCCTCGATCTTTGCCAGGTCGAGCAGGTCGTCCACGAGCGCGGTCAGGTCATCCGCGGCCTTGCAGATGAAATTGACCTGTCGCGCCTGCTCGTCGCTCAGCTCACCGTCGGAGCGTCCGAGCAGCAGATGAGACAGCGCCTGGATCGAGTGCAGCGGCGTGCGAAACTCGTGGCTCATGTTGGACAGGAAGCGCGATTTCATCTCGTCGGCGCGCCGCAGGTGGTCGGCCTTCTCGTCCAGCTCGGCATACAGAGCGACCACACCGCGGTTGGTGTCTTCGAGCTCGCGGTTCAGATGGATCAGCTCGTCCTGGCGCTCGCGCAGCTCGCTCAAGGTACGCAGCAGCTCGCGATTCTGCTCCTGCAGCTCGTCCAGGGCTCCGACCGGCGGCCGCGTCGTGAGCTCATGGGCGATGCGGCCCAGAGTCATGCCTGTGACCAGCGGCGCGCGTGCCGGCAGGATTTTCTTCAGCAGCACATTCGTGCCGCTCCCGGGGGCGGAGGCAATGTCGATCCGGTCCATGAGCCGCTGGGCGCCGAGGATCCCGAGGCCCATGCCGGTCTCGGAGCGGTAGTCCCCGCTCAAGATGCGCTCGAGATTGCCGATGCCCGGTCCCTGGTCTTCGATGCGGACGAGCAGCAGCTGCGGGGTGCTCTGTCCCTCCAGGGTGAATTCGACCTTGCCGCCCTTCGCGTATCGGTAGGCGTTGCGGGCGATCTCGGAAACCGCGGTGGCGATGCGGGTCTGATCCTGGCCGTCAAAACCCAGCAGCGAAGCGATCTGTCGCGCCCTCTGTCGGGCGACCACGACGTCCTGCTCGTAGTGGATGGCGACAGTCAGCAGAGGTCTGTTCATTGTCGGTGATTCTCGCACTGGGGCGCCGCCTCAGCCGATGGCCCTGATCCGAAGGACCAGAACCGTGACGTCGTCCCTGCCTCTTTCGTGGTCGCGATACAAGACCCCGGCGATGGTGGCCGGATGCCGATTCGCAAGGCCAGGATACTCCCCCAGATTCCAGTGCGTTGCCAGTCCGTCGCTGTGCAAGATCAGCAACCCGCCCGGGGCGAAGTTGAAGTCGAACTGCTGCACCCGGCGCATGGTGTGGCCCAGTGTCCCGTTATGTGACACGAGCTGGCGCCGCGTGTCGGGCATCTCGACCCGTGCCGCGATATTGCCCACGCCGGCGAAGCTACCCTTCTCACCGCCGCCAGACAGACGCGCGACCGCCACGGCGGCTCCCCGCGTGGGTGCGAGGACACGATGGCATAACTCGATCAGCTGTGCGGGGTCATCCTCGGGCCGTCTGCTGGGGACCCCGATTGCGGCGGTTGCGGCGCGTGCGGCTTCCATGCCATGACCGAGCCCATCGGCGACGAGAGCGGTGTACCGCCCTGGGGTGCCTTGGACCGTCCAGGCGTCGCCGCACACTGTCTCACCTGCCTTGGGCAGGCAAACAGCGCCGATCTCGAGATGCGATGGCGGGGGTGGCTTCGACCAGATCTCCAGGCGCAGGACCGTGCCCCGTTGGGCCGGCGCGTAGATCTCGAAAGAGTCCGAGGCGCGCGCCAGCGCTCCGAGCCCTGTGCCGGGACTGCCAGCCGTGGAGACGCCGTCCTGCAGGCTCGCCTGGACGTTAGCGATACCCGGACCGCGATCGAGGGCCAGGATCTCGAGGCCCACCACCTCTTCGAGGCTCAGCGGGCGCAGCAGGATCTGACCCCGGCCGGCATGCTTCACGATGTTGCTGGCTGCCTCGGTGATGCACAGCCCGACCGTACCGACCTGAGTGGCGCCGAGACCGATCGCCTCGCTCAGCTCCTGCGCCGCTCGCCGGGCTGCCCCGACCTCGCTCCGGTCGGCGACGCCCAGGCGAATCTGCGGCTGCAGGATGCTTGTCTGGGACGGCATGGTCTGCTCAAGGCTCGTGCGTGCTCAGTGCCAGCGGGCGATCATGACTCGCGTGCCCCGGCCGGGCGTCGAGTCGAGAGAGAAATCGTTCGAGAGCCGCCGGGCACCGCTCAGTCCCAGCCCGAGCCCCGTCCCCGTGGAGAAGCCATCCTTCAGGGCCTGCTCCACATCCTCGATTCCCGGACCCTGATCGATGAAGGTCAACCGCAGGCCCCTTCTCGCGACGTCGGCGAGTCGCTCGATGCGAACTTCGCCCCCCTTCCCGTAGTCGAGGGTGTTGCGGGCCAGCTCGCTCGCGGCCGTCACGAGCTTGGTCTGGTCCACCAGCGTGAAGCCCTGAGCGATTGCCTTCTCCCGGGTGGCCTGGCGCACCCGCACGATATCCTCCTGCGTTCGGATCGGCAGGACAAATGCCTCCAGCACAGTAGGAGCAGGCACCTAGAGCAGCGACTCCGAGTGGACTCGCTCCCGCAGGAGCGCCATTCCCTTGTCAACGTTCAGCGCCGTGCGCACGCCCTCGAGAGACAGTCCCAGCTCCACCAGCGTGATGGCCACGGCCGGCTGCATGCCGACGACGACGGTCTCAGCGTCCAGCACGCGGGCCATTGCCGCGATGTTGCTGATCATTCTGCCTATGAATGAGTCGACGATCTCCAGTGTCGAAATGTCAATCAACACTCCGCGCGCGCGGGTGGCAACGATGCGGGCTGTCAGGTCGTCCTGGAGCTGCATGGCCAGACGGTCGTGCATGTCCACCTGGATCGTGACCAGCAGAAAGGCGTCGAGCTTCAGGATCGGAATTCTGTCCATGGTCCCGCCGCTTCAGCTCGCGGTGGCGCCGGGGAGACGTGCCTGCGTGCGGCGCAGCGCGATCAGGAACGCGTCGGCGAGTGTGGCCTTTGTCGTGACCTCGCTGAGGTTGACCCCCAGGTGCACGATCGTCTGCGCGATCTGCGGCCGGATTCCGCTGATGATGCAGTCGGCCCCCATGAGCCGGGCAGCGGCCACGGTCTTCAGCAGGTGCTGTGCGACGAGTGTGTCGACGGTGGGCACACCCGTGATGTCAATGATGGCGATGGCCGCGCCGGTCTCCACGATCTTCTGCAACAAGCTTTCCATCACGACCTGGGTCCTCTCGCTGTCCAGGGTGCCGATGACGGGCAGCGCGAGAATGCTGTCCCACAACTTGACGACCGGGGTGGACAGCTCGAGCAGCTCCTGCTGCTGCCGCGAGATCACCTCCTCGCGATTTTTCTGGTACATCTCGGCCGTCAGGAGCCCGAGCTTGTCGAGCAGCACGGTGGCCTCCCACAGGGAGGCAGCGACGGCGTCGACATCGCGGGACTGTTCCCCGCGCAGCCGTGCGAAGAGCGGCTGCTTGAGGGAAAACACGAACGTGGCCGTCTCGGTTGGGGTGAAGCCCTGCAGGGCTCGGCTGCGGGAGATGCCAGCGAGGAATTCCCTCACGGGAGCCCAGACTGTCCCCGTGATGTTCTCCATGTCGCCCGTCGAGGCCGCCTGCGCCACCAGCGCCAGGAACTCCCGCGACTGCTCCCGCAGCTCAGTCTCGCGCATGAGGTCGGTGCGAGCCGTGCCAGCCGAGAGCTGCAGCTGCACCCATTCGGCGAGCAGCTCCTTGGGATACTTCGTCAGCACGTGCTGCAGAGCCTGGGCGGATGTCATGAAGAGCCCCTCGGGCGGTCGGAATAGTTGGGGCGGCGGATGGTATCAGAAGGATCGCGGTGCCGCCGCACCGGACAGGCTGCGCAGCAGGGCCAGGACACTGAGCAGGAGCACGGCGGCACCGCCCGTGTGTGCGGTAGCGAGCCAGAGTGGAAAGCCCCTCAGCACCATGGAGATTCCGATGGTCAGCTGCAGCGCGAGAGCAATCAGCACCGCGACAGCTGCCTGTCGTGCGCGTCGCGGGATTCGCCCCCACAGTGTGACGCCCGCGGCCAGGCATAGCGTCAGCGTAGCCATTAGCGCGCCCAACCGATGCATCAGATGGATGGCAACCCGCGCGGGCTGGTTCAGTACGCCACCCTCGAAGTTGATTGCGAGCCCGCGCCAGAGAACGAACGCATTCCGGAAGTCCGCGTGCGGCCACCATGCATTCTGGCAGGTCGGGAAATCCGGACACGCGATCGCCGCATAGTTGCTGCTCGTCCAACCTCCGAGGGCAATCTGGAGCGCCAGTGCAACGAGGCCGATCGCTGCCAGGGGCAGGGCAGCTCGGGTGGCTGCGCTGCGCTGGCTGGGGACGGGGGTGACGCTCGGTTCGGGTCCCACGCGATCAGCCGGCAGCGAGAGCCAGAGCCACCAGAGCAGTCCGAGGGTCGTCAGTCCAAACACCAGGTGCCCGGTGACGATCAGCGGCTTCAATTGCCAGGTGACGGTCAACATACCCAGAAGCCCCTGAAACACGACCAGTCCCAGCAGCGCCAGTGCGTAGGGAATGCGCACGGGTCCGGTCCTGCGAGCCACGATCGCAACGGTCGCGATGGCAACGATGATCAGGCCGAGCGTGGAGGCCGCATAGCGATGGGTCATCTCGCGCCACGCTTTGCCCACATCCAGCGGCCTCGTGGGAAAGGCAGCCTGCGCCGCGACGCTCTCCTCGGCGCCCAGCGGTGTGACGTGCCCGTAGCAACCTGGCCAATCAGGGCAGCCGAGCCCGGCGGCCGTCAGACGCACATAAGCACCGAGCACGACGACACCGAAGCACAGCAGCACGCCGGCCAGGGCCAGGCGGCGGATCCAGCGATCGGGATACAGCGTGGCGAGGCTTCCGGGGAGAGTCGGATCGTGACCAGCGTGCACCGTGATCACCCGATATGCGACAGTCTGAGAAGCTTCTGGAGATCCTCCAGCAGACCCTTCGGGTTCCGCCGGACGTCGTAGCGCATCATCAGATTGCCAAGTGGATCGACGACGAACAGCGCCTGGTCCCTGGCCTCCGGGGGAAACCTCGCGAGCAGCCGTCCTCCTGCTTCACCCGTGGCATCCAGGACGGTGAGACCGGCGTGCTCGGTCGTCAGGAATGGCCTGTCACAACACCCGCCGGTCACCAGGAAGACGCGCTCGACGCGGGTCATCTGGTTGTTGAGTGCGAGACGCGCCTGCCGCATGACATAGAGAGCCTGACGGCAAGCCTGGTCACAGCTGCCATTGCCCACGTAGACGAGCGACCATTTCCGATGGAAAAGCCTCGCCGGCACCGCCTCGCCGTCGATCGCCGGCGGAAGGGTCACGAGCGGCAACTCCCTGGGCGGCGTGATCAGCTCCCCATGGTTGACGTGCGATGCCGGGCGCCAGCCGGTCCCGTAGTACGTCCAGAATGCGAGCGCGAGGGGCAGGAAGAACAGCGCGCCGAGCAACGCCAGGGTGCGCAGGTTTCGCAGCCGCAGCTCGTTCGCGTTGGCGCTCACAAGGACCCATCCGGCTTGCGGATGCTGAGTCGCACCCATACCGCTGCCATCACCAGCGCAAAACACCACCATTGCAGTGCATAGGACCAGTTGCGCAGCGGGGCGATCCCGGGCGGATGCCAGTCGCGCGCGTAGCCATTCTCAGCTTGCGGGTCGAGCAGCAGAAGACGCGGCTCGAGCGCGGTGCCGAGCGCGAGGCTGAGCTGGCTCATGCTCGGAAAGGCGGTCACCTTCGGCCATGCCGAGCCCGAGGGTGGGGCGCGGCCGCTCGCCAGGCCGGGCACGGGCAGGTTCGCGACGCGACCAGTGACCGCGAGCGTATCCCGCTGGCTCAGCTCCACATTCGGCAGCTGGTTGCGGAAACCGGAGAACGGCACCCAGCCACGATCCACGAGCAATACGCGGCCGTTCGGCCTCTGCAGAGGTGTCAGCACCTCCATGCCCGCGCGCCCGCGGTCTATCCGATTGTCCAGCAGAAACTGATGATCGGGATCGAAGCGCCCAACGACGCTGACCCGCTGAAAGACCGGGACCTCACTGATCGCGCGGGCGCCGAGGGGCTCCACGCGCTCTGTGCCGGCTGCGAAGCGATCCCACTCGGCCTGCCGGTGCTCGCCGCGGTGCCACTGCCAGCGTCCCAGCACGATGAAAAGGGCGCACAGAATCACCGTCAGGAGTGTGAATTTCCAGGACGGCGCGAAGACACGGCGACCAATCGGGATAGGGATGGACACGCAAGCTGCCGCGAATCTATAAACTGGGCACTGCGCACATGCAAACCCTCGTCAGACTTCTCATCCTGGGTGTGCTCGTGGCGATCGTCGCGAGCCTGGGCTCAGCGTTGTTCCATTTGTCGCGGGGCGGTGGCACCGATTCGCGCCGGCTCGCGCGTGCGCTGACCGTGCGCATCGTGCTGTCGCTGGCACTCTTCGCTTTGCTCATGATCGCCTGGTGGCTGGGACTCATCGCTCCCCACGGCCTCGCGCCCCCGGCCCACCCGTAGGCGCAGCGCGCCGCCGGCGCTCGATCACAGCCAGTAGACGAAGATAAACAGGCCGAGCCACACCACATCGACGAAGTGCCAGTACCAGGCGACCGCTTCGAAGGCGAAGTGACGCTCCGGTGTGAAGTGACCGCGCAGCACGCGCAGCCAGATTACCGTGAGCATGATCGCACCGATGGTGACATGCGCGCCGTGGAAGCCGGTGAGCATGAAGAAGGTCGAGCCATAGATACCGGTGGTCAGACGCAAGCCGAGCTCCCGGTAGGCCTCGCCATACTCGTGAGCCTGCAACGCCACGAACGAGAACCCCAGGATGAACGTAAGAGCCAGGAACACCGTCAGCCTGGAGCGTTTGCCCGCGCGCAGCGCATGGTGAGCGATGGTCACCGTGAGACCACTGGTCAGCAGGATCGCGGTGTTGAGCGCGGGCAGGCTGAAGGCGGGGATCACCTTGAAGGTCGAGTCCGTCAGTCCGCCCACATGTGCGGGGCCGTTGGTGGGCCAGGTGCCCTCGAAGCTCGGCCACAGGATGAGGTTGGTGAACACCTTGACGCCCTGTCCTGCAAGCCAGGGCACGGCGAGCATGCGCGCATAGAAGAGCGCCCCGAAGAACGCCGCGAAGAACATCACCTCCGAGAAGATGAACCACATCATTCCCATGCGAAACGAGTGATCGACCTGGCCGTTGAAGATGCCGCGCTGATTCTCGTCGATGACGGTGCTGAACCAGCCGAAGAACATGTAGGCGAGCAGGACGGCACCCGGAATGAATATCCAGCCGCCGGCCCAGTCGTTCAGGTAGACGGCGGCTCCCAGCATCATCGCGAAGAGCGCGACGGCGGCATGGATCGGATGAGGGCTGCCGTGCGGGATGTAGTAGCTGTTCCCGGAGGTGTGTGCGGAGACGTGTGCGTTGGCCATGTCTTCAGTGTTCCTTCTCAACGTGACGAGACACGCGAGGACTCATCATAAAAAGTGTAAGCGAGCGTGATCCGGTCGATGTACGACGGGATCGCCGGATCGACGATGAAGCGCACGGGCATGTCGCGCTGCTCGTTGGTGTTGAAGTGCTGCGGCGAGAAGCAGAAGCACTCGGTCTTGTGGAAGTACGCGGCGACCTTCGAAGGCGCGATGTTCGGCACGGCCTGTGCCACCGTATCGCGCCCGGTCAGGTTGTGCGCGAAGAACTCCGCCGAGTACAGCTTGCCCGGGTGGACGTCCACCGTGCGGACCACGGGCCGGAAATCCCACTCGCCAGAGCTTGCCACGTTGGCGAGGAACTCGATGGTGATCGTGCGGCTGGGATCGGGCTTCTCGATGGCCTTCACGCGGCGCAGGAGGGCGGTCTGATCGCCGTAACCGGTGACGCTGCAGAGCACGCTGTAGAGCGGCACGAGCGCGAAACCGAACCCGAAGCTGCCGGCGGCGATGGCCAGCAGTTTGAGCGTCAGGTTGCGGTTGGCTCGATTCGGACCGCTCATGAGCTGGCCCGGATGAGGGTCATGGCGATGAAGCCGAAATAGAACGCGGCCGCGATCAGCGCGAACACGATGGCCGTGCGTCGCACGCGCCGGCGCCGGTCTGGGTCATCGATCACGGTCAAGGATCTCTCCTCAGTGCGCCGCGCCCTTGGCGATGACGGCATCCGAGGGGGGTGTCTGCCACGAATGGTAGGGCGCCGGCGACGGCAGCTCCCATTCGAGGCCGTGTGCGCCCTCCCATGCCTTGTTCTCTTTCAGCGGCACGCCCGAGCGCACGCACTTCCAGATCACGTACGGGAAGAGCAGCTGCGAGAGGCCAAAGCAGAAGCCGCCGATGGAGGAAACCATGTTCCAGTCGGTGAACTGCACGGCGTAGTCGGGTACGCGGCGCGGCATGCCCGCCAGCCCCAGGAAGTGCTGCGGGAAAAACAGCACGTTCACGAAGATGGTCGAGAGCCAGAAGTGCCAGGTGGCGAGCTTCAGGTCGTACATCTTTCCGACCCACTTCGGCAGCCAGTAATACACCCCGGCCATGATTCCGAAGATCGTGCCGGGCACGAGGACGTAGTGAAAGTGGGCCACCACGAAGTAGGTGTCCTGGTACTGGTAGTCGGCGGGCACCATCGCGAGCATCAGTCCCGAGAACCCGCCGATCGAGAACAGGAACAGGAATGCCAGCGCGAACAGCATGGGAGGCTCGAACGACAGCGAGCCCTTCCACATGGTGGCCGTCCAGTTGAAGACCTTCACACCGGTCGGCACCGCGATGAGCATCGTGGACAGCATGAAGAACAGCTGGGCCGCGAGCGGCATGCCGACCGTGAACATGTGGTGCGCCCAGACGATGAATGACAGGAAGGCGATCGAGGCCGTCGCGTACACCATGGCCTCGTAGCCGAACAGCGGCTTGCGCGAGAACGTCGGAATGATCTCCGAGACGATGCCGAAGGCCGGCAGGATCAGGATGTAGACCTCGGGGTGGCCGAAGAACCAGAAGATGTGCTGGAACATCACCGGGTCACCGCCGCCGGCCGCCGTGAAGAACGTCGTGCCGAAGAAGTGATCGGTGAGGAGCATGGTCACCGCGCCGGCGAGAACCGGCATGACGGCGATGAGCAGGTACGCGGTGATGAGCCAGGTCCAGACGAACAGCGGCATGCGCAGCAGGGTCATGCCGGGTGCGCGCATGTTGAGGATGGTCACGACGACATTGATCGCGCCGAGGATCGACGAAGCCCCCATCAGGTGGATGGCGAAGATCACCATCGGGAAGGCGGCGCCGGTCTGCAGCATCAGCGGCGGATACATCGTCCAG
>DASTDD010000191.1:0-8899 GCA_035710545.1 Steroidobacteraceae bacterium
GCAAGGCTAAACCCGCTCAGCGCTAATGACAAATGGCGGCTGTCAGGGTGCCGGAAGTTGGATGGACGGGGGGCGGCGCGGATCGCGTTGGTGATTTTACGCTGCAAAATCATGGTGTTATGGCGCCATCCCAAGCTCGCCGGAGACTCTTTCCCATACCTCGCGGGAGCGCCGCGGAAATACGCTGCACAGCGTACTGCATTGCGCGGACCGTGTGTTGCGCTCCCGTGGCTCAACGTTTGAAGCCTCGGAAGGTTGCCCGGCGCCCTCGGATGCCAGGGGCTGTCGCTCAGGCGCACGTCTCTCAAGCGAGAGCGGCGCATAATGCGGACGGATGGGTCGAATCACCTGGCAATGACGGAGTACGACGACGCGCCATTGCGGCGATTCCACCTGCGGGTTGCCATTGCCAGCACCGGTGGGGTCTTCGCTGACGGATTCGGCCTCGGGATCATCGGCATCGCCCTCAGCCTCGCCGCTCCGCAGCTCGCACTGGACGCGCGCTGGCAGGGGCTCCTCGGAGGTGCCTCCCTCGCGGGCCTGTTTGCGGGCGCGCTGTTGACGGGCCCCGCCGCTGATCACCTCGGGCGGCGGCCGTTCTTTGCCTACAACATGATGATCGCCGCCTTGCTGTCGGCGCTGCAGTTCGGCGCCTCGGGCGGTCCGCAGCTGCTCGCGCTGCGGATCGCGATCGGGTTTCTGCTGGGCACCGATTACGTGGTGAGCAAGGCTCTGCTGACCGAGTTCGCGCCGATGCGAGTCCGCGGTCGCATCCTGGCCGTGCTCTCCATTGCCTGGGCCGGCGGTTACGCGTGCGCGTATGAATGCGGATACGAGCTCACCTCTGCTGGCGAGGATGCGTGGCGCTGGATGCTGCTGGTCAGCGCGGCGCCGTGCCTGTTGATCCTGCCTTTGCGGATCACTATGCCGGAATCGCCGGTGTGGCTGATCAAACACGGGCAGCCCGAGCGGGCGGCTGAAATCGTGCGCCAGCGGCTCGGGCCCGACATCCGTGCGCCGTCCGGTGTCGGGGCGGACATCCGGCGGGCCAGCCGCTGGAGGCAGCTCTTCGGCGCGCGGTGGCGGCTGCGAACCCTGGTGGCGTGCACGTTCTTTACCTGCCAGGTGATTCCTTACTTCGCGGTCGGTACCTTCGTGACGCAGGTGATGGCAGCGCTGCACCTGCATGGGAAGTATGCAGGCGCCCGCGTTTATAACCTGGCGCTGTTTGTCGGGGCGATCGCCGGCTTGCTGATCGTGGACCGGCTAGCGCGGCGCAGCTTCCTGGTGGGCAGTTTCCTCGCTGC
Organism: Steroidobacteraceae bacterium; assembly: GCA_035710545.1. Classification (GTDB taxonomy): domain Bacteria; phylum Pseudomonadota; class Gammaproteobacteria; order Steroidobacterales; family Steroidobacteraceae; genus 13-2-20CM-66-19. The sequence goes on from DASTDD010000191.1 coordinate 1,308, forward strand.
CGCGGCCACGATGGGAGTCCTCGCGGCGTGGCCGGACGCGCCCTCGGGTCTGCAGATTCTGCTGTTTGCCATCTTCGCGGGCGTACTGTCGGCCGCTTCGAATCTGGTGTACGTCTATCTGCCGGAGCTGTTTCCCACCGATTTACGCGCCTCCGGCATCGGGATGGCGATTGCCGCGAGCCGCATCGGTTCCGCGGTCGGTACGTTCCTCCTGCCGCTGGTCGTCGTATCGTACGGAGTGCGAACGGCGCTCGATGCCTGTGTAGCCGTATTGGGGATCGGAGCGATCGTGTGCTATCGATGGGCGCCGGAGACGCGCCATGTTCGCCTCGAAGAGCTCGAGCGGGCGGCCTGATTTCAAGAATCACGTGGGGGTCAAATGCGCCGAGGAGCAACGCATCTGGGAGTTCTCTGTGCCGCTGTCTTGTCCGGTCACCTGAGCGCGCACCCGGCAGCTGCGCAGGTGCTGCCAGTGCGGGCTTTCGAGTCGGCACAGCATCCCGCCTCCCCGGTGTTGAATGCCGCGTTCGTGCCCGGTCCGGGGGCCTTGCCCGCCCCGGCCTTCGAGGGCGTGCTCGACATCGCTCCGACAGCGATGAAGATCGATCCCGCCCTCGAGGAGCCGGTGATTCTCGGGCGGGATGCCCGGATCTTTCCCGGGGTGCGGCTCACATTCCTGACTCTCGGCGACGTGCTGGTGCCGCAGCAGCGTGGCTCGATGGTGCGCGAGACGGCCGGCGGACCGGTAGCCAGCTACTGGCGGGTGATCCCGCAGTTCGGGCGTGTCTGGCGGGAAAAAAGCGACGGTGGGTGGGCTCGCGCAGCGTTTCCCATCATGCTGGTGAACGACACGGAGAATCACGCCCATCAGGGGCTCGCTACTTTTCTCTACCGCCCGGGCCAGGTGACCGGTCTCGTGCTGCAATTCGTGCAGCAGACCGCCCCCTATCTCACCCGGCACCCGTTCGTAGCCTGGGGATTCGCCGCCGCGCAACTCTCGGCTGGCGACTCGGCAACACTCGATGCCGAGCGCACCCAGGCCCGGGCGGAACTGGCCGATCGCCTGCCGGCGAGACCCTGGACCGAGTTGATGAAGAGCGTGCCGCCCGGAACCCTGGACGGATTCGGCGGTCCGTTGCGTCCCAAGTGGCGCGTCGAGGCCGCGCTCGTGCGCGATGGAACGCTCTACTATCAAGACTCGGTCACGCCGTACGGTCCCTATCCATACCCGCTGGAAATGCGTTTCGGCGTGCGTTCGGTGATGAAGAGCGTCGCCGCGCCGCTCGCGCTGCTGCGCCTGGCTGAGGTGTACGGTCCATGGGTCTTGACCCTCAAGGTGGGCGACTACGTCCCGGGCCTCGATCCGAAATGGAATCGCATCCGCTTCATCGACGCGGCCAACATGGCGACCGGGTTCGGCGGTACCGGCACGTTGAAAACGCACCCGAACGACATCTTCGACGGTTACCTGGATGGGAACTACGACGCCTGGTACACCGCGCCCTCGCATGCCGAGAAGATCCGGCAGATCGTGGCAAACCTGCATCCCTATCCCTGGGAGCCGGGCACCGTGATGCGCTACCGCGATCAGGACTACTACCTCCTCGGCGCCGCGATCGATGCCTTTATCAAGTCGAAGCGGGGCCAGCAGGCGGACCTGTGGGACATGGTGCAGAAGGAGGTCCTGCGGCCGATTGGAATTCATCATGCCCCGGCCGTGCGCACGCGCGAGCCCGACGGGCGCGACGGGCTGGTCTGGTGCAATGCCGGGTACTACCCGACCCTGGACGACCTGGCCAAGATCGCTCTGCTGTACCAGGCGCGCGGTGCGCACAACGGCGAGCAGATTCTCAATCGCGAGCTGACGGCCGATCTGCTCGCCGCGCGCGATGCGATCGTCAAGCACGGCGACGCCTCGCTCGGAGCGGTGGCGGTCACCGGGGAGCAGGGGCCGGATGTGCTCTACAGGATGGGTTTCCACTTCATCCGCTACACCGGCGCGAATGGCAAGGTTTACATACTGCCTAACATGCACGGGTCCGGCGAGAACGATGTCATTCTCTATCCGAATGGCATGATCTCGCTGCTGGCGGCGAAAGCGGCCCAGGAGCGAATCGACGGCGAGAACGTCAAGTCCGACGAAGGACCCGTCACCATCCGTGACGTCGAGCGTCTCGCTCCGTTCGATTGATTCAGCGCGCCTTCCCGCTCGAGGCGTCGTCCCGGAACCTGGCGGCACACCATCAAGCATCGCAGGGACGTGGCGACTGAGCCCGATGCGGGGGGATCCGCCCGTTGCCGCGGTCAGATCGCGGACGGGCCGTAGCTAGACCGCCGGGCCCGGTCAAATCGAGCACCCGTGGAGGCGCGATCGCCGGGCCAGCAGTCAGATCGCGGGCAGCCCGGCGGGAACGCCTGGAGGCGCCGGCCTGTTCCCCGGCCGGCGTCCGATGTCGGCTTTCACCGGAGGTTTCCGTTCTACACAGGCGAGGGGCGTCACGGTCAACGGTTGCCGCCCTGCCAGGTGATGAAGAACCGCATCCGCGAAAGGGAGAGGGTCATGCTGAGCACGGCGAGCCGTATCGTACTGGGCGTTGCCATTGTCGGTTCCATGATGGGCAGCGTGGTAGTGGTGGGGACCGATCGGTACAGCGATACCGAGGCCGCGCTCGCGAAGGCCTGCGCGGGCGTACCGACTCATTCGGGGCTCGACTACACGCTGTTCAACTTGCGCGCGCAATCGAATGGCGGGGAGCTGGCGGTTTGCGAGCCGACGACGCAGTTCGATGAAGACGCCGCCTCGAGCGAGCGCACCGCCCGCCTGGACAGACGCCTGTTCCACAAGGGCTGGTAAGCGGCCCGCCCCGGGGAGGCCATCGACCCCGCAACTCCTGCGGCTGGGGGAGCGAGCAGCGCCCGGATCCGTACGGGAGACTCTCAGCCCACCGGGGGAATGGTGAGTCCGGTGGCCACTGCAGGGCGCGCGACGAATGCCTCCAGAGCCCGCAGCACCTGCGGGTAGTCGCGAATTCCTACGAGGTCGGCGGCCTCGTAGAAACCGATCAGGTTGCGCACCCACGGAAAGGTAGCGATATCCGCAATGCTGTAGAGGTCGCCCATGATCCACGCGCGTCCAGTCAGTCGTGTGTTCAGGACTCTCAGCAGACGCTTGGCTTCGACCACATAGCGCTCGAGAGGTCGCTTGTCCTGAAAGTGGCGCCCGGCAAACTTGTTGAAGAACCCCACCTGCCCGAACATCGGACCGACGCCACCCATCTGCCACATCAGCCACTGTATGGTCTCGTAGCGGGCCGCGCCGGAGCCTGGCAGGAGCCTGCCGCTCTTGTCGGCGAGATAAATGAGGATCGCGCCGGATTCGAACAGCGGCAGCGGCTGTCCGCCGGGGCCCTGCGGATCGATGATGGCCGGGATCCTGCTGTTGGGATTGAGCGAGCGGAATTCGGGCGAGCCCTGATCGTTGCTGTCGAAGCTGACCCGGTGAGGCTCGTAAGCCAGACCGGTCTCCTCGAGCATGATCGAGGCCTTGACGCCGTTCGGAGTGGGCAGGGAATAGAGCTGGATCCGCCCGGGATATCGCGCCGGCCACTTCTGCGTGACCGGATAGTCGGCAAGTGTGCTCACGCGCTGCTTCCTCCTGGCGCACAAAAGGAAACGGCAGGGTGTCACCCCTGCCGTCCCCGTTCACCTTCTTCTTATTATCTCAGATCGAAGCGCGATTGCACCTCACGGATTCGAGGGCGTGTTGGGCGCACCCGCGGGCTGCGCATTGTGCAGGCCGAGGAAGTTGCGCACATCCAGCGTGCCGTTACCGAGAACTTCGCTGAAGGCCTGACCGGGCTTGACCGTGAAGCCGTTGTTGTCGCCGGTGATATCCCGATGGAAGTACTGGAAGGGCTTCGGGGCGTGCTCTCCGCCGGCCAAAGTCTGTATGAGCGATAGGCCGTAGATCAGCGGGTTGACGTTGCCCAGGCGGCCGCCGTTCAGCTCCACGGCAAGCGCCAGGACGCCGGCAATCTCGGGCGCCGCGGCGCTCGTGCCGATGAGCAAATTGGGACTGCCACCGATCCAGACGAGCGTCGCGCTGGTTTGCGGGACTCCGTTGGCGCAATCATCGTCGGCATCCAGAGGGCAGCCGCCCATCTGCAGGGAAACGTCCGGCACAGCGCGGTGTCTGTTGTTTCCGGTGTTGACGAGGAACTGGTAGAGCGGCTTATCGAAGATGACGCTGAATCCGCCGCCCGAGCCCCACGTATTGTTGCCTACGGTGACGGTCGGATTGCCATTGGCGTCGACAGCGAATACCGCCGGGAAGCGAGAGTCGAACTGTGCATTCTCGCTCACACGCGTCACATCCAGCGGCGTCGGAGTGCCCTGCGTCAGCAGGTTGGTCCCGCCGACACCGGTCACGTTCGGATCGCTCGCGGGATTCTGAACGCCCAGCTCAAAGTTCGTTCCATTCAGAGTGGGGTTGTTCTGAAACGCCGTGCTGAGGCAGGTGGGGGCGCCCTGGTCGCCCGAGCTCGCCACGAACGTGATGCCCTGCGAGTTGCCCTGTCGGAACAGATCGTGGAACACCTGCAGGATGCCCGTGAAGTCCGTGCCGTGGTTGTTGATCGCCAGAAAGTCCTTCTCGCACTCGCCGAACGATGAGCTCGCGACGTCGACGAGATTCTCCTCGTCCACCTGGGTGTACGCCGCAACGATGCTGGCATCGTCCAGCGCCGGCATGTCGTAGAGAATCTCCTTCGCTCCGGGCGCCGTTCCAAGCGACATCTGCGTGTCGAGCGATGCCTCGTCGGAGTCCGCCGTGAAGGGCACGAACGGGCCACTGCCGCCGTTGACCGGATGTACCACGACAGTCGGCTCCGGCAGGTTGGAGACGCCGTCGTAGTTCTGGACGCTTTGCGCCAGGCCGTCGATGAAGACCGTGGAATTGAAGCTCAGGTGCAGATCGGTCGGCAGGATCACGGAGGAGATCACGATGCCGATCGTTGACCCGACGCCCGCGATCTGCTGCCGATGGTGCGAATGAGGCGGGACGGCTTCGGTCAGGAACGAGGGGAAGTCGTACGCCTCGTTCAGGTCGTCCGGGTAGTAGAAGCTGAATGCGGTGGCCAGCCGCGGCTCCGTGCTTCCGGCGGCCGTTCCGGCCTTGCCGGTCAGATTGACCTTGCTGCCGTTCGCCATGACCTGTGAGTGCACCTGCGAGGCAAGATGGGGCGCGTACTCCGGAATGACGGCGCCCATGGCGGCAAGAGATTGCGGGAGAGTGAGCCGACCGCGGGAGCCGGCCTGCAGCATGTGGTGGCCGTGGCGGTCTTTGACCGTGTTCAACTGAGTCGAGAACAGCTTCTGGACATCGGCGACGTGCCCCTGCACCTGGATGTTCTGGGTATGCTCGGCCAGGATCGTGAAGCCTGCAGCCTCCAGCATCGACTTGGCCCGTGCGACATCCGACGGCTTCGGCCCGAACTGCTGTTTGAACTGAGCAGGCGACAGCCACTTGTGATAGTTGCTCGAGGACGAATCGGTCTGCTCACTCAGCAGCTTGTCGAGCTGCGCACTGTGAGTCAACGGCAGGTACACATTGAACGTGGTCAGGGCATTCGGGTCGGCCGGGCCCACCGTCTGCAGATCGTCTGCGGCGGCGGGCATGGAAACGCCCGACAAAGTGAGAGCGCCGAGCACGGCGCCCGTTACCAGCGAACGGATTCTCATGTTGCTCCCCTTCGGACTTATTGACGTTTGAGTGAGATAGTTTTCTTGAGCTATTGGAGTGAACACGCGCCGGGCCATTCTTCCCGTCCGGTAGCACGTCTCCCCAGTGCGCGTACTTTAGTCCCTCGCCTCGCTCTCGCATAGATGAAACGCTTTGTGCGCGAACCCGAAAACAACCCATCCGTTCCCGGGTGCGAAGCTGACTGGTACCCGCAAGTCCGGGCGCATGCAATCTGCCGACACCGGCCCGACATGGCGGATTTGGCCGCCACGCGCAGGCAGGCGGCGATGGGTGCTCGAGGTTCGCTTTGCGCGATAAAGCGGTTGCATTTGTCATAATCGCCCGGGGATCGGCTCCGATGAATCGGCGCGGACGCGATTTGCGTCTAGGAAATGCCTGCGACGCTCTTATTAACATAGTGTTCATGGCCGCCGACGCGCTCTTCGAAGGAATTCCGGATCTCGTCGTGCTGCTGCGCCGGGAAGGCGTGATCGTCGCGCATAGTGGCGGACATGGCGTCGCGGAGCTGATTCCGCCACCCGGGTCGCTCGGGCAGTGCATCGAAGCGGTGTGGTCGCAGCCCTTTGCCGTGTTGGTGCGGCAGCTCGTGCGTCGCGCGATCGCCCTGAGGGGGACCGCGGAGGCGAGGTTGAGGGACGGGACGTGCGAATACGAGGTGCGTGCGAGTGCGCAGGGGCCTGACCGCGCGCTGGTAGTGATCCGGACGCCGCCGAGCGAGGTTCGCGAAGATCCGCTGGAGTCCTCTGACGAACGCCCGCGTCCCCAGCTCGATCGACGTGGGTTCCTGCGTCGCTTCAAGGAATCCATGTCGCTGGCGGCGCTGCGTGAGCAACCCGCGGCTGTCGCCGTCATCTACGTGGACGGCATCGCCGACATCGCTCAGCTCATTGCGGCGAAGCTCTCCGAGCAGATCATGAGCGCAGCCGTTCTGCGCCTGCCCGCCCAATTCGGAGCCACCGACGCAGGGGGGAGCTCCTCGTGGTACCTGGGTCAGCTCAGTGACACGCTCCTGGCGCTGGTTTTCGAGACCTCCGATCGCGATGCCATCGAAGCCTGTGTCGCGCGTATCTGCGCCAGCCTGAGCGAGCCGGTCGATGTCGGAGAGGCGGTGTTCCATCTGACTGCGTTCGCCGGAGTCGCGATCCTCGGCCAGGATGCCTCCTCGCCGAAGCTGCTGCTGGATCACGCCCGCTCCGCTGCGAACGAGGCACGGCGCTCCGGGTCCTCCCGGGTCTTTTTCTTCACCGATACCCTGAGTCTGCGTGCGCTCATGCGGCTGGACATCGCGCGCGAGTTGCGCGAAGCGATCGAGAATCGCGACATCCGGCTACGCTACGTGGGCCGTCACGATCTCATGACGGGCCGCGTGGTCACCTGGGTCGGATATCTGCGGTGGCTGCATCCGCTGCGCGGCGAAATACGGCCGGACGAGTTTCTGCGTGTCGCGGAAGCGACGGGTCTCGCCACGGCTCTTTCCCGAGCCGTCCTGACTTCGCTGCCGGATGACTTCGCACAACTTGCCGCCCGCTCGGATGCCGACGTGCGAATCTCGTTCGGAGCCTTGCGCCATCACGTGCTGCATGAGCAGTTCGTGGAGGACGTCCGGCAGTTCCTCGCCGCAGGCAGGCTCCCCGCGGAGCGGCTCGAGTTGCGCATCGCCGAGAAAGCCCTGATCGCTCGAGCGCCGGCCCATCTGCATGCGTTGCAGCAGCTGGGCGTGCGTCTCGTTGTAGACGAGGTGGGTCGCGGCCTGGGCTCGCTCGATTGGCTTGCCCGGGCGCCGATCTGGGGTTTGCAGCTCGATCGGGCCTGGACGACTGCCCTGCGCACC
>DASTDD010000192.1:0-13475 GCA_035710545.1 Steroidobacteraceae bacterium
AGGAAACCGAGCTGGACCACTTCCAGCAGGAGAAGGTGCGCATCCGCAAGGAGCTGCGCGCCGTGCGCGCCGGACTGGACGAGGACATCGGCCATCTCGGCACCGTGGTGAAGGTCCTGGACATCGTCGTCTTCCCCGCGCTCTTCGTGCTCATCGCCGTGCTCATCGGGCTGTGGCGCAGGCAGCGGCGTCTCGGTGCCAGACCGGCAGCCGCGCCGGCACAGGCGCCGAAGGAGGCGCGTCCATGAGCGCCCGCCGGGTGACGGTGCTGCTGCTGATCGGCGTGCTGGTCATCGCCTTTGCGATCTGGCTCTCCTCGACCCGCCACCTGGAGCATGCGACGCTCGAAGGCGACGTGGTACTTCCGGGGCTGGAAGGCTCTGTCAACTCGGTCACCGAAGTGCGCCTTCACAAAGGGGACGGAACGCAGACGACCCTCAAGAAGGGCGCTTCGGACTGGACCGTCAGCGAGCGGGGATATCCGGCCGATTCCGGCAAGGTCCGCAAGCTGTTGCTGGACCTGGCCGCCCTCAACGTGGTGGAGGAGAAGACGCGCACGCCGGCCAACTATCCGCAGCTCGGAGTCGAGGACGTCAGCTCGCCGAAGGCGACCGGAGCGCTGGTGGAGGCTGTGACGCCGAAGAAGACCTACTCGCTCATCGTGGGCAAGAGCGGCAGCGGCAAGGCTGGTTACGTCCGCGTGCCGGGGCAGCCCGTGAGCCTGCTCGCAGGCCCGCTGCTGTCGCTCGACCCGGCGCCACAGCGCTGGCTGGAGCCTGCGATCGTCGATATTCCGCAGGAGCGGATCAAGGAGTTCGCTGTGAAGCCTGCGAGCGGCCCCGCCTACACCGCCGCGCGCGACAAGAAGGAGGATCAGGATTTCAAGGTTGCCGGGATTCCGAAAGGACGCGAGCTGAGCAGTCCCACCGCTGCCGATCCGATTGCCGGCTCACTCGCCGGACTGACCCTGGATGATGTTCATCGCGCGGGCGGGGCGCCCGCGCGCAGCCCGCCCGCCCAGTCTCCGCCGGCGCCGCTCGAGCAGGTCACCTTCCGCACTTTCGACGGCCTGGAAGTGGAAGTGACCGGGCACAAGGACGGATCGCGGAACCTCATTTCTCTGGTGGCGCGCTCGAGCGACAAGCAGACCCAGGCCGAGGCGGCGACCCTCGCATCGCGGCTGACCGGGTGGGAGTTCGAGATCCCGAGCTACAAGTACGAAGGAATGTTCCGTTCCCTGGAGGAGCTGCTCAAGAAGCCGCCCGAGCCCGCCAAGGGCACGAAAGCCGCGCCGAAGAGCGGCAAGCCGAAGAAAGAGGCCGGGCCCGCCTCAACGGGCTCTGGAGAGCAGTAACACAGTCACGGCCGCGAGCAGCGCCGTCGGGAGCCACGCCAGCACGACGGGATTGAGATCGAAGACGATCGTGCCGCTCTCGATCAGCCGCTGCAGCAGAAACAAGCCGATGCCGAGGGCAAGGCCCAGCATCGTGCGTGTCCCGGCGCCGGCCGAGCGCAGCGATCCGAGCACGAACGGCACCGCCAGCAGCACCGAGAACAGGATGGCCACCGTGCGGGCGATACGCGAGGAGAAGGCAAACAGGTACTCGCGAGCATTGAGCGAATTGGCCTGCAGATAGCGAATCAGCCGCAGCAGCGCGCGGCTCGTGAGCTGCCCCGGATCCTCGACCGCCAGCCCGAGGAACCCTGCCGTCACGTTGGATTCCAGGACGCGCTGACCCAAGGGTTGGGCCAGCACGCGCACCGTGCTGGCAGAGCCGGCGGAACCGCTGGCGGGCGCGAACCTCGACTCGGTGTAGTCGCTGAGCAGCCACTTGCGGTTGGCCTCCGCAGTCGCCCTGGCCGCATGGCCGATGGCAAGCAGCCGGTGCTCGCCCGACAGCTCGAACACCTGCATGCCCCCGAATTGCCGCTGCCCGGACTGGCGCGCGACGTTGAGAATCAGGTTGCCATCGCGGACCCAGGCACCGCTGCCGCCGCCGAAGCTGATGTTGCTGAACTTGCTGAACGCCTTCTGCTCCTTCGCCGCCTCCTGCAGCGGCGGCGCAAGCACCTCGCCCAGCAGCAGCTCCAGTCCTATCAGCAGCACACCGGCAATCGCTGCCGCTCCGGCGATCCGCATCACGGACACGCCGGTGGCGCGCACGACGACCAGCTCGCTGCCACGAGCGAGGGAACCCAGACCGAGGAGCGCGCCGATGAGCGCCGTGATCGGCAGCAGCTCGTAAGCCTGCTGCGGAAGGTTCAACAGCGTGAACCACAGGGCGCTGATGGCCGTGTAATGCCCGACGCCGATGTCATCTTGTTGGTCGATGAACACCACCAGCGCCCCGAGCACGAGCACCACGGTCATGACGAGCAGCACGGCCCCCAGGATCGTGCGCACGATGTATCGGTCGAGCAGGCTCATGCGCGGCGTCTCAAGCGGATGTTTGCCAGCGTGCGCGGTCCGAACATCAGGGTGATGCACAGGATTATCACCAGGATGTGCGTCCACCACAAACCGAGATCCGGCGGGATCTCTCCGTGCGCGAGCCATGCCCGGGCGGCGGAGATGAGGTTTGAATAAACGAAGTACAGCACGATGGCGAGCCAGACACGCGCATAGCGTCCCTGGCGCGGTCTGAGCCGGGAAAGCGGCACGGCGAGCAGGGTCAGTACCAGACACATCGACGGCAGTGCGATCCGCCACTGCAGCTCTGCGCGCCGCTCAGGGTCTGGCGAGCCCAGGAGCGTGCTGGTGGGTTGCGCCTCGATGTTGCGAATGACATCGGAGACGGCCGGGACCTGCACCGGAACGATGAGCTCGCCGAACGGCACGATGCGAAACTGAGCGCTGCCCGGGACTCCCTCGAAGCGCTCGCCGTCATACAGCGTGATCGTGTGAGTCATGCCATCGGGAGTCACGGTGTGGCGGGCGCGCTCGGCAACCGCAACTTCCACACGCGGTCCCTCGTTATGCTCGACAAACACGTTGCCGAGCGTGCCATCCGGCTTCACGTTCTGCGCGTAGACGACCGCGTTTCCACCCCCGAACGTGCGGAACTTCCCGGGCGTGATCGGCGCGAACTGCCCGGCGCGGACGGCAGCGTTGCGCAGACTGAGCGCTCGGGCGGTCGCCCCGGGTGAAAGGGACAGCGTCAGCCAGGCCAACGTCGCGGCCACCACGACGGCCAGCAGGGCCACCGGCATGTAAATCGTCCTTGGCTTGACCCCGCACGCGAGCGCGGCAGCCATCTCGCTGTCGTGGTAGAGCCGGCCGAATGCAAGCACCACCCCAATTAGCAAGCCGACTGGAATGAGAATGCTCAGGTTTTGCAGGGCGCCCAGGCCGATCAGCTCGAGCACCACCCCCTGCGGGAACTGATTGAGCGCGGCGCGCTCGAGCACGACCGCCACCTGGTTGGCGAGCAGGATCACCAGCAGGACACCGGTGACGAGCACCGAGGCAACTGCGGCTTCCCGTAAGATGTAGCGCCCGAGGATCTTCCCCAACCAGCCACTCGCTCAGGTTACACTTGGCGCCGGATTTGGCCCGGCGCCTCTACGCACGAATCAACAAGCGCCGGCGTGGCGCAGGCGAGGCGGGTAAGGTAAATCAGTTTCTTCCGGACGCGCAATTAGAGGGGCGGTCGAATGCATTTCGAGGTCTGGGCCAGGGGACTGGGAGCACTCGGGGCCGAGTGTCTCGTCGTCGGCGTGTTCGAGGACGGGGAGCTGGCGGAGGAGGCCCTGGCCATCGACTTGGCGACGCAAGGCAGGCTCAAGAAAGTCGTCTCGCGCGGGGATCTGTCGGGCCGGGCCGGGGAAACCCTGCTGCTCACGGACCTTCCGGGCATCGAAGCCTCGCGGGTACTGCTGACGGGCCTCGGATCGCGCAAGAGCTACGGCCGCAAGCCCTGGCGTCGCGCCCTGACAAGTGCCCTCGCAGCCATCGCGCGCACCCGCATCAGCAGCATCGCCATTGCGCTCGACCGACCCGGCGCGCGCGAGCTGGACGATTACTACTATGGCCGAGCGGTTGCGGAGCTCAGCGCGGCCAGCCTGTACCGCGTCAATGACCTCAAGAGCGCGAAGAAACCCAAGGCGCCGGCGCTGCAGACCGTGCTCGCAGGCCCGGTCCGCAAGGCCGGGATCAAGGCCGCCGAACGGGGCCTGGTGCACGGGGAGGCCATCGCCGCGGCAGCCGCCGTGCAGCGGGACCTGGCCAATCTGCCGGCCAACCTCTGCACGCCCAGCTACCTGGCCGAGCAGGCTCGCGTCCTGGCGAAGCAGCACGCCTCCCTCAAAGTGCAGGTGCTCGATGAGCCGGCGATTCGCAGGGAGAAGATGGGCTGCCTGCTCGCCGTGGCGCAGGGCAGCCACCAGGCACCGCGCTTCATCGTGCTGGAGCACAAGGGCGGCAAGGCCAGCAGCCCGCCGGTGGTGCTGGTCGGCAAGGGCGTCACCTTCGATTCGGGAGGCATCTCTCTCAAGGACCCTCCGGGCATGGACGAGATGAAGTTCGACATGAGCGGCGCGGCCGCGGTGATCGCCTCGCTGTCGCTGGCGGCACGCCTGCGCCTGCCCATGCGTGTCATCGGACTGGTGGCGGCAGTGGAGAACATGCCGAGCGGTCACGCGGTCAAGCCGGGCGACATTGCAACCAGCGCCTCCGGGCAGACGGTCGAGATACTGAATACCGACGCCGAAGGTCGCCTGATCCTGAGCGACGCCCTCCACTACTCGCGTCGCTTCAATCCGGCCGTCGTCGTGGACATCGCAACACTCACGGGTGCGTGCGTGGTCGCACTGGGGCATCATCATGCTGGCGTCATGGGCAACGACGACAGGCTGGTCCGTGAGCTCGTGGAAGCCGGAGCGCGCGCGGACGACCGCGCATGGCAGCTGCCTCTCACCGAGGAATACGGCGAACAGCTCAAGAGCAATTTCGCGGACTTCGCGAACGTCGCCGGCCGGGAAGGCGGTGCCATCACGGCCGCGGCATTCCTCAGCAAGTTCACGCAGGGACTCAAATGGGCACATCTCGACGTGGCAGGAACCGCCTATCAATCCGGTGCGCAGAAAGGAAGCACGGGCCGGCCAACGCCGCTGCTCTCGGACTTTCTGATCCGTCGCGCGCTCGCGTGAGGCGCAACGGCGTCAGTCATGGCCGAAAGCGCCGGCACATTCGATTCTGTCGGTTCGAGCGCCGCAAAGCGCTCGCCGCCCGCCTCATCCGCCGCTGAAGTGCCGCCCACCACGCGCGGCTCATCCGCCGCTGAAGTGCCGTCCACCACGCGCGCCTCATCCGGCGCTGATGCGCCGGCCGTCGATGCCGCGGCGCATGCGCAGCTGCGGGTCGACTTCTATGTCCTGGAGGAAGCCTCCCCGACTGCGCGCCTGAGGCTCGGCTGCAAGCTCGCGGAGAAGGCCTATCTGTCCGGTCAGCGGGCCCTGGTCCGGCTGGGAGACCCGGATGAGTTGCGCAGCTTCGACGAGCTGCTGTGGACTTTCATGGATGGCAGCTTCGTGCCGCACGACGTGCTCGGCCCGTCTACGACGGCCGAGGACGTGCCCATCCTGCTGAGCGTCGGAGGCGTCCCTGGCGGGATGTTCGACATCATCATCAACCTGGCGCCAGAGATCCCGGACTGCCTTGCGCAGACACGACGGGTCGCGGAGATCGTGGACGGCGATGCGGCGAGGCGGCGCGCCGGGCGGACACGATTCAAGGCTTACCGCGACCGTGGGGCCCAGCCCGCCTCACATAACATCCGAGCGGAATAAAAGCGGCCCCCGGCCGCTATAATCGGGCGGCGCAGCCCTGGCGCCTTCGACCACGCACCCGGAAATCAGCAGTACCGATGGATAAAGTCTACGCGCCGCACGACCTCGAGCGGCGGATCTACCAACGCTGGGAGGCGGATGACTCGTTCCGGCCTCGCGGGACCGGCACGCCGTACTGCATCGTCATTCCACCCCCGAACGTCACCGGCACACTGCACCTGGGTCACGCCTTCCAGCACACGCTGATGGATGCCCTGTCGCGTTATCACCGCATGCGTGGGGACGCCACGTTGTGGCAACCTGGCTTCGACCACGCGGGAATCGCCACGCAGATGATCGTGGAGCGGCAGCTCAATGCCCAGGGGATCTCGCGCACGGAGCTCGGGCGCGAAGGATTTCTCGAGCGCGTCTGGCAGTGGAAGGGCCAGTCCGGTGGCACGATGGCCGACCAGATGCGCCGCCTCGGGGACTCCGTGGATTGGTCGCGCGATCGCTTCACGATGGATCCCGGTCTCTCGCTCGCCGTCATCGAAGTGTTCGTGCGGTTGTACGCCGAGGGTTTGATCTACCGGGGCAAGCGCCTGGTCAACTGGGATCCGGTGCTGCTCACCGCGCTATCCGATCTGGAAGTGCAGAGCGAGCAGGAGGAAGGCCAGCTCTGGCACCTGCGCTACCCGCTGGAGGGCCGGAGCGGCCACGTGGTTGTCGCCACCACACGGCCCGAGACGATGTTTGGGGATGTGGCGGTTGCCGTGCATCCTGATGATCAGCGGTACGGGGGGCTCGTCGGCAGAGCCTTGCGTCTGCCGCTCGCTGAGCGTTCGATTCCCGTCATCGCGGACGCCTACGTTGATCCGGCCTTCGGCTCCGGCGCGGTGAAGATCACGCCCGCCCACGACTTCAACGACTATGAGGTGGCCGCCCGGCACGGGCTGCCACAAATCAACATTCTCACGCCGCGCGCGGCGCTCAACGAGAACGTACCGGAGCGTTTCCGGGGACTCGACCGCTTCGTCGCTCGGGAGCGCGTGGTGGCCGAGCTGGAGCGTGCCGGTCTCATCGAGAAAATCGACAAGCACCAGCTGGTCGTGCCACGCGGCGACCGGACTGGAGCTGTCCTGGAGCCCTACCTCACCGATCAGTGGTACGTGCGCATCGCGCCGCTGGCCGGGCCGGCCGTGGCGGCCGTCGAGCAGGGCCGGACCCGCTTCGTGCCGGAGAACTGGGCCCGAACCTATTTCGAGTGGATGCGTAACATCAAAGACTGGTGCATCAGCCGCCAGCTCTGGTGGGGTCACCGTATTCCCGCCTGGTACGATCCGGACGGCGCGGTGTATGTCGGCCGTAGCGAAGCGGAGGTTCGTGCTCGCCATCAGTTGCCCGCGGACCTCGAGCTCAGGCAGGACGAGGATGTGCTGGACACCTGGTTCTCTTCCGCGCTCTGGCCGTTCTCCACGCTCGGGTGGCCGCAGCAGACCCCGGAGCTCGCCAGGTTCTATCCCACCAGCACGCTGGTCACCGGCTTCGACATCATTTTCTTCTGGGTCGCGCGCATGATGATGATGGGCCTGAAATTCGCCGGCGACGTGCCTTTTCGGGACGTCTACATCACCGGGCTCATCCGCGACGAGCACGGCGACAAGATGTCGAAGTCCAAGGGCAACGTGATCGACCCGCTCGACGTCGTGGATGGGATCGGCCTCGAGGCACTCGTGGCCAAGCGCACCAGTGGTCTCATGCAGCCGCAGCTTGCCGCCGCGATCGAGCGGTCGACCCGCAAGCGCTTTCCCGAGGGAATCGCGCCGCACGGCACGGATGCCCTGCGCTTCACTCTGGCCGCGCTCGCCGCGCCCAGCCGGGACATTCGCTTCGACCTGGGCCGCGTCGCCGGCTACCGCAACTTCTGCAACAAGCTCTGGAACGCCGCTCGCTTTGTCTCGATGTCGGTGGAGGAGCCGGCCGCGGACGCTGCGGCCCCGATCGAGTACTCGATAGCCGACCGATGGATCCGCTCGCGATTCGGGCGCATGGTGCGAGAGGTGGAGGCGGCGTTGCGCGACTATCGTTTCGACTACGCCGCGACGGCGTTGTATGACTTCACCTGGCACGCCTTCTGCGACTGGTATCTGGAGCTGACGAAACCGGTCCTGCTCTCCGACGGCGCGAGCCCAGCTCTCAAGCGCGGAACCCGGCGCACACTCGTCGAAATCCTGGAGGCTCTGCAGAGGGCGCTGCATCCGTTGATGCCGTTCATCACGGAGGAAATCTGGCAGGGAGTCGCTCCGCTCGCGGGCCGACCCGGCGTGAGCGTGATGCTCGCCCCCTACCCTGATGCCGGCGACTATCCGCTCGACGAGGAAGCCGACGGTGATATCGCGTGGATCCAGGGCTTCGTGCTCGGCGTCCGCCAGATTCGCGGCGAAATGAACATCAAGCCCTCGAAGCAGATCCCCGTTGTGTTGCAGGGCGCAACCAGCCACGATCGCGCCCTGGTCGCGCAGCACCTTGCCTACCTGGAGAAGCTGGCCGGGCTCGAGAGCGTGACTGTGCTCGAGGCCGGCACACCGGCACCGCAGTCGGCGACGGCACTGATGGGCGCGATGTCGATCCTGGTGCCCATGGCCGGGCTCATCGACGCCGGCGCGGAAGTGGAACGCCTCGGCAAGCAGCTCACCAAGACCCAACAGGACCTCGAGCGGGCTCGGCTCAAGCTGGCCAACGAAAACTTCGTGCGCAATGCTCCGCCGGCCGTGGTGCAGACCGAGCGCGAGCGTCAGGCCGAGCTGGAGCGCACTGTGACCAGCCTCACGGCGCAACTCGAACGGGTACGGGTATTAATGGCGTCATGAACGCCGCCGCCGCGATCGAGCCCACAACCGCGGCACTGCATCGCACCCTCGGCGCGCTCGAGACCATCATCCTCGGCAAGCCCGCACAGGTGCGGATGTGCCTCGCCTGCCTGCTGGCGCGCGGTCACCTGCTCATCGAGGATGTTCCCGGGGTCGGCAAGACAACTCTGGCGCACGCGCTGGCCCACATCCTGGGGCTCGCCTGGCGCCGCGTTCAGTTCACCAGCGATCTGCTGCCGGCCGACATCATCGGGGTCTCGGTGTTCGACCGCTCGAGCCAACAGTTCCATTTCCGGCAGGGACCGATCTTCACGCAACTGCTGCTGGCCGACGAGGTCAACCGGGCGAGTCCGCGGACACAGAGTGCGCTTCTCGAGGCGATGGAGGAGCGGCAGGTGAGCTCGGATGTGACGACCCACCGCCTCCCGGAGCCGTTCTTCGTCGTGGCAACCCAGAATCCGCACGAGCAACTGGGGACGTTCTCCCTGCCCGAGTCCCAGCTCGACCGGTTTCTGATGCGCGTCACGCTGGGCTATCCCGACGCCGCGCACGAGCGCGAGCTGCTGCGCGGGGGCGAGCGGCGCGACCTGTTACCCGAGATCACGCCGATACTCACGCCCGAATCCGTGGTCCGCATTCAACATGAAGTCCGCTCAGTGCATGTCTCGGATGCGGTGTTGGATTATGCGCAGGCATTGATTGCGCGGACACGGGATCGGACGGACCTGAAGCTGGGACTCTCGCCGCGTGCCGGGCAGGGACTGCTGCGGGCTGCGCAGGCCTGGGCCTACCTGGAAAGCCGCCGCTCCGTGCTGCCCGAGGACATTCAGACTGTGCTGCCCGCCATCGTCGGCCACCGCCTCGAGCGGCGCGAGCCCGGCGCCGGCAACGACGATGGACAGGCGCTCGCCACCGAGCTGATCAGGGCCGTACCCGTGCCGCTTTGATGAGAGCCTGGCTGCGCGCGCGGATGGCACGATGGATCAGGCGCCGTCAGGGCCTGGACTCGCTGCCGGTGACGTTGCTCGCCCGCAGGCTCTACATCGTGCCCACCCGGGCAGGCATCGGATTCGGGCTGCTGCTGATCCTCATGCTCATCGCAGGGCTGAATTACGCCAACAGCAGCGCGTTGTTCCTGACGTTCGTGCTGATGGGATTCACGCTCGTCAGCATGCATCAGTGCCACCGGAATCTGCTCGGAATCAGGGTCCTCGCCGCGACCACGCAACCCACATTCGCACGTGGCCAGGGGTCGCTCACGCTGCTCATCGAGAATCCGGCCACTCACGCACGCTACCGGATCGGTGCCGCGCTGGATGAGGCCGAGCCGGCGACGATAGATCTGTCAGGTCATGCCAGGCAGGCGATTGCGCTACCCCTTGCGGCGCCACGGCGCGGACTGGTGCGCGTGGATCGCGTGCTGCTGATCACGCGGCTTCCGTTCGGGTTGTTCAGGACCTGGACGTGGATGCACATGCCGATCGAGATGCTGGTGTACCCCTTTCCGCACGGCTCGCTGCCGATGCCAAGCGGTGGCGGCGAGCGCCCGGGTGTGCGTTCGCGCACCAACACCGGCCTCGATGAGTGGCTCGGCCTGCGTCCCTTTCGCGACGGCGACTCACCGCGCCAGGTGGATTGGAAAGCCTACGCCCGCGAGTCACCCCTCTTGGTCAAGGAGTACAGTGCCAGCGCCGCGGAGCTGCGCCTGTTTGACTTCGAGGCTCTCCGGGGCCTGGGCACCGAGGCGCGCCTGGAGCAGCTCTCGAGCTGGGTGGTTGCTGCCGAGAGCGCCGGTGAGCGTTACGAGCTGGTCCTGCCCGGCCAGCGTATCGCGGCGAACCGAGGCCGGGAGCATCGGCATCGCTGCCTGGCGGCGCTTGCACTGTTCGGCCTCGAGGGTCTCCCGCCGTGATGCCCCGGCGCAGCCTCGAGTGGGTGACGACGGCATTCGCGGTCGGAGTCGCCCTCAACATGGACCGGGTACCCGCCTGGATACCCGTTCTGGCCTTCGGTTTCGTGCTGTGGCGGCTGCTCGCGAGCGCCCTCCCGGTCCGGCTACCGGGCACCCTGACGCGCAGCGCCCTCGCACTGCTGCTGGTCGCGGTGGTGCTGATTCGCTTCCGCACGCTCAATGGCCTGAGCGCCGGCACCGCTCTGCTCGTGTTGATGGGCGGCATCAAGCTGCTGGAAACCCGCGCGCAGCGGGACCAGTACATCATGGTCGGCGCGTCGCTGTTTCTGTTGCTGGCTGCCTGCCTGGACCGCCAGGAATTGCTGCGTTCGCCGCTTTATCTGCTGCACGCCTGGCTGTGCTGCACGGCGCTCGGGGTCGTCGCGCACGCGAATTCATCCGGCAGCGATCCAAGACCGATCGGGCCACCTTCAGCGCCTATCTTCGGCAACCATGCAGCGATGACGCTCGCAGCGCGCACCCTCCTGTATGCCGCGCCGTTGGCCGTGGCGCTCTTCCTGTTCTTTCCGCGCGTCCCGGGCGCATTCTGGGCGGTTCCCCGCTCCTCGGTGGCGCGGACCGGACTCAGTGACACGATGACTCCAGGGAGCATCACCGAGCTCACCACCTCGTACGACGTCGCTTTCAGAGCTCGCTTCCAGGGTGCCGCTCCCCCGCCCGAGGAGCGTTATTGGCGCGGCCCCGTGCTGCACGAATTCGATGGTTACACCTGGCGGCGAGGCCCTGGCGGTCCCTATCGCATGCAGCCGCTCGAGTATCTGGGGCCGGTCTATCGCTACCAGGTCTCGCTCGAGCCAAGCTCCCAACGCTGGTGGTTTTCGCTCGATACCGCGAAGGCCGCCCCGAACACGCGCGTGCTCTTCACCTACGACTATCAGTTGATTGCTGCAGACCCCGTTACCGAAGTGACGACCTACACCGCGGCATCGCACACGAGAACCCGCGCGACGGGTGAGCTTTCCGGTCTCGGAAGAATCCGCGAGACCGCTCTGCCCCATGGCCGCAATCCCCAAACCCTGGACCTCGCGCGCAAGCTCCGCGCCGACTCGAGGTCCGATTCCGCATTCGTCGCCGCGGCGCTCGAGCTGCTGCGCACGGGAGGCTTCCAGTACTCCCTGACTCCACCGGCGCTCGGTCCCGACTCTACCGATGATTTCCTCTTCAAGACGCGGACGGGCTTTTGCGGCCATTTCGCCTCCGCCTTCGTTGCGTTGATGCGCGCGGGCGGCCTGCCAGCCCGCGTGGTGACCGGATATCTCGGTGGTGAATGGAATCCGATCGGTCAGTACTTCATCGTGCGCCAGTCCGATGCGCACTCCTGGGCGGAAGTCTGGATCGAGGGGCAGGGTTGGAGGCGCGTGGACCCGACAGCCGTCGTGGCGCCAGAGCGGCTCCGCCGTAGCATCCTCGATTTGCTGCCCGACGCAGTGTCCGCTCCCGCGCGCTTCGTCTGGTCGCGGCCATGGCTGAATGGTGTGCTGGAGCGCTGGGACGCCCTCAACGCCTGGTGGAATGACCGGGTGGTCCGGTTCAGCTATGACGATCAGCTGCGGGTGCTGGAGCGCCTTGGATTCGATGCTCCGGGGGCCAGCCAGCTTGGCTGGGCATTTGCCAGCGCACTCCTGGTGTGGCTGTCGTGGGTCGCCTGGCAGCTCGGTCATCGGCCGCGACGCATCAGGCCGGACCGGCTGGCGCGCGCCTACGCGCGGTTGTGTCACAAGCTCATGCGAGCGGGCGTGGAGCGTCAGCCGAGCCAGGGACCACTCGCATACGCCGGCACGATCGACAGGCTTCGCCCGGACCTGGCCGGGGCGGTGCGGCCGCTTCTGCTGCGTTATGCGGAGCTGCGCTTCGGACCGCCCCGCCCATCCGGACAGGCCGCGGACCTCACGGGCCTCGAGCGGGACGTGGCGCGGCTGAAACTGGCACCTTCGACAGAAACGCGGCGCCGATGACGAACAGGATGACGATGGAGAGAATCGCCAGGCGCGAGTCGTTGGTCAGCAGCGCCACGACGCCCGTCAGCGTCGGACCGAGAATGGCTGCGGCCTTGCCCATCAGGTTGTAGAAGCCGTAGAACTCGCCGGCTTTGCCCGCTGGAACGAGCCGCCCGAACAGCGATCGGGATAGCGACTGCACGCCCCCCTGCACGAGGCCGATGATGATGGCCATGGTCATGAACTGGGCTTCCGTGCGCAGGAAATAGGCATAGCCGGCAATCGCCGAGTACACGGCGATGCCGATCAGAATACCGGCGCGCGGGCCCAGCCGCTGTCCGAGCCAGCCAAACCCCAGAGCGGCCGGAAAACCCACGAACTGCACCACCAGCAGCGCGGTGATCAGGCTGTTCTGCTTCAGGCCGAGCGACAGGCCATAGTCCACCGCCATCTTGATGATGGTGTTCACCCCATCGATGTAGAACCAGTATGCGAGCAGGAACCACAGGACCACGCGCTCGCCCCGGAGCAGCCGGATGGTGTTGACGAGCTCGGCGGCGCCGGCGCGGATGGCGGCGAGTGCCGGCAGTGGTGTGTGGGTCGGTCGTTCCCGCACCAGCGACACGGTGAAAATCGTGAACGCGGCCCACCACACACCCACCGAGACGAACGACCAGCGGACCGCCGCACCGGCATCAGCCAGCCCGAAGAGTGAGGGCTTCAACACCATCGCCACGTTCAGCGCGAACAACAGTCCACCACCGAGATAGCCCAGCGCATAGCCGTAACCGGAGACCAGGTCATATTCGGCCTCGTCCGAGACATCCGTGAGGAGCGAATCGTAGAACTGGTTGCCACCCCAGAACCCGAGCGACGCCAGGATGTACAGCACGGTAGCGGTCTGCCAGTCGCCCTTGCTGACGAAGTACA